>NZ_JBHYJA010000035.1:0-106619 GCF_042740355.1 Streptomyces sp. NPDC059010
CGGCCGTCGACGAGGAACTCGCCCTCGGTGTGCTGGTGCAGACCCGAGATGATCTTGATGAGGGTGGACTTGCCGGCCCCGTTGTCGCCGAGCACACAGGTCACCTTGCCGGGATGGACGGCCAGGCTCACGCCGTGCAGGGCGCGGATGTTGCCGTAGGACTTGCCGGCGTTGCGCAGTTCGACGACGGCGGCGCCGTCGGCTGGTGCGGTGTCCTGCAGGACGGCGCCGTGGGTGCCGGTTCCTTGGGTGGTCGTCATGGGGGTCACCTCCTGGTCGCCGTGCGGCTGACCCACAGATTGATGAGCGTGGCGCCGAGGAGCATCACGCCGAGGAAGGCCTTGAACCAGTCGGGGTTCCAGCCGGCGTAGACGATGCCCTGCTGGACCATGCCGAACATGAAGGCCCCGAAGACCGGGCCGATCGCAGAGCCGGAGCCTCCGGTCAGGAGGCAGCCGCCGATAACGGCTGCGGCGATGTAGATGAGCTCCTGGCCGACGCCCTCCCCGGACTGCACCGTGTTGAAGGCGAAGAGCTGGTGCATGCCGACGAACCAGGCGCCGAAGCCGACCAGCATGAACAGCGAGATCTTGGTGAAGGTCACCGGGACACCGACCGCGCGGGCGGACTGCTGGTTGCCGCCGACCGAGAAGATCCAGTTGCCGTACTTGGTGCGCAGCAGGACCCACGTCGCCAGAGCCGCGAAGACCAGCCACCACACGACCGTGATCTTCACGTTGACGCCGCCGATTTCGAAGGACGAGGCGAAGACCGCCTTGGCCTGGTCGAAGCCGTCCATGTCCTGGATGTCGTCGGTGGCGACATTGCCGGTGATCAGCTTCGTCACCGCCAGGTTCACGCCCTGCAGGATCAGGAAGCTGCCCAGGGTGATCAGGAAGCTCGGCAGGCCCGTCCTGACCAGCATCCAGCCGTTGAAGAGACCGACCGCGAGGGACACGGCCAGGGCGACGATCACGCCCACCCAGACGTTCATGCTCAGCTGATAGGCCGTCATGCTCGCGGTGAGCGCGGAGGTGATCACCGCGACACCGGCCGACAGGTCGAACTCGCCGCCGATCATCAGCAGCGCGACCGGGAGCGCCATGATCCCGATGGTCGACGACTGGTAGAGGATGTTGGCCATCGAGCTGCCGTCGCGCACCGGCGGCGCCGCGACGAGGAAGAAGATGAACACCGCGACGGCACCGAGGAAGACACCGATCTCGGGACGTGCGAGCAGCCGCAGCGCGAGCGGCCGCTCCTGGGTCCGGCCGTCGGTCTCCTTGCCGGGGCCGGAGGCCGGCGGTGTGGGCACCGCCGGCGCAGCCTGTTGGGTCATACTCATCACCGGGTGCCCTTCGCGGCGAACTTGCCGATCGCCTCGACGTTGGACTTGTCGACGAAGGCCGGGCCGGTCAGGATCGGCGCCTCACCGCCGCCGCTGTAGTTGCCGTTGTTCTTGTAGAGCCAGAGAGAGTCGACCGCCAGGTAGCCCTGGAGGTAGGGCTGCTGGTCGACGGCGAACTCGATGGAGCCGTCCTTGATCGCCGCGATCAGCTCCTTGTTCAGGTCGAACGTCGCGATCTTCGCCTTGCTGCCGGTCTCGTCGACCGACTGTGCGGCCGTCAGCGCGATCGGGGCGCCGAGCGTGACCACCTGGTCGATCGAGGAGTCCTGCTTGAGCTTGGCGGTGATCGTCGACTTCACGGACGGCATGTCCGCGCCGTTGACGTAGAGCTTGTCGGTCTTGCCCTTGAAGCCCTTCTCCACACCGGCGCAGCGCTGCTCCAGGTTGACCGCGCCCTGGACCTGGACCACGCACAGGGCGTGCTTGGCGCCGGTGGAGTTGAGCTTGGTGCCGAGCGCCTCGCCGGAGATGGCCTCGTCCTGGCCGAAGAAGGACAGCAGGCCCTGCTTCTGCCAGTCGGGCATGCCCGCGTTGAAGCCGACGACCGGGATGCCGGCCTTGACGGCCTTGGCGACGACGTCCTTCATGGCGTCCGGCTTGGCGAGGGTGACGGCGATGCCGTCGACCTTCTGGTCGATCGCGTTCTGCACCAGGGCCGCCTGATCGGCGGCGGTCTCGTCGCTGGAGTAGACCAGCTTGACGTTGTCCTTGGCCGCGGCGACCTCGGCGCCCTTGCGGATGGTGTCCCAGAAGGTGTCGCCGGCAGGCGCGTGGGCGACCATCGCGATCGTCATGCGGGGTGTGGTGGCCTTGCCCGCGGACACGCCGCTGTCGGCGTCCTCGGCCTTCTTGCCGCCGGAGCTGCTGGAACAGCCGGCGAGGACCAGCGTGGCCGCGGCGGCCACGGCCACGGCGGGGGCGAGTCTGCGGGAGCGGGGAAGGATGGAACGGTTCATGGTGCGTGCACCTCGCTGTGCGAATGGCGGGGAGAACAGATGGGGCGAACAGGTGGGGGCCACGGCTGCTGGATGGGCCGGGATCGGGCAACGACCGCGATGTCATGGACGTGGTCGGGGAGACGATGCCGTGGTCGGCATCGGCAGGCGGGGAACCGCAGGGGTGGCCGTGTCGTGGGTGGGACGCCTTGTGGGCGTCGTCGGCGTTGATGAGGCCGACCCGGTCGACGTGACTCTCAGTGCTTTCTTGGTTGGAACAACAGGACAATTTAAAGCGCTTTAAGTGCTGGTACTATCGGCTCGTTTCCAGAGCGTGTCAAGGGTGTTGCCCGAGCAGATCGCGGACGGGAGGGCCGAAGTGGGGGAAGCGGAGTCCGAGCGTCGCCGCGGCGGCGCCGGCAAGCGTCCGCGACTGGAGGACGTCGCGGCCCGTGTGGGCGTGTCCACCGCGTCCGTGTCCCTCGTGCTGCGCGGTGTGCCCGGACCCAGTGAACGCACCCGGCAGCGGGTCCTGAAGGCCGCCGCCGACCTCGGCTACCAGGTGGACCGCACCGCCAGCATGCTCGCCAGCAGGCGCACCCGGCTGCTCGGCGTCATGATCGACGTGCACAGCCCGTTCCACGCCGAACTGGTCGAGCATCTGCACACGGCCGCCGAGGAGGTCGGCTACGACCTCGTCCTGAGCACCATGACCCGCACCCGCGACGAGCACACCGCCGTCGAGACGCTGCTCGCCTTCCGCAGCGAGGCCCTGATCCTGCTCGGCCCGACCGCCCCCGCCGACACACTCGCCTCCCTGGACCAGAAGGCCCCCGTCATCGTCGTCGGCCGCCGGATCGCCGAAGGTGAGCTGGACGTCGTACGCAGCGCCGACGACGAAGGGGTCGGCCAGGTCGTCGACCACCTGGTGGGTCTCGGTCACCGAGCGATCGCGCACGTCGACGGCGGCAAGGGCGTGATCGCCACGGACCGGCGCCGCGGGTACCGCACCGCCATGCGCCGGCACGGCCTGGACGCGCACATCAGGGTCCTGCGCGGGGAGAACACGGAAGAGGCCGGTGAGCGAGCCGCCCGCCAGCTCCTCGACTCCGGCGACCTCCCCACGGCCGTCCTCGCCTACAACGACCAGTGCGCCATCGGCGTCCTCACCGCCCTCGCGCGCGCCGGAGTGTCCGTCCCCGGCGAGGTCTCCGTGGCCGGCTACGACGACGACACGCTGTCCCGCCTGAGCTGCTTCAACCTGACCACGGTCAGCCAGGGCGCCCGCGAACAGGCCCGGTACGCGGTCGCCGCCGCCGTGGAACGCCTGGACCAGGACCGCACCGAGCCCCGAGAGGTGGTCCTCACCCCGGAGCTGGTCGTGCGGGGGAGCATCGCGGCGCCGCGCTGAACGGGGGAAGGCCCGCCGCTCCAGCGTCACGCCGCTGAGTCGACGAACGGGCGGTCGTTCCCGCCGGCGAGCCGGCGGTGGAGCGTGGCGATCCCCACCCCGGCCCGGCGGGAGCTCGCGCGGGGCGTCCTCATCGGTCCCGAACAGGGCCGTTCCCGCCAACTCCGCTAGTACTCAATGGAGTTGACGGGCGTGTCGGTGCGCTGACGGGCTCATCGCTCCAGCGGCCGGTGCGCGGTTTCGGGGAGGCGCAGATACACCAGCGACGAGCCGAGGCACAGTGCGGCGACGTACCAGGGGAAGAGGCCCGCGTGGCCGATCTCCTTGAACAGGGTGCCGACATACGGCGCCGTCCCCCCGAACATCGCGACCGTCAGCGAGTACGGGAACCCGATGCCCGCCGCCCGCACCCGGGGCGGGAACAGCTCGGCGTTCACGGCCGCGCTGATCGAGGTGAACCCGGTCAGCAGCACCATGCCCGCGCACTGCACCAGCAGCAGCACCGCGAACGAGTCGTGCAGGGAGTGCAGGAGAGGGACGGTGAGCAGGGTGAAGCCCAGTCCGAAGAAGAGCAGCAGGGGGCGGCGTCCGAAGCGGTCCGAGAGGAGGCCGCCGATCGGCTGGAGCAGGGCGAAGAAGGCCAGCGAGATGGTCCCCGCTAGCAGCGCGTCCGACTTCTCGATGCCCGCGTTGAGTTCGGCGTACGTCGGCAGGTACGACGTCCAGGTGTAGTAGGCGATGGTGCCGCCGGCGGTGATGCCGCAGATCAGCAGCGACTGGCGGGGATGGCGGCGCAGCGCCTCCAACAGACCGGGGCGCGGGGCCTGTTGCTGCTCGGCGCTCCTGGTCTCCTCGGCGCCCTGCCGGATCCAGAAGCCGACCAGGCTGAGTACGGCACCGAGGACGAACGGCACCCGCCAGCCCCAGCCGTTCATCTGCCCGTCGTTCAGCGTGCCCACCAGTAGCGTCGCGATGCCGGAGGCGACCAGTTGTCCGGCGGTCGTCGACACGTACTGGAAGCTGGAGAACAGCCCGCGCCGTCCCGGTCCCGCCGACTCCACCAGGAAGGTCGTCGACGCCGCGAACTCGCCGCCCACGGACAGGCCTTGGAGGAGCCGGGCGAGGACGAGGGTCACCGGAGCGAGGACGCCCACGGTCTCGTATGTCGGCGTCAGCCCGACCAGCAGACTGCTGCCGCCCATCAGCAGGATGGTGATCGTCAGCGCGGCGCGCCGGCCGCGGCGGTCCGCGATCGCGCCCATGAGCAGCCCGCCCACCGGACGCATGAAGAAACCCACCGCGAAGACGGCGAACGTCGACAGCAGCGGCACCAGCGAGTTGTCCGCGCTCTTCGGGAACACCTCGGCCGCGATATAGGTGGCGAGGAAGGTGTAGGCGTACCAGTCGTACCACTCCACGGCGTTGCCGACCGAGGCGGCGAGGAGCTGGCGTACGGGCCGGGAGGCCGGCGGGGAATCCGTGCGCGTCGTCTCTGTCATGATCGCGACCATCCCCGGACGGCGGCCCCGGCACACCTCACGTACCCCCTACTTTCACACGAGCGCCACCGGACCCTTCCCTGACGTTTGGTGCTCCTGGAACACTCCTTCCGCGCGCATTCCGTCACATGCCGTTCGGTCAAATCACCCTCAATGGGAAGAGGTCCCTCACTCATGCCCGAAGTCAATCGCCGCAGATTCCTTCAACTCGCGGGCGCGACCACGGCGTTCACGGCTCTGTCGAGCAGCATCCAGCGGGCCGCCGCGATCCCGGCGAACCATCGCACAGGGTCCATCGAGGACATCGAGCACATAGTCGTCCTGATGCAGGAAAACCGTTCCTTCGACCACTACTTCGGAAAGCTGCGCGGCGTCCGCGGCTTCGGCGACCCGCGCCCGGTGAAGCTGGACAACGGCAAGTCCAACTGGCACCAGTCGAACGGCACCAAGGACATCCTGCCGTTCCACCCGGACGCCGACGACCTCGGCATGCAGTTCCTGGAGGGCCTTCCGCACGGCTGGACCGACGGCCAGCAGGCGTACAACGGCGGCAAGTACGACAAGTGGGTCCCCGCCAAGGGCACCACGACCATGGCGTACCTGACCCGCGAGGACATCCCCTTCCACTACGCCCTCGCCGACGCCTTCACCGTCTGCGACGCCTACCACTGCTCGTTCATCGGCTCCACCGACCCGAACCGCTACTACATGTGGACGGGCTACACGGGCAACGACGGCACCGGCGGCGGCCCGGTCCTCGGCAACGACGAGCTCGGCTACGGCTGGACGACCTACCCCGAGCGCCTGGAGCAGGCCGGTGTCTCCTGGAAGATCTACCAGGACATCGGCAACGGCCTGGACGCGGCCGGCTCCTGGGGCTGGATCGAGGACGCCTACCGGGGCAACTACGGCGACAACTCCCTGCTGTACTTCAACAAGTACCGCAACGCCAAGGCGGGCGAGCCCTGGTACGACAAGGCCCGCACCGGCACCGACGCCAAGAGCGGCGACGGCTACTTCGACCAGCTGAAGGCCGACGTGAAGGCCGGGAAGCTGCCGAAGATCTCCTGGATCGCCGCGCCCGAGGCCTTCTCCGAGCACTCCAACTGGCCGTCCAACTACGGCGCCTGGTACATCGCCCAGGTCCTGGACGCCCTCACCTCCAATCCGGAGGTCTGGTCGAAGACGGCCCTGTTCATCACCTTCGACGAGAACGACGGCTTCTTCGACCACGTCGTCCCGCCGCTGCCGCCGAAGGACGCCTCCCAGGGCAAGTCCACCGTCGACGTCTCGCTCGACCTGTACAAGGGCGACAGCAAGCGCCCGGCCGGCGCCTACGGCCTCGGCCCGCGGGTGCCGATGCTGGTCGTCTCGCCGTGGAGCAAGGGCGGTTACGTCTGCTCCGAGACGCTCGACCACACCTCCATCCTGCGGTTCATGGAGGCCCGCTTCGGCGTCAAGGAGACGAATGTCTCCCCCTGGCGCCGGGCCATCTGCGGCGACCTGACCTCGGCCTTCGACTTCTCGCGCAACGACAGCCGCCCGGCCGCGCTGCCGGGGACGGACGAGTACGAGCCGCAGGACCGCGAGCGTCACCCCGACTACAAGCCGACGCCGCCCGCCGACCCGGACATGCCGAAGCAGGAGCGCGGTCTGCGCCCCTCGCGCCCACTGAAGTACGCCCCGTACGTGGACGGCTCGGTGGACGCGGCGGCCGGGAAGTTCACGCTGGCCCTCGCCTCCGGCGCCAAGGCCGGTGCCGCCTTCCACATCACGTCCGGCAACCGCACCGACGGCCCCTGGATGTACACCACCGAGGCCGGCAAGTCCCTCACGGACACCTGGAACTCGGCGTACTCGAACGGCTCGTACGACCTGACCGTGCACGGCCCGGCCGGTTTCGTGCGCTACTTCAAGGGCTCGAACAAGACGGCCGGTCCCGAGGTCACCGCCCGGCACAAGGGCGACGACATCGAGCTGACGTTCACCAACAAGGGGACGGCGAGCGTCCGCCTGAAGGTGGCCAACGGGTACGGCGGTCCCGCCACGACGGTGACGGTCGCGCCCGGTGCCACGGCGCGGCGCTGCATCGGCCTTCTGGCCAGCCGTCGCTGGTACGACCTGACCGTCACGGCCGACGGCGACCCGGCGTTCCTGCGGCGGTTCGCCGGGCGCGTCGAGAACGGGCGGCCGGGTGTGAGCGACCCGGCGATCATCACGGAGTAGCCCGCAGCGCAGAGCTGCTCACAGCGGTGTGAGGTGCCCCGGCCCCGGCTGCCGGGGCACCAACGCCGGTCCGGGCGCGGCCGACCCGGGCAGCAGCACCCGTTCCTGCGCCGCCGACGTCGACGCCGACTCCAGTGCCAGTACGGCGGCCACGGGGTGCTCCTCGTCCGCGGCGGGGGCGGCCGGCGTGAGCGCGGGTTCGGGTGCGGGGGCGGGTGAGGCCGCCGGTTCGGGGGTCGCGCGGCTGAGCAGCACCACACCCCAGGACGCCAGGCCCGCCCCGGCCAGCGCGAGCAGGATGCCCGTCGCGCCGCCCTGCAGCCGCTCGCCGAGCAGGACCAGCCCGATCACCACGGCCGCCAGCGGGTTCGCCAGCGTCACCACCGCGAGCGGGGCGCCGAGCCCGCCCCGGTAGGCGGTCTGCGACAGCAGCAGTCCGCTCGCCGCGAGGGCCGCGACCAGCAACGCCACGCCGACCACCTGCGGGCTGAGCAGCGGGGCCGAGTGGTCCGTCGCGGCGACCGTCACCGTCTGGGTGAGCGCCGAGGCGACGCCGGAGGCGAAACCGGACGCGGTCGCGTGCCGCAGCCCCGGCCGGGCGCCCGGCCGCGACAGCACGCCGATCAGCGCCACCGTCACCGCCGCGACGGCCAGCGCCTCGGACGTGCTCAGCACCTCCTCGGGCGCGGGCCCGGACGCCGTGACGAGGATCGCGCCGAGGCCGACCAGCGTCAGCGCCGTACCGCGCCACTCGGGCCCGCTGACCCGCCGCCCCGCGAGGCGCGCGCCCAGCGGCACCGCGGCCACGAGGGTGAGCGCGCCGAGCGGCTGGACGACGGTCAGCGGACCGTACTTCAGAGCCACCACGTGCAGCAGCGCGCCGGAGCCGTTGAGCAGGACCGATCCCCACCAGGCGCCGGAGCCCAGGAGCCGCAGCAGGCCCGAGCCGGGGGCGCGGGAGGCCAGCCGCTCCTGGGCGACGGCCGCGGCGGCGTAGGCGACGGCGGAGAACAGGGACAGGGCGATGGCGAGGACGGTGGCGTTCATCGGGCCGCTCCCACGAGTACGGAATCTCCGTCGACCGCTTCTCCGGCCTCTTCGCCCTCTTCGCCGCGGGCCGTCGGCACGGGCTCGCGGGCGCCGCTTCCGGCCGTCGTCGCCGTGCGCTTCGGCAGCCGGATCACCGCGAGGGCGAGAGCGAGCATGGCCGCCGCCACGATCGCGTCGAGCCAGTAGTGGTTGGCCGTGCCGACTATGACCAGCAGGGTCAGCAGCGGGTGCAGCAGCCACAGCAGGCGATAGCGGGAGCGGGTCGCCGCGATCAGGCCGATCGCCACCATCAGGGCCCAGCCGAAGTGCAGCGAGGGCATCGCCGCGAACTGGTTCGACAGGTGGTCGGTCTCGGGGGAGCCGTACACGGAGGGGCCGTACAGCTGCCCGGTGTCGAGCAGACCGGCCGCGGCGAGCATGCGAGGCGGGGCCAGCGGGAACGTCAGATGCACCAGCAGCGCGGCGGCGGTGACCGCGGCGAGGACGCGGCGGGCCCAGACGTAGTGCGCGGGGCGCCTCAGGTACAGCCAGACCAGGAAGGCGGCGGTGGCCGGGAAGTGGACGGTCGCGTAGTAGGTGTTCGCGATGTGTATGAGCGTGTCGCTGTGCAGCAGAGCGTTCTGCACCGAGCCCTCGCCGGGCAGGTGGACGGCACGTTCGAGGTCCCACACGCGGTCGGCGTTGCGGAAGGCCTCGCCGGTGTGGCCGGTGGCCAGCTGCCGGCCCAGCTTGTAGACGAGGAAGAGCCCTGCGACGAGCAGGAGCTCACGGACCAGCGGAGGCCGCGCTATCGCGGCTGTCTCCGCCTGTGCAGGCTCGGTGCGGGCATTCATTCCCCCGGCCCTTTCGCTGAACGGTGGGTGGTGCATCGAAACAATGGCGTACCGATACGCCAGAGTACCGATACGCCACTGTACCGATACGTCGGCGTTCCGGTACAGTGACGTATCGATAGACGTGCGACACACTGGAGAGCAGGACCCGCCAAGGGTTCGGCGAACGCACACCAACGAGGAGGAGAGTCATGACGTCGCAGGCCGCGGACGGACCGGAGACGGTCGCCGCCTCGCGCCGCTCCAAGATCACGCCCGAGCGTGAGCAGGAGTTCTTCGACGCCGTGCTCGAACAGATCCGCGCGTGCGGCTACGACTCCGTCACCATGGAGGGCGTCGCCGCCAGCGCGCGCTGCAGCAAGTCCACGCTCTACCGGCAGTGGAAGACCAAGCCGCAGTTCGTGGCCGCCGCCCTGCGCGCCAGCCGGCAGACGCGTTTCGACGGCATCGACACCGGGACGCTCGCGGGGGACCTGCGCGAGGCCGCCCGGGCCGCCGGGGCGTGGTCGGGCAAGGACACCCGGCTGTTCCAGGCCCTCGGCCATGCCGTCATGCAGGACCCGGAACTCCAGCGGGCGCTGCGCGAGGCGCTCATCGACCCCGAGATCGACGCGCTGAAGGAGATCCTCCGGCGCGGGGTCGAGCGGGGCGAGGTCGCCGGGGACCATCCGGCGCTGGAGTACATCCCGGCGCAGATCTTCGGCGTGCTGCGGGCCCGGCCCGTCCTGGAGGGCCAGGACGCCGACCCCGCATACATCGTCCGGTTCGTGGAGGCCGCCGTGCTGCCGACACTGGGCCTGACCTGAGACTCAGGCCGCCGTCCACGGGATGACTGGACGGTGACCTGTTCCGCGCCGCACCGTGGGGACGGGGGCGGCGCGCACCCCCCGGCCGGGTGGGGTTCCTCTTGAGCGGAGGGGCGCCCCACCCGGCCGCATCACGTTGCGGGCCGGATCAGACGTCCTGGCCGTTGCCGCCGCCCGTGGACACCTTGATGCCCTCGGTGATCTTGTCGATGACCGACTGCTCCCCGGCGTCGACGCCGATGCGGACCACGACCATCTGCTGCGCACTGACGGGGGAGGGGAAGGCGAGCGACTCGACGTAACCGTCGGCGCCCTTGCTCGTGACCGCCTTCCAGCGGACCAGATAGCCCTTCTGCCCGGCCACGGTGACCGCCTTGGAGGCCAGCACCTCGTGCGAGGTGATCTTGCCGTACCCCTTGCCGTAGGACTCGTCGGCGTTCGCCGAGATGTCCGCCTTGGCGATCTCCTCGGCCGTCTTGCCCTTGGTGCCGAGCGCGAGCGCGGGCGCCGAGTAGGCGCCGCCCTTCATACAGGTCTGGGAGGTGTCCGAGGGGCACTTGTACGTCTTGTCCGACCCCACGTGCGCGCCCCAGCTGATCTGCTGGCCGTACCAGCCGTCCGGGATGGGGATGCTGATCCCGCTCACCGGGTCGGTCACCGCACCGCTGTCGATCTTCGGCGCCTCGGAGCCCTCGGGGGAGGGCGACTGCCCGCCGGAACCGCCGTTGCCGCCCCCGGAACCGCCGTCGCCGCCGCCGGGGCCGCCGAAGGGCCCGCCCTGACCACCGCCGGGGCCCTGTCCACCCGGGCCGCCCGGGCCCTGCTGGGAGTTGGCGCCGCCGCCCGAGCCGTCGGCGGTCAGCGCGTACACGCCGACGCCTATGCTCGCGAGGACGACCGCCGCCACTCCCACGGCTATGCCCGTGCGCAGACCGCGCCGCCCGCTCGGCTGCACCTGCCCCGGGTAGCCCGGATGCACCGGATACGCCGGGTAGGCCCCGTCGGCGGCCGGCTGCACGGGATACGCCGGATACGCCCCGTCGGCCGGTGACTGCACCGGATACGCGGGCACGGCCCCGTCCGCCGACGGCTCCTGCGGAGGAGCCGCCTCGGCGGCCGACCCCGTGGGCCGGACCTGGTCCGTCCATGCCTTGCCGTCCCACCAGCGCTCGGTGGGCGGACCGTCACTTTTCCGGCCGGGGTCGGGATACCAGCCGGGAGGAGTCACCTGCGTCATGTACCCACCGTATGAGGTGTCGGTGAAAGCCGGATGAGAGGATCCGGCCCGACGGCCGCGAAAATGCCCCGCCGCCCCGGGGTGTCGGCCGTCCGAGGATTCAGGTCGGCGTCACTCCAGCACGAGCCGCACCGGCCGCTCCCGCGCGGGCGACGGCAGCCGCAGGCCCTCCCGGCCCGGGGTGAGGGAGCCGAGCACGCGGGCGTGCCGGGCGCCGGTGGCCGCCGGGTCGGTTCCCGGCAGGCCGTGCGCGGTCAGGAATCCCAGTACGGCGAAGGCGTACGCCTCCTTCGCGGCGGCCGGCAGCCCCAGCACGTCGGACGTACGCAGCGTCACCCCCGCCAGCTGCTGCCCGAGCATCCGCATGAGCACGGGGTTGCGTGTCCCGCCCCCCGAGGCGATCACCTCCGTGGCGCCCACCGTACGCACGGCGTCGGCGACCGTCCGCGCCGTGAGCATGGTCAGCGTGGCGACGACGTCCTCGGCACGCAGCGTCCCGAACCCGGCCAGCGCGTCCCGCAGATACCCGAGATGGAAGAGCTCCTTGCCGGTCGTCTTCGGCGCGGGCAGCGCGTAGTACGGCTCCTCCAGCAGCCGTTCCAGCAGCGCTTCACGGACGCTGCCGTGACCGGCCAGCGCCCCGTCCACGTCATAGGCGAACCGTCCGCCGCTGAACCCGCTCGCCGCCGCGTCGATCAGCGCACAGCCCGGCCCCGTGTCGAAGGCGGTGCCGTCGGGTGCGGTGAGGTTGGCGATGCCGCCCAGGTTGAGGGCGACCGGGGTGCCCGGCCGGCCGCGCAGCCACAGCAGGTCGACCAGGCTGACCAGCGGCGCTCCCTGCCCTCCGGCGGCGATGTCGCGCGGCCGGAAGTCGGCGACCACGGGCAGCCCGGTGGCCTCGGCGATCCAGGCCGGCTGTCCGAGCTGGAGCGTGCCGTGGACCCGCCCGTGCTCGGCCCAGTGGTACACGGTCTGCCCGTGCGAGGCGACCAACTCGGCCCGCCCGTCGCACAGTTCACGGTCCGCGCGGGTGGCCGCCACCGCGAACGCCTGCCCGATCCGCGTGTCGAGCCGGCACACCTCGGCCATCGAGGCCGCCCCCGGCGGCAGCGCCTGCGCGAGCGCCTCGCGCAGCCCGTCGTCGTACGGCTCGCTCACCAGCCCCAGCGGCTTCAGGACGAGGCTGTCGCCGACGAGGCTCAGGTCGGCGGCGGCCGCGTCGATGGCGTCGCACGACGTGCCCGACATCAGACCGATCACCCGCATCCGCTCAACTCACTTTTCCTTCAGGAGACTTGGTCGGTCGGGACGTGGTCGTGGGGGACTTGGCCAGCGCAAGGATGCTCACCGCGCAGGTCGCCGCCGCGTAGTACGCGGGGATGTCCACGTTCCCGGTCCGTTCGATCGTCTCCGTGATGATGAGCCCGGCACACCCCGAGAACACCGCATTGGACAACGCGTAGGCGAGTCCCAGGCCCGTGTAGCGCACGTTCGTCGGGAACAGCTCCGCGAGCATCGCCGGTCCGGGCCCCGCCATCAGCCCCACCACGGCGCCCGCGCCACACACGGCTGCCCCCTTCAGGGTGAGGGAAACGCCGGGGGCCTGCAGAAGGTTGAGCAGCGGCACCGCGAGGACCACCACCAGCACCGCCCCCGTCAGCATCACTGGCCGCCGGCCGATCCGGTCGCTGAGCAGACCGGCCGGGAGGATGGTCAGCGCGAACCCAAGGTTGGCCAGCACCGTCGCGACCAGCGCCTGCTGGAAGGTCGCCTCCAGCGTGGACTGCAGATAGGACGGCAGCACCACCAGGAAGGTGTACCCGGCCGCCGCCCACCCCATGATCCGCCCCGCGCCCAGCGCGATCGCCCCCAAAACCTCGCGCACGGGAGGCCGCTCGGCCGCCCGCTCCTCCCGGAACGCGGGTGTCTCGTCCAGCCTCAGCCGCAGCCACAGGGCGCCCAGCCCCAGCGGCAGCGTCAGCAAAAACGGCAACCGCCAGCCCCACGCGTTGAGTTGATGCTCCGTCAGCACCGTGGCCAGCAGCGCCGCCCCCGCACCGCCCAGCAGCCCCAGCGCCACGGTGAACGACTGCCACGACCCGTACAGCCCGCGCCGCCCGGGCGGCGCGAACTCGGTCATCACCGCCACCGCGCCCCCGAACTCCCCGCCCGCCGACAGCCCTTGCAGCACCCGCAGGAACGTCAGCAGCCAGGGCGCGAGGGCGCCGACCGTGGCGTACGTCGGCAGCGCGCCGATCAGTGTCGTAGCCCCTGTCATCAGCAGGATCACCACGATCAGCACGGGCCTGCGGCCGATCCGGTCGCCGAGCCGGCCGAACAGGGCCGCCCCGACGGGCCGGAAGAAGAACGCCAGCGCGAACGACGCGTACGTCCTCACCAGCGCCTCGGCCTCGCTGCCGCCCTCGGGCGTGAAGAAGCGCGCCGCGATGATCGTCGCGAAGTAGCCGTAGACCCCGAACTCGTACCACTCGATGAAGTTGCCCACCGAGCCCGCGAGCAGGGCCCTGCGGGGCCGGACCGTGCCCCGGTCATGGATCGTCAGCGTCATTCCCGCGCCTCTTCACTGTCGGTTCGGCCGTCGGTTCTTGACTCTCCGTCGGGTTTTCCGGGGCAGGTCACGGGCCCTGCGCGTCGCCCGCCCGCACCCGGATTCACCCATCACGGCAAGAGCTGCCCGGACCGGCCTCCACTCAGTCAATCGGACGGCTACGCTCAAGCTCTGTACGTCGTTCGGGCGACTTGGGGAGGTATCGGGATGACGGAGGTACGGCCCACACAGGCCGCCTCGGCCTCCCTGTGGGAGCGCGACGAGGAACTCGCCGCCGTCGAGCGGGCCCTCGACACCCTGTGCGCCGACGAGTCCTCGTCGGGCGGTCTGCTGGTGCTGCGGGGCGAGGCGGGACTGGGGAAGACCGCGCTGCTGGCCGAGACACGCCGCATCGCCGAGGCCCGCAACTGCACGGTGTGGTCCGCGCGCGGCAGCGAGACCCTGAGTTCCGTCCCCTTCAACGTGGTGCGGCAGTTGCTGCAGCCCGCGCTGCTGTCGCTGATGCCGGAAGAGGCGCGCGAATACCTCGGCGACTGGTACGACATCGCCGGACCCGCCCTCGGCATAGCGGAACCCGGCGAGCGCCAGGCCGACCCGCAGGGCGTGTGCGACGGACTGGTCGCCGCCGTACGCCGACTGGCCCGGCGCGACTGGCCGTTGGTGCTGCTGGTCGACGACGCCCACTGGGCCGACCAGGAGACCCTGCGCTGGCTCGCCGCCTTCGCCGAACGCCTCGCCGAACAGAGCGTCCTGGTCATCGTGGCCCGCCGCCCCGGCGGTGTCAGCGGCGACGCCGCCCGCCATCTGGACACGGTCGCCGCCGCGGGCTCCTCCGTCGCCAACCTCAGCGCCCTCACCCCGGATGCCACCGCCGGCCTCACCCGCGCCACCCTGGGCGCGCACGCCGACGCCCCGTTCTGCCGCGAGGTCTGGGCGGTCACCGGCGGCAACCCGTACGAGACCGTCGAGCTCCTCGCCAAGGTGCAGGACAGCGAGTTCGAGCCGACCGAGGCCTCGGCCGGTGAACTGCGCGCCCTGAACCGCGCGGCACGCGGCGGCGGCCTCGTCGCCCGCCTGGAGACCCTCGGCATCGAGGCCACCCGGTTCGCCTGGGCGGCCGCCATCCTCGGCGCCGGCATCTCCGTCGACCTGGTGGCCGAGCTCGCCACCATGAGCCTGGATGACGCCGTGGGCTGCGCCGACCTGCTGCGCGCCGCCCGTATCCTCACCGAGCCCGACCCGGCCGCGGCCCAGCCCGACGACGGCGACCTGCAGTTCGTCCACCCGCTGATCGCCACCGCCGTCTACAACTCCATCCCCGACGCCCTGCGCACCGCCATGCACGGCATCGCCGCCCGCGTCGTCACCGACAACGGACGCGGGGCCGCGGTCGCCGCCCGCCACCTCATGGAGGTCCACCCGGACCACGACGAGGAACTCGTCGAGCAGCTGCGCGAGGCCGCCCGCGAACACCTTGCCGTCGGCGCCCCCGACGCGGCCCGCCGCTGCCTGGAGCGCGCCCTGCTGGAGCCGCCGCTGCCCGAGGTGCACGCGCGCGTGCTCCACGAACTGGGCTGCGTCACCCTGCTCACCGCGCCCGCGACCACCATCGACCATCTGCAGACCGCCCTCGCCATGCCCGGCCTCGTCGGTGACGAACGCGTCGACGCCGTCTACCGCCTCTCCCAGGCCCTCCTCCACAACGACCAGTTGGAGGAAGCCGTCCGCACCGTCGAGGCGGAGGCCGCGAAGCACCCGGCCGGTCCCGTCAAACTGCGGCTCCAGGCGGTGCAGTTCATGTGGGAGGGCCTCTACGCGGGCGAGGCGGCCTCCCCCGGACGCTCGGCCCGCCTCGCCGAACTCGCCAGGACCTGCACCGGCCGCCACAACTCCGAGCGCGCCCTGCTCATACTGCGCGGCTTCGATGCCATGGCCCGCGGCGAGAACGCCGAGGAAGTGGTCGAACTGTGCGACCGCGCCCTCGTCAACGGCCGCCTCGCCCCCGGGCTGGGCTGGACCGACCCGGAGTGGGGCATCGAGCTGCCGATGATGCTGGCCAGCGCCTATGCCTACACCGACCGGCTCGACCGGGCCGAGGCCCTGTACAACGAGGCGCTGCGCGCCTACGAGTCCGCAGGTTGGAGCGGCGGCCACCTCGCCCTGGCCCACGCCTATGTCGGACTCGGTCTGCGCAGGCGGGGACGGCTCCGTGAGGCGGAGGCCTCCCTGCGCAAGTCGCTGGCGCTCGCCGAGCGCGTCGGCCGCCGACTGCCCCTGCACTGGTCCGCCACCTGCAACCTCGTCGACACCCTGATCGCCCGCGGCCATGTCGACCAGGCCTGGGAGATCGCCGAGCAGTACGGCTTCGCTCCGCCCTACCCGTCCACCATCGTCCTGCCGGACCCGCGCTCGGTCCGCGGCCGTCTGCTCCTCGCCGTCGGCCGCACCAAGGACGGCATCAACGAACTGGAGGCGGCGGAGAAGGCGGCAGCCGTCCGCGCCCACCACAACCCGGTCCTCGTCCCCTGGGCCGTCGACCTCGCCAGAGCTCTCGCGAGCGAGGACCCGGCGCGTGCCGCCCGGCTCGCCGGCGACGTCCGACGGCACGCCGAGCGCTTCGGCACCGACACCGCGATCGGCGAGGCCCTGCGCTGTGCCGCCGCCCTGGAGACCGGTCAGCGCGCGGTACGCCTCGCCGAACAGGCCGTCACCTATCTGGAGGCCTCGCCCTGCCAGTACGAACACGCGGCCGCCCGCGTCGAGTACGGCATCGCCGCCCGCTCGTCCACGGAACTCCGGCGGGGTCTGACCCTGGCGCAGTCGTGCAGGGCGGACGGCCTGGTACTGCAGGCTGAGGCTGCGTTGGCCGCGGGCGTGATGTGAGGCGGGTCGGACGGGCTGTGGTGAGGCGGGTCAGAGGGCCAGCAGCTGGTCGGTGACCGCGGCCAGCCGCTTGCGTACCTCGGGGTCGTACGTCCCCTCGTGTGCCCGCGCCCGGGACGTCCCGTCGAAGTAGCCGCCCGAGCCCAGGTCCCGGGTGGCGAGGGCCAGGACCCCGGGCGCGCCGTCCGCGACCGAGCTCCAGGGCGTGATGCCGCCCTCCCGCACCATGCCGGTGTCCATATAGGTCGCCGGGTGCAGCACGTTGACACAGACGCCGGTGCCCTCCAGTTCCTCGGCGAGAGCGAACGTATGGGCGGCGAGGGCGAACTTGCTGCGGCGGTACGCCGAGACACCGTCGTAGCCGCGGGTCAGCTCGGGGTCGTCGAAGTCGAGGGGCTCCTGGCCGGCGGAGCCGACGTTCACGATCCGCGCGGGCGCGTTGGCGCGCAGGACGGGAAGCAGGGCGCGAGTGAGCGCGACCGGTGCCAAGTAGTTCACCGCCAGCCGCAGTTCATGCCCGTCGACGCTGAGCTCACGGCCCGCGTCGGGTGAGCCGAAGCCCACCCCCGCATTGTTGATCAGTACGTCGAGCTCGGGATGCTCCCCGGCGACATGGGCGGCCAGCTCCCGCACCTGCCCCAGCGAGGCCAGATCCGCGACGAACCCCTCGGCCTCGCCCTCGCCGCGCAGCTCCTCCACCAGCTGCTCCGTACGGCCCGCGTCCCGGCCGTGCGCGAGCACCCGGTGTCCGGCACGGACCAGCTCGAAGGCGACGTAGCGACCGAGACCCGAGGTGGCGCCGGTGATCAGAATGGTGGACATGCCTCCACCGTAGGCACGGGGCGGCGGCATGTGCGAGGTGCTGCTGAAGCTACGACCAGCAGGGTCACCCTTCCTTCTCCGCCTCCTCCGCTTCCTCCGCGAGGACGTGCTGCGCCGCCGCGAAGGCCGAGTTGGCCGCCGGAACACCGCAGTACACGGCCGTCTGCAGCAGTACGGCGCCGATCTCCTCCGGTGTCAGCCCGTTGCGGCGGGCCGCCCGGACGTGCATGGCCAGCTCGTCGTAGTGACCGTGCGCGACCAGGGCCGTCAGGGTGATCATGCTGCGCTCGCGGCGGGTGAGGGTGGGGTCGGTCCAGATCTCGCCCCAGGCGTAGCGCGAGATGAAGTCCTGGAAGCGTGCGGTGAACGGGGTCTGCCGGGCCTGCGCGCGGTCGACGTGGGTGTCGCCGAGCACCTCGCGCCGCACCTCCATGCCCCGCTTGGCATGGCCGTCGAGGTGCGCGCGCAGCGCAGTCAGCACCGCTTCCGGGCACTGCGCGGGCGCCAGGTGGGAGGCCCCCGGGATCTCGACCAGCGCGGCTGCGGGCACGGCGTCCGCGATCTCCCGCAGATGGGCGGGCGGGGTGGCGGGGTCCTCGCGCCCGGCGATCAGCAGCGTCGGCGCGGAGATCTCGGCCAGCCGGTCACGGAGGTCGAAGGCGGCCAGCGCGTCACAGCAGGCGGCGTAGGCGGCCGGGTCGGCGTCCCGGTGGTCCTGGACCAGCCGCGGCACGGTGAAGCCGGGCGTGAACCAGCGGGCGTTCGCGTTCTCCGCCAGAGCGGCGAGCCCCTCGCTGCGCACCTGCGCGGCCCGCTCCTCCCACGGCTTGGCGCCGTTGAAGTGCGCCGACGAACAGATCACGGCGAGGGAGGTGACCCGCTCCGGGTGGTGCACCGCCAGATGCAGGCCCACCGCACCACCGAGCGAGACCCCCGCATACGCGAACCGCTCGATGCCGAGGGAGTCGGCGAGCGCGAGCACCAGTGTGGCGAGGTCACCGACCGTCGCACCGGCCCCGATGAGGCCGGCCGCCGAGCCGCCGTGCCCCGGCAGATCCCAGCGGACCACCCGATGGGTGATCGACAGCTCGGGCGCGACCTTGTCCCACACGGCGTACGACGTGCCGAGCGAGGGCCCGAGCAGCAGCGGGGGTGCGGAAGTGGGCCCTTCGGCGCGGTGGTCGAGGAGTTCGTGGGTCAACGTCGCTCCAGAGCACGGTCGGTGAGGGCTCCGGCGGAGCCGGTGTAGTGGGTGGGGTCGAGGTCGACGTCGG
The DNA here is from genome assembly GCF_042740355.1 of Streptomyces sp. NPDC059010. Lineage (NCBI taxonomy): Bacteria > Bacillati > Actinomycetota > Actinomycetes > Kitasatosporales > Streptomycetaceae > Streptomyces > Streptomyces sp. NPDC059010. The sequence continues at coordinate 18,954 of NZ_JBHYJA010000035.1, forward strand.
CCAGCTCCGGTGCCTCGGCGAGCGAGCGTCCCTCGGACGCCAGCCGGGTGAGCAGTTCCTTGGCGCGGGCCCGGCCCAGTACCGGGGCCAGCTCGGCGGAGAGCCGCTCGGAGACGATCAACCCGTGGGTGAGATCGAGGTGTTCACGCATCACCTCGGGCCTGACCTTCAGCCCCTCGGCCAGTTCCACGGCATCCCGGGCGGCTCCGCCGACCAGCCGCAGCAGCTCCCGCAGCGGCTCCCACTCGGCATGCCAGGCCCCCGCCGGACGCTCGTCCTCCGCCGGCAGCGACCCGTACAGCGTGGCCGCGAGCTGAGGCGCCCGCCGCGCCGCGGAGACGATCAGCGTGGACCGTACCGGATTGGACTTGTGCGGCATCGCGGACGAGCCCCCGCCACTGCCCTCCGCGACCTCGGCGATCTCGGTGCGGGAGAGGGTGAGGACATCCACGGCGACCTTGCCGAGCGCGCCCGCCGTGAAGGCCAGGCATCCGGCGAGATCGGCGATCGGTGTGCGCAGGGTGTGCCAGGGCAGGCCGGGGGCGCGGAGGCCGAGTTCGCGGGCGTACGCCGCCGGAAGCGCGGTCGGATCGCTCGCGCCGTACGCCCCGAAGGCGGCCAACGTCCCTGCCGCGCCCCCGAGTTGGGAAGGCAGCGAGCCCCGTACGGCCGACACCCGGTCCCGTGCGTCGAGGACCAGCGCCCGCCAGCCGGCCGCCTTCAGCCCGAACGTCGTCGGTACGGCGTGCTGGGTGAGCGTCCGTCCCGGCATCGCGGTGTCGCGGTGCTCTGCGGCCAGCCGGGCGAGCGCCCGTTCGGTGCGGCCGAGGTCGCCGAGGACCAGGTCGAGGGTGCGGGCGGCGACCAGCATCGTCGCCGTGTCCATGATGTCCTGGCTGGTCGCACCCCGGTGGACATAGGGGCCGTACTCCTTGCCGACGGCCTTCGTCAGCTCGCCGACCAGGGGGATGACCGGGTTGCCGCCGGCCCGGGCGCGCCCGGCGAGGGAGCGCAGGTCGAAGCGGCCGGCGTCGGCGGCCCCGGTCACCGCCGACGCGGCCTCGGCCGGGGCGAGGTCAAGGGCCGCCTGGGCCCGGGTGAGGGCGGCCTCCGCGTCGAGCAGGGCCTGAAGGTAGGCCGTGTCGCCGGTCGCGGAGGCGGCGGGGGAGCCTGCCCATCCCGGGGCGAGCAGGCCGGTGTCGGTGACGGGGTCGGTCTCGGCTTCTGTCTCGGTCTCGGCGGGATCGGCGGGTGATGTCACTGGAACTCCAGGAAGACCGTCTCGCCTTCGCCCTGAAGGCGGATGTCGAAACGGTACGTTCCGTTGCCCTGCTCCACCGCGATCAGCGTGTCGCGGCGCTCCGCGTCCACCCGGGACAGCAGCGGGTCCGCGGCGAGCGCGGCCTCGTCGCCCGGCAGATAGATCCGGGTGAACAGGTGCACCAGCAGCCCGCGCGCGAACACACACACGCTGAGGTACGGCGCGCTCCGCCCGCGCGCGCCGGGCCGCAGCGTCCGCGCCGTCCAGTGGCCGTTCGCGTCCGTCTGGATCCGCCCCCAGCCGGTGAACTCCACCCCGTTGCGCCCCAGGAAGCCACCGCTCGCCGGGTCGCGCCGCATCGAGCCGTCGACCTGCGGGACATGGCCGTCCGGGTCGGCGCCCCACAGCTCCACGAAGGCGTCCGGGAGCGGATTGCCCTCGCCGTCCAGGACGTATCCCTGGAGGGCGATCGTGTCCGGGTGGCCGACGGGCGCGATGTCGCCGCCGCCGGGGAAGGGCAGGGCGTGGCCGTAGAAGGGGCCGACCGTGTGCGACGGAGTGGGGAGCACGGTCTCGGGACGGTTTGTGTCGATCTTCGTCATGGCAGGTCAGCGCCCTTCTTCGATCCACGTGGCGTTCGGCCCGTCGAGCACGATGTCCCAGTGGTAGCCCATCGAGAACTCCGGCACCGACAGGCTGTGGTCGTACGTCGCGACCAGCCGCTGCCGGGCCGCGTCGTCCGTGACGGACTGGATGATCGGGTCGTACGGGAACAGCGGGTCGCTCGGGAAGTACATCTGCGTCACGAGCCGCTGGGTGAACGCCGTGCCGAACAGCGAGAAGTGGATGTGGGCCGGCCGCCACGCGTTGACGTGCTGGCGCCACGGGTACGGGCCCGGCTGGACGGTGGTGAAGCGGTAGAGGCCGCTGTCGTCGGTCAGGGTGCGTCCGACGCCCGTGAAGTTCGGGTCCAGCGGTGCGTCGTGCTGCTCACGCTGGTGCGCGTAGCGGCCCGCCGAGTTCGCCTGCCAGATCTCGATCAGCTGGCCGCGGATCGGGCGGCCCTTCGCGTCGAGAAGGCGGCCCTCGACGGTGATGCGCTCGCCGATCGGCTCCCCGTTGTGCTGCCGGGTGAGGTCGTTGTCGATCTCGGTGATGTCGCGCTCACCGAAGGCGGGGGAGTGCAGCTCCACCAGCTCCGGGTCCTTGCTGACGTCGATGGAGACGGGCGGCTGCTTGGGATGGCGCAGGACCGAGGAGCGGTACGGCGCGTAGTCGCGGCGCGGCTGGTGCTCGACGGGGGCTCCGTCGGCGATCCGCTTCTCGTACGCGGCGTGCTCGGCCGCGATCTCCTGGTCGATGTCGTGCTGGGTGAGAGTCATGGGGTTTCCTCGGGGGTCTTCAGCGTTCGAGGACGAGGGCGAGGCCCTGGCCGACGCCGATGCACAGGGTGGCGACGCCGACGCCGGTGCCCTTGCGGGCGAGTTGGTGGGCGACCGTCCCGGCGAGCCGGGCACCGGACGCGCCGAGCGGGTGGCCGAGGGCGATCGCGCCGCCCTGCGGGTTGAGGATCGCCGGGTCGAACTCGGGCCACTCGGCGACACAGCCCAGCACCTGGGCGGCGAAGGCCTCGTTCAGCTCCAGCACGTCCAGGTCGGCGAAGGTCCTGCCCGCCTTGGCCAGGGCGCGGTTGACGGCTTCGACGGGGGCGAGGCCGAAGTAGTGCGGGTCGAGCGCGTGGACGCCGGTGGCGGAGATCCGGGCGAGGGGTTCGCGGCCGGTGGCCTTCAGGCCCTCCTCGTCGGTCAGCAGCAGGGCTGCGGCGCCGTCGTTGAGCGGGGAGGCGTTGCCCGCGGTGACGGTGCCGTTCTCGGTGCGGAACGACGGCTTCAGCCTGGCCATCGCGGCCAGGGAGGCGTCGGGGCGTACGCACTCGTCGGCGGCGAAGACGACCGGGTCGCCCTTGCGCTGCGGGATCGGCACGGGCGCCAGCTCGGCGTCGAACAGGCCCTGCTGCCGGGCCCGCGCGGCCTTTTGATGGGAGGCCAGCGCGTACTCGTCCTGCTGCTCCCGGCCGATCTTGTGCTTGTCGGCGATGAGCTCGGCCGACTCACCGAGCGGGATGGTCCACTGCGGCTCCATCCGCGGGTTGACCATGCGCCAGCCCAGGGTGGTGGAGTACAGCTCGGTGTGGGCGGCGGGGAAGGGCTTGTCGGACTTGGGCAGGACGTACGGCGCCCTCGTCATCGACTCGACACCTCCGGCCACGGCGATGGAGGCGTCCCCGACGGCGATGGCGCGGGCCGCCTGGATCACCGCTTCGAGGCCGGAGGCGCACAGCCGGTTGACCGTCACGCCGGGCACAGAGGTGGGCAGGCCGGCCAGGAGGGCGGCCATCCGGGCGACGTTGCGGTTCTCCTCGCCGGCGCCGTTGGCGTTGCCGAGGTAGACGTCCTCGATCCGGGACGGGTCCAGGTCGGGCGTACGGGCGAGGAGTTCACGGACGGCGTGCGCGGCCAGGTCGTCCGGGCGCACGCTCGCCAGGCCGCCGTTGTAGCGGCCGACCGGGGTGCGGACCGCGTCCACGAGATAGACGGTCTTCACAACAGGCCCTCCGCGACGGTGAGTTCGGTGTCGGTCTTCGCGATGATCTCGTCCGCGCTCACGCCGGGCGCGGTCTCGGTCAGCACCAGACCGTCGTCGGTGACGTCGAGGACACCGAGGTCGGTGATGATCCGGTTCACACACGCCTTGCCGGTGAGCGGCAGCGCGCACTCGGCGAGGATCTTCGGCGAGCCGTCCTTGGCGGTGTGGGTCATCACGACGATGACCGTGCGGGCCCCGTGCACCAGGTCCATCGCCCCGCCGATCCCGGTGATCATCTTTCCGGGGATGGCCCAGTTCGCCAGATCGCCCTTCTCGGAGACCTGCATCGCGCCGAGTACGGCGACGTCGATGTGCCCGCCGCGGATCATCGAGAAGGACAGCGCCGAGTCGAAGAAGGACGCCCCCGGCAGGACCGTCACGGTCTCCTTCCCGGCGTTGATCAGGTCCGGGTCGACCTGGTCCTCCGTGGGGTAGGGGCCGGTGCCGAGAATGCCGTTCTCCGACTCCAGGACCACCTCCACCCCCTCGGGGAGATAGTTGGGGATCAGCGTCGGCAGGCCGATGCCGAGATTGACGTACTGGCCGTCTTCGAGCTCGCGCGCCGCGCGCGCCGCCATCTCCTCGCGTGTCCAGGCCATCAGCTGCTCACCGTCCGCTGCTCGATCCTCTTGTCGGCGGCCTGCTCGGGGGTGAGGGCCACCACCCGCTGTACGAAGATCCCCGGCAGGTGTACCGCGTCCGGATCGATCGCGCCCGGCTCCACGAGTTCCTCCACCTCGGCGATGGTCACCCGACCGGCCATCGCGGCGAGGGGGTTGAAGTTCCGGGACGACTTGTTGAAGACGAGGTTGCCGTGCCGGTCGCCCTTGGCCGCGCGGACCAGCGCGAAGTCGGTGCGGATGCCGCGCTCCAGCACATACTCGGTGCCGTCGAACTCCCGCACCTCCTTCGGCGGGGAGGCCAGCGCCACCCCGCCGGAGCCGTCGTAGCGCCAGGGCAGCCCGCCCTCGGCGACCTGCGTGCCCACCCCGGCCGGCGTGTAGAAGGCGGGGATCCCGGCCCCGCCGGCCCGCAACCGCTCCGCCAGCGTGCCCTGCGGGATCATCTCCACCTCCAGCTCCCCGGCCAGGTACTGCCGCGCGAACTCCTTGTTCGCCCCGATGTAGGAGCCGGTCACCCGACCGATCCGCCCCGCCGCCAGCAGCACCGCCAGGCCGGACTCCATCGCCCCGCAGTTGTTCGAGACCACCCGCAGTCCGCCGACCCCACGCTCGAACAGCGCCTGGATCAATACGTTCGGCACACCACTCAGCCCGAAACCGCCCACCGCGAGCGACGCCCCGTCGCCCACATCGGCCACCGCCTCCAGGGCCGTGGCGACCACCTTGTCCATCCGTGAAGCCCCATCCCGTCCGAGCGCCCGGCATCCTCAGTTAATCAGGGTACTGAGCATTTGAGTGAAGTTTCCTTCACGCTGCCACTTGTGGGATGCAGCGTCAAGACCCTGGAGAAGGGCGAGGTCAATGGGCTGTGCCGTCCTGGAGACAAGGTGCGATGCGGCCCGGTATTGTTCAGTGCACGGATGAATTGACCCTCGGGAGTACACATGGCGGCGGTGGACCTCACCACCCACCCCGGGCATCTGGCCCGGCGGCTCCAGCAGGCGCACTACCTGCTGTGGAACACGATGGTGTCCGAGGAGATCACCTCGCCCCAGTTCGCCGTCCTCAACACGCTCGTCGCCGAGCCCGGCCTGGACCAGCGGACGGTGGGGGAGCGGGTCGGGCTCGACCGGTCCACCATCGCCGAGGTGATCAGCCGGCTCGGCCGCCGTGGGCTGCTCGACAAGGTCCGTGACCCCCAGGACGGCCGCCGCTTCCTGCTGCGTCTGACGGACGAGGGGCTGCGCACGCACAAGAAGCTGACCGTGCGCACGGCCCGGATGAACCAGGTCTTCCTGGCCCCGCTGTCCGCCGAGGAGCAGACGCTGTTCTTCGATCTGATCCGGCGGGTCTCGGACGCGGCCGAGGGGCTGCGCAATCCGGCGGAACGCCTCGTCGCGCAGCCCTGACCGCACCTGTGACCGCAGCTCCGACCGCTGCCCTGTCCGCCGCCCGGACGCTCAGTGCGCCGTGGCGAACACCACCCACACCTGGCCGTGCTGGAACTTCATCGGCTTGCCGTTCCGGGTCGTGAACGTCGTGCCGCCCGAGGCCTTCGGACGCTTCCACTTCACACCGTCGTAGGCGAGTCCGTCCCGCAGCACCGTCGCCTTCCCGGCGCCGACCGTCTCGGAGTACGGCGTGTTGTTGCCGAGGAAGTCATGGAACCTGGACTCGCGCACCTTCACGTACTGCACGATGACCGTCCCTGCCTTGACCCGTCGCCCGTCCGTCGTCCTGGCGGCCTTACCGTCCATGGCGACCAGCCAGCAGTTGCGGCTACTGGACCAGGTGAAGGTGTACCGGGCCGCTTCGAAGCGCACCGTCCGCGAGTGCACGGCCTTGCCGCCCGCGGGGGCGGCACCGAAGCGGAAGCCGGTCGTCAGGACGTCCGTGCCCGGGGCGGGGGACATCAGCCGGCGGGGCCGCAGATAGAGGTTGTGCGGTGAGGGCCTGGCCTTGTAGCGGAAGTACGCCTTGGTCGCCTTCTCGGGCGGCTCCGCCAGCACCGACGTCTTGTCGATCAGCGGCAGGAGCTTGCGCTGCGCCCCGGAGAAGGCGAGCACCGGCCGGTCGAACTGGCGCAGCAGCTCCAGATCGCTCTCGCGGGCGCTGCGTACCGGCCCGACCACCTTCGGCAGCTTCTGCGCGTACATCGCCATCAGCCGGCTGAGCCCGCCCTCGACCTGCTCGACGTACACGATGTCCGCCTCGTTCAGGCCCGTGTGGGGCCGTGCGGCGCGCACGTTGTCGATCTTCACGGCGAGGATGGACTTGTACTTCGCCCTGCTCTTGCTCTCACTCGGCGCCTGGGGCTGCGGCCGGCCGCGGCCGTCGTCACGTGAGTCGTCGGAGGTCGTGCAGCCGGCCGCCAAGGAGGCGGTCATCAGGGCGGCCAGCAGAGCCGCCGTCGCCGTGGTGCCTCTCGCGCGCACCCTTCGCTGTCTGCCCACCGTTGCCACCCGCCACCACCCACTCAGTTCATTTCACCAATTGTGCGCTTATCAGTTAATAGGTGCCCATGCGTGATCGGTTTGCGCCGCGCGCGGGAATCCATCGATCGGCCCATGGCCCGCGGCGACGGTTCGGCGGGGGAGCGCGGGGGTACCCGGCGGCCACCGTAGGAGCGGACGCACACGTGACGGAGGGAGCACGGGGCGATGAGGGCTGTGACCTGGCAGGGCAAGCGCGAAGTGCGTGTGGAGAACGTGCCGGATCCGCGGATCGAGGCGCCGACGGACGCGGTCGTCCGGATCACGTCCACCGGGCTGTGCGGTTCCGACCTGCATCTGTACGAGGTGCTCACGCCGTTCATGACGCCGGGGGACATCCTCGGCCATGAGCCGATCGGCATCGTCGAGGAGGTCGGTGCCGCGGTGCCCGATCTGCAGGCGGGGGACCGGGTCGTGGTGCCGTTCCAGATCGCCTGCGGCAACTGCTGGATGTGCCTGACCGGGCTGCCGACCCAGTGCGAGACCACCCAGGTCACCGGCGAGGGCATGGGCGCCGCCCTGTTCGGCTACACCCGTCTGTACGGCGCCGTGCCGGGCGCCCAGGCAGAGTATCTGCGGGTCCCGCAGGCACAGTTCGGCCCGATCAAGATCCCCGACGGCCCGCCCGACGACCGGTTCGTCTACCTCTCCGACGTCCTGCCCACCGCCTGGCAGGCGGTCCGCTACGCCGAGGTCCCGCAGGGCGGCAGCATCGCCGTGCTCGGCCTCGGCCCCATCGGTGACATGGCCTGCCGGGTCGCCCAGGTGCAGGGCGCGGGGCGGGTGTTCGGTGTGGACCTGGTGTCCGACCGGCTTCAGCGGGCCCGGGCGCGGGGCGTGGAGACGTACGACCTGAGGAGCTTCCACGACGAGAAGGAGCTCGTCGCCGCCATCCGTGACGAGACCGACGGCCGTGGCCCCGACGCCGTGATCGACGCGGTCGGCACCGAGGCGCACGGCAGCGCCGCCGCCCGGCTGGCCCAGCAGGCCTCCGCGATGCTGCCGCGCAAGCTGGGCGGACCGCTCGCCGAACGCTTCAGCGTCGACCGGCTCGCCGCCCTCCACACCGCCATCGACCTGGTGCGGCGCGGCGGCACGATCTCCCTGTCCGGGGTGTACGGCGGCACCGCGGACCCGCTGCCGATGCTCACCCTGTTCGACAAGCAGATCCAGATCCGGATGGGGCAGGCCAATGTGCGCCGCTGGAGCGACGACATCCTGCCGTATCTGACCGACGAGGACCCGCTCGGCGTGGACGACTTCGCCACCCACCGACTGCCGCTGACGGACGCGCCGCACGCGTACGAGATGTTCCAGCACAAGCAGGACGGCGCGGTGAAGGTGCTGATGCAGCCGTGACAGCGGTCCCGTGCCTCGCGGCCTGCTCGGTCCCGTGCCTTGCGGCCCGTCAGGCCTGTGGCGCGAAGATCTCCGCGAGGTCGTAGCGCACCGGCTCCTCCAGCTGCGCGTAGGTGCAGCCGGCCGGAGTGCGGTCCGGGCGCCAGCGGCGGAAGCGGGCCGTGTGCCGGAAGCGCACGCCGTTCTCCATGTGGTCGTACGCCACCTCGGCCACCCGCTCCGGCCGCAGCGGCACCCAGGACAGGTCCTTCTTGCCCGACCAGCGGCTCGGCGCGCCCGGCAGCCGCGCCGACTCATGGGCCGCCTCCTCGGACCAGGCCGCCCACGGATGCCCCGCGGCGTCCTGCATGCGCAGCGGCTCCAGCTCCTCGATCAGCTCGGCCCGCCGCTTCATGGAGAACGCGGCCGACACGCCCACATGCTGGAGCGTGCCCTGGTCGTCGTACAGACCGAGGAGCAGGGAACCCACGATCGGCCCGCTCTTGTGCAGCCGGTAGCCCGCGACGACGACATCCGCCGTCCGCTCGTGCTTGATCTTGAACATGGCGCGCTCGTCCTGGAGATAGCGCAGGGTGAGCGGCTTGGCGATGACACCGTCCAGACCCGCCCCCTCGTACTGCTCGAACCACCCCCGCGCCGTCTCGATGTCGGTCGTCGCCGGCGCCACATGCACGGGCGCCGTCACTGCGGACAACGCCATCGTGAGCAGCGCCCGCCGGTCCGCCAGCGGCGTCTGAAGCAGCGACTGGTCGGCCAGTGCCAGCAGGTCGAAGGCCACGAACGACGCCGGGGTCCGCTCGGCCAGCATCCGCACCCGGGAGTCCGCCGGGTGGATGCGTTCGGTGAGGGCGTCGAAGTCCAGCCGCCCCTCCCGCGCGATGACGATCTCCCCGTCCAGCACGCACCGCTTGGGCAACCGCTCCTTCAGCCCCTCCGCCAGCTCGGGAAAGTACCTGGTCAGCGGCTTGGTGGTACGACTGCCCAGCTCGATCTCGTCCCCGTCGCGGAACACGATCGCCCGGAACCCGTCCCACTTCGCCTCGTACTGCATGCCCGGCGGGATCTTCGCCACCGACTTGGCGAGCATCGGCTTCACGGGCGGCATCACCGGCAGGTCCATGGTCCGATTCTGCTCGCACACGACCATGAACGCCCGGTGTGCGAGGTACCCGTGGTGCGCCTACCGTGGCTCGCATGGGCGAAGCGGTGGAGCTGGAGGCGGGCGGCAGGACCGTGCGCCTCTCCAACCCGGGCAAGATCTTCTTCCCGGAACCCGGCTTCACCAAGCTGGACCTCGCCCAGTACTACATCGCCGTCGGCCCCGGCATCCTGCGCGCCCTGCGCGACCGCCCCACCACCCTGGAGCGCTACCCGGACGGGGTGAGTGGCGAGTCCTTCTTCCAGAAACGGGCGCCCAAGAACATGCCCGACTGGATCCCCACCGCCCACATCACCTTCCCCAGCGGCCGCAGCGCCGACGAGATGTGCCCCACCGAGGAGGCCGCCGTCCTGTGGGCCGCCCAGTACGGCACGCTCACCTTCCACCCCTGGCCCGTCCGCCGCGACGACGTCGACCGCCCCGACGAACTGCGCATCGACCTCGACCCGCAGCCCGGCACCGACTTCGACGACGCCGTCCGCGCCGCCCACGAACTACGCGCCGTTCTCGACGAGTTCGGCGGCCTGCGCGGCTGGCCCAAGACGTCCGGCGGCCGTGGGCTGCACGTCTTCGTGCCGATCGAGCCGCGCTGGACCTTCACCCAGGTCCGACGCGCCGCCATCGCCGTCGGCCGGGAGCTGGAACGCCGGATGCCGGAGCAGGTGACCATCAAGTGGTGGAAGGAGGAGCGGGGCGAGCGCATCTTCGTCGACTACAACCAGACGGCCCGCGACCGCACGATCGCCTCCGCCTACTCGGTGCGCCCGCGCCCGCACGCCCCGGTCTCCGCGCCCCTGACCTGGGACGAGGTCGGCACCGCGCACCCCCGTGACTTCGACATCGCCACCATGCCGGCCCGCTTCGCCGAACTCGGCGACGTACACGCCGACATGGACGACCACCGCTTCTCCCTGGACGCCCTGCTGGAGCTGGCCAACAAGGACGAACACGACCACGGCCTCGGCGACCTGCCCTACCCGCCCGAGTACCCGAAGATGCCGGGGGAGCCGAAGCGGGTGCAGCCCAGCCGGGCTCGCAAGACCTGACACGCGGGGCGTACGGACGCGGCGGTGAGCCTTGGGGGTGCAACGGGCGCTCCGCGGGGCGCCTTCCGGCGCGGCGACCGAAGCTGCGACGGTACGGGCTCAAACGGCACCCGAGCCGGCCTGGGGACATGTCCCGGCCGACAGGGCCCGTCCTGACCGTGAGGGGCCCATGGCGACCCGTTCAACAGCTGTGCATCCCGGAACCCGCATACACGTCGACGAGATTCCCTGCCCGGTGCAGGCACGTCTGCACCCCGACCACGCCGCCGTGACGGAGGCCGACCACGCCTGGCTGCGGGCCGAGGTGCCCTTCGCCGACCGGCACAGCAGGGAGGCGTTCCTCAGGGAGCGGACTCCGCGCTGGGCGTGCTGGTGCTATCCGACCGCCGGACGCACCCGGATCGATGGCATCAGCCGCCTGTACACACTGCTGTTCGCCCTCGACGACCGGGCCGTCCACGACTGGGACACCTACGACGGCTTCCTGCGGATGCTCGACGGCACCGGCGACGACACCGGCCCCTACGCCGCCGCGTACAAGGACGTGTGGTCGGAGCTGACCGGGACCATGCCCGCGGGGGTCCGAGCCCGGCAACTGCGCACACAGCAGCGCTGGGCCGAGGCGCTGGCCATGGAGAACGCGATCCGCGCCACCGGCCGCACCGTCCACCCCGACGTGTGCTTCCCGCTGCGCCGCATCTCCACCGGCGGCGAGACGATCCTGGTGCCCATCGAGTACGGCCTGGGCATCGACCTCACCCCGCTCCTGGACGAGGACGCGGACCTCGCGCAGCTGTGGCAGGTCGCCGGGGCCCACCTGGTGCTCGTCAACGACCTGTTCTCGATGCGCAAGGAGGTGGTCTCCGGCGACGGCATGAACCTCATGCTGTCGCTCATGCACCACCAGGACCTCGATGCGCAGGCGGCCGTGGACATCCTGGTGGGACGGATCAGGGACGCGCACTACGCCTACACCCGCACCAGCGACCTGCTGCGGACGCGCTACCGGCACCACCCGCTGGGCGACACCGTTCACCGCTACCTGGAGGCGGTGGGCCTGATGATGGCCGGGAACCTCGCCTGGCACTGCGAGTCCACGCGCTACCACGGCCCCGCCCACACCTGGGACGGCCGCCCGCCCACCGCGCTCGTACTGCACTCCGATCGGACCGAGTTCGAGTACGCGCAGGAGTGAGACATGGATCCGATCACGACGCTCCCCGCCCCTCCGGCCGCACCCGGCGCCCTGCCGCTCGCCGGACACCTCTGGCAGCTCGTCCGCAACCCGCTCCTCTTCTTCGAACGGCAGCACCGGGGCGCCGGTGTGGTCGTGGTGCGGATCGGCCCGAAGCCGGTCCACCTGGTCACCCGGCCCGGCCTGGTGCGCCGGCTGCTGACCGACCCCGTGACCTTCGACAAGGGCGGCATCTTCATCGACGGGGTGCGGGCCCTGGCCGGCAACGGCGTGGCCACCTGCCCCACCGCGGACCACGCGGTGCAACGCCCCATCCTGCAACCCGCCTTCCACCGCCGCAGGATCGTCGAGTACTCCACGGCGATGCGGGCCGGCACCGACGAGCTCTCCCGGTCCTGGCACGACGGGCAACACCTGGACGTGGTGCGCGTCCTGCACCGGCTCGCCGCCGACGTCGTCACCAGAACCCTGTTCTCCGGGCCCGGTGCCGCCCACGCCGCCCGGGAGATCCAGCGGCTCTTCCCGCCCATGCTGGCCGGGCTGTACCGCAGGTTGATCGTCCCCGTGGCCTGGCCGCACCGGCTTCCGCTGCCCGCCAACACCGAGTTCGACGCGGCACTGCACGGCATCCGGCGCATCATCGCGCAGGAGATAGCCGGCTACCGCGCTGACGGACGGGACCGGGGCGACCTGCTGTCCGCGATGATGCACGCCAGGGACGAACGCACCGGCGCCACCCTGACCGACACCGAACTGAACGAGCAGGTCATCGGCATGCTGATGGCGGCCATCGAGACCACCGGCAGCGCGGCGGCCTGGCTCCTGCACAGCCTTGCCACGCACCCCGAGGTGGAAGAGGCCGTCCTCGCGGAACTGCGCGACACCGTGGGCGACCGTGACCTGAACGCCCACGACGCGGGCAGCCTTCCGGTGCTGAGGCGAGCCATGACCGAAGTGCTGCGCCTGTACCCGCCCTTCTGGCTGCTGAGCCGCGTCACCACCCGGCCGTCCGAACTCGGCGGCTACCGCATCCCCGCCCGGGCCGACGTGGTGTTCAGCCTGTACTGCCTGCAGCGCGCCCCGGAAGCCTTCCCCCGACCGCACCGATTCGAGCCGGACCGGTGGCTGCCCGACCGGGTGACGGCCGGGCAGAAGGACGCCCAGATGCCGTTCGGCGTCGGTACCCGCAAGTGCATCGGTGACATGTACGGCCAGACGGAGATCCCGCTGATCGTCGGGACTCTGCTGCGGCACTGGCGGTTCCGGCACGCCACCGGGCGGACGGTGGTTCCGCTGGTCAAGGGGACCATGCGGCCCAGCCCTCTGCTCATGGTGGTGACGCGCCGGACTGCCGCCTTCTCGTAGCCCGCCTACAGTTCCTTGACCCGGATGTCCCGGTACGACACCACATCCGTCGTGCCGTGCACCTGGAGCCCGATGTACCCGGAGGCGAAGCGTCGCCCGTCCGTGCCCGGGTCGTCCGAGCGGGGCGGGGTGAAGTCCTGGCCGCCGGTGTTGTCGAACTCGTTGATCAGTACGCCGTTGCGGTAGACCGAGTAGTGCTGGTCGACCACGCGGATCTCGTAGTCGTTCCAGGTCCCCTTCTGTGTGACACCGGCACCGGCGAGGCCCACCCGGTCGAAGCCGTAGACCGAGCCCGTCTTGTACATGTCGCCGTCGGGCCGGTCGAGCACCTGCACCTCGTGCCCGTACTTGATGGCGACCCACTCCGGCCGCGACTCCTCGGGGTGGTCATGGACCCACGGGAAGCGCACGAACACACCCGAGTTGGCGTTGCCGGTGCCCGGAGCGTCGTCCCGCCACTGGAGGCGGAGCGAGAAGTCGCCGTACTTGCGCTGCGGGAACCACAGCATGCCCAGGCCCGGCTTCGTCGTCCCGCTCGTGATCGTCCCGTCGGTGTTCCGCGCGAACGAACCGCCGCCCACCTGCTGCCACTTGGCGAACGACTCCGCGCTGCCGTCGAGGATCGTGCGGTAGCCCTCGGTCTGCCCGGGCTTGCCGATCCCCGACTCACGGGCGGCCTTGCGGACGGCGTTGTACTCGCGCTGGTCGACCACGCCGTCCTTGAGCAGCTTGTCCAGGACCGTCTTCACATGCTTGAGGAACAGCGCCTGGGACGACCACTCCTTCTCGTCCTCGATCAGCTCGTTGATCCGGCACCGGCTGTTGGTGAACCGGTTCGGCACACCGGAGTCGACCGTGCCGACGATCACGGTCAACCGCTCGTCGAACTCGGGGCAGTTGGGCGCCGGGACCTGGCCGGCCACCACGGTGAAGGTCACCGTACGGGCGGCGGAGGTGTTGCCCGCCTTGTCGGTGGCCCGGTACGCGAGGGTGTGGGTGCCGGCGCGGTCGACGACCACGGGGCCGGTGTACGCGAGGTACGGTCCGCCGTCGATCGAGTACTCGATCCGGTCGACGCCCGAGCCGTGCGCGTCGGTCGCCGAGAGGGTCACCTTCGCGTTGCCGATGTAGGCACCGTCGGAGTTCTTCGTGCCCTCGACACTCACGCCGGTCACCGGCGGCGTCGTGTCCGGCTCGGGCGACGCCACGACCGTGAACTGCACACTCTTCTCCGCCGCGACGTTGCCCGCCTTGTCGGTGGCCCGGTAGCGCACCGTATGCGTACCGACCTGATGCACCATCACGGGGGCGGTGTACGCCTGCCAGGCACCCGAGCCGATCGCGTACTCGACGGTGTTCACGCCGGAACCGGTGTCGGAGGCGGACACCGTGACCGTCGCCATGTCGATGTACGTGCCGTCGGGATTGCGCTCACCGCTGACCGTCGCCGACGTCTCCGGCGGCGCCGTGTCGTCGGTCGGCGGCGCGACCACCGTGAACGCGGCGCTCTTCTCCGCCGAGACGTTCCCCGCCTTGTCGAAGGCGCGGTAGCGGATCTTGTGATCGCCGACCCGGTCTACGACGACCGGGGTGGTGTACGGCGTCCAGGCGCCCGCGTCACCGACCGCGTACTCGACGCGGTCGACGCCGGAGCCGCCCTCGTTGTCGGTGGCGTGGACGGCCACGCTCGCCGAACCGACGTACTGCCCCTGCGCGTTCTGTGTCCCGCTGACGTGGGCCGACGCCTCGGGCGGTGTGGTGTCCTGGCCGCCGCCCTCGGTCACCACGAGGATGCCCTGCATCTGCCCGTGGCCAGGGATCGTGCAGTAGTAGCGGTAGCGGCCCGGGGTGAGGGTGACCTCGGCGGTGTGCCGGCCGCCCTGGTCGTCGTTCGGGTTGGCGAGGATGTTCAGCTGGACGTCGTTGTTGAACTCCGGGTCGGAGGTGTCGAACGTCAACGTGTGCGGCATCCCCATGGTGTTGCCGGTCGCCGTGCTGTTCTCGAAGACGATCGTCGTCGTGCCCGCGACGGCCGTCGTGGGTGCCGACCCGTACTTGGTGATGTCGTCGCCCGCCGTCCAGGTGAGCACCTGCGCGGCGGACGCGGTCGGGGCGTCGGGCTGTCCGACCGCGACGGGCGCGGACTGCAGCCCCAGCATCACGAGCAGCACGGCCACCAGGGCCGTCCAGACTCTTCGCTGATGTCGTCGGCGTATCACCGGTCTCCTCCTCTCGCCAGCCGATCGGCGGCCGGGGTCGGTCCGCCGCCCGTGTAAGTGACCCGCCACAGCGCCGACTTGGGGTCCGAGGTGAAGAAGCCGCGGCCGTAGTCGAGCACGTACAGGGCGCCGTCCGGACCGAACTTCCAGTCCATGAGGTTCTTGATGCCGTCGTTGCCGATCGGCACGATCTTCTACAACGACTCCGAGTGGACCGGCAGACCGCCGTCGCCATGCGTCTTCGGGTCGGTGATCACCGCGTTGCGCGGCTGGTCGGCGTCGTAGAAGTCGCCGACGAACCACTTGCCGTCCCAGTAGGCCGGCCACTTGACGTCGCTGGTGGCCGAGACGGCGTCGTACCGGTAGACCGGCCCGTTCATCGCGGCCTGTCCGCCGCCCTTGAGCCACGGCAGCAGATAGGTGGACTCCTCCTGCTTGTACGACGGCACACCGTTCGCGTCGCGCGGGAAGTCCGGGGCGCCGCCCTGGGGGGAGTACCAGATGTTGTTGCCGGTGACCGGCGGCAGGTTGACGAGGCCGTCGTTGTTCGGGGACTCGTTCTTCGGGTGGTTGCAGTCGTACCAGCCCAGCGGCTTGCTCGGATCGGGCAGATTGCGGTCCCGGTAGGGCTGCTTGTTGCCCATGCAGTACGGCCAGCCCCGGTTACCCGCCTTGGTGATGACGGCGAAGGTGTCGTACTTGGCCGGGCCCCAGGTCGTGGACGGCGCCGAGGCGTCCGGGCCGACCCAGCCCGCGTAGAGGATGTCGGTCTGCCGGTCGACGAAGATACGGGCGGGGTTCCTGACGCCCATCACATAGATCTCGCCGCGCGTCTTGCCGCCGCCCTCGTCGGTCTCCCGGCCCGTGAAGAGGTTGCCGTCCGGCAGTGTGTACGTGCCGTCCGGCTCGGGGTGGATGCGCAGGATCTTGCCGTTGAGGTTGTTGGTGTTGCCGGCGGTGCGGCGCGCGTCGGCGAAGGAGACACCCTTGTAGTTGGGCTGGGGGTTGTTTCCCGAGTAACCGTCGCTGAAGCGGCTGGAGTTGTTGTCGCCGGTCGCGATGTACAGGTTGCCCTTGGAGTCCCAGGACATCCCGCCGCCCGCGTGGCAGCAGCTGTGCACCTGCACCGGCCACTTGAGCAGCACCTTCTCGCTGCTCAGGTCCAGCTTGTCGGTGGCGAGGTCAAGCGTGAAGCGGGAGACGCGCCGCTCGGCCATCCGGGTGTCGCGGTTGAGCTGCGAGTGCGGGGTGTAGTGCAGATACACCCACCCGTTCTGCTCGAAGCGCGGGTCGAGCTCGATACCGAGGAGCCCCTCCTCGACCTTGATCAGCTCGTCGCCGCCGCCCTTGTTGCCGAAGACCGTGAGCGCACCGGCCAGGGTGACCTTCTTGGTCTTCGGGTCGTAGACATGGATCTCGCCCTTGCCCTTGCCGATGTCCGGGTTGTTCCAGTCGGTGACCACCGGCTGCGAGGAGTCGGCGCCGCCCCGGCCGATGTAGAGGACGCGGCCGTCGGGGGCCGTGACCAGTCCGTGCGGCTCGCCGATCTGGTCGTTCTGGCCGGGCTGGTTGGGCTGTGTGAGGCGCTCGGCCTTGTAGTTGCCGGTGATGGTGGCCTTGCAGTCCGCCTGCACCAGCCGGGTCGTCCACAGCAGGGCACCGCGCAGATGGGTACGGAAGTCGGTCTCGTCGTACGACGACACCGTGCCGCCCATCCCGGTGTAGAAGGAGCGGCCGCCGTCGTAGTCACGGCACCAACTCACCGGGTGATCCCAGCCGTTGGCGCCCGCGCCCGGCTGGTAGGACGATTCTCGCACCCGGGCCACGGTGTGCACCGCACCCGACGGGTTCTTCGTCCAGTTCAGCCACTTGTCCGGCCGTTTCCACTGCACCGGAAGCTCCTTGGTGGCCGGATGCCGCCGGTCACCGACCTCGACGACGGCCCTCTGTACGTTCGTCGGGCCGCCGGCCGCCGGGCGGGCGCCGATCAGCCCGGTGTACCAGTCCGAGTAGGGCTCGGCGCGGGCCGCGTCATGGACGCCGACGAAACCGCCGCCCGCCTCCATGTACGCCTCCAGGCCCGCCTCCTGCTCGGGGTCGAGGACGTCGCCGCCACCGGTGAGGAACACGATCGAGTTGAAACGGCCCAGTTCGGCCTCGTCGGTGAAGACCGAGGCGTCGTTCGTGGCCTCGACCTTGAAACGCTGGTCGGCCGGGCCGGACAGGCCGATCTTCTCGATCGCCTCGATACCGGCGTTCACCAGCGGCGACTCGTCGCCCGCTGCCGCGGACCCGTAGAAGATGAGCACCCGTACATTCGCGCCGCCCGGCGGCGACTTGACGGACATCGTTGTCAGGGGCGGGTCCGGGGCCGGGCGTGCGTCGGCGGCCGGGGCCGACATCAGTCCGGCGGCGACGATCCCGGCGGTCACAGTGGCCACCCAGGTCTGTCTTCTCGTGCTCAACCCTCGTAAGCGCATGCGCACCTCCACGGTCACAGCAACAGCGACAAGGAAGCTAGACCCCTTTGAACGACTCGCCAATACCTATGACCGCACTGGGACGAACTTTGTCCTGAGTGTGGATAAACGGGAGAGTGGCCGGTACCGTCTCACCGGTTCATCCCCGTAAATTCCGTACCGCCGTGGGGAGTTCGGCATGGACAGACGTGGCTTCGACAGACGTGGCTTCAACAGGCGTGTGCTGCTGGGCGGTGCGACCGTCGCGACATCGTTGTCCCTGGCGTCCGTACCCGAGGCAGCGGGCGCGGACACACCGCCGAGGACCGCTCCGGCGGGCGGCGAGGTGCGGCACATCAAGCTGTACGCCGAGAAGCTCGCCGACGGGCAGATGGGCTACGGCTTCGAGAAGGGCAAGGCGACCGTCCCCGGCCCGCTGATCGAGCTCAACGAGGGCGACACGCTGCACATCGAGTTCGAGAACGCGATGGACGTACCGGTGAGCCTGCACGTCCACGGCCTCGACTACGAAGTCACCAGCGACGGCACCAAGTTGAACAAGAGCGACGTCGAGCCCGGCGGCACCCGCACCTACACCTGGCGCACCCACGCCCCCGGCCGACGCAAGGACGGCACCTGGCGGGCGGGCAGCGCCGGTTACTGGCACTACCACGACCACGTCGTCGGCACCGAGCACGGCACGGGCGGCATCCGCAAGGGCCTCTACGGGCCGGTGATCGTCCGCCGCAAGGGCGACATCCTGCCGGACGCGACCCACACGATCGTCTTCAACGACATGCTCATCAACAACAAGCCCGCGCACAGCGGCCCCGACTTCGAGGCCACGGTGGGCGATCGCGTCGAGTTCGTGATGATCACGCACGGCGAGTACTACCACACCTTCCATATGCACGGTCACCGCTGGGCCGACAACCGCACAGGCATGCTCACCGGCCCCGACGACCCCAGCCAGGTCATCGACAACAAGATCGTCGGCCCGGCGGACTCCTTCGGCTTCCAGGTGATCGCGGGGGAGGGCGTCGGCGCCGGGGCGTGGATGTACCACTGCCACGTCCAGAGCCACTCCGACATGGGCATGGCGGGGTTGTTCCTGGTGAAGAAGGCGGACGGGACGATTCCCGGGTACGAGCCGCATGAGCACTGACGGAATGGCTCACCGGGTGGCGGGGCGGGAGGGGGCCGGGGGGCGGGTGGATTCGCCGGCGTGATGTCGGTCGTTCCGGAGTGCGCGTTCTGCAGGGGCGAGAGCGCTCTCACGTGCCTGTGCGCGGCGGGGCTATCCTGATCGGCAACCGCCCATGAGGAGCCGTGCAGTGACCGAAACCGCCCCGCGTCCCACCCTGGAGGCCGTGGCCGCACGGGCCGGCGTCTCGCGGGCCACCGTGTCCCGGGTGGTCAACGGCGGGGACGGGGTCCGGGAGCCGCTCGTCGAGCGGGTGCGCAAGGCGGTGGAGGAGCTCGGGTACGTGCCCAATCAGGCCGCCCGCAGCCTGGTGACCCGGCGGCACGACGCCGTCGCCGTGGTGGTGGCCGAACCGGAGACCCGCGTCTTCGCCGACCCGTTCTTCGCGCTCCAACTCCGAGGCATCAGCAAGGAGTTGACGGCCCACGACAACCAGCTCGTACTGCTCCTCACGGAGGGCCGCGACGACCACGCCCGCGTCGCCCGCTACCTCGCCGGCGGCCATGTCGACGGGGCGCTCGTCTTCTCCCTGCACCTCGACGACCCGCTGCCCGGACTGATCCAGCGCGCCGGAGTCCCCACCGTCTTCGGCGGACGGCCCGGCTGGAGCGGCGACCAACGGGGCGTGGTGTACGTCGACAGCGACAACCGGGGTGGCGCCCGCGAGGCCGTACGGCATCTCGTCGGCCTCGGCCGCGCCCGCATCGCGCACATCACCGGCGCCCTCGACCAGACGTCGGCGGTGGACCGGCTCGACGGCTACCGGGACGTCATGGTCGACGCCGACCCACGGCTCATCGTCGAGGGCGACTTCACACCGGCCGGTGGTGAACGGGCGATGCGTGAGCTGCTCGCCCGCTGTCCGGACCTGGACGCCGTGTTCGCCGCCAACGATCTCACCGCGGCGGGGGCGCTGCGGGTGTTGCGCGAGTCGGGGCGGCGGGTGCCGCAGGACGTCGCGGTCGTGGGGTTCGACGACATGCTGCCGGTGGCGGAGCAGAGCGACCCACCGCTCACGACGGTCCGTCAGGACATAGAGGAGATGGGCCGGTTGATGGCCCGGCTGCTGTTCCGCGGACTCGACCGGCATGCCGCCGCACCGGGCATCGGCGTCGCGCCGTCCAGCGTGGTGCTGCCGACCACGCTGGTACGGCGGACGTCCGCGTAAGCCCACCTCCGGACAGGGCTCAGGGCGCGCACGCGCACAGCGAGTCCGACTCCCGTCGGCCGTCGCGCAGTTCCAGCCGCTCCCCGGGGAACCGTTCGCGAAAGCCGCGGTCGTGCGAGACCGCGACCACCGCTCCGGGATACGCCGCGAGCGCCGCCTCCAGGTCCTCGACCAGGTCGAGCGCGATGTGGTTGGTCGGCTCGTCGAGTACGAGAAGGTCCGCGGGCCGGGTCACCAGGTGCGCGATCTGCAGCCGCCGCTGCTGGCCGGCGGACAGCGCCGGGACCGGGACATACAGGTCCTCCTCGCGGAACAGGCCCAGTGCCAGCAGCTGTTCGGCGTACTCCTCCGGCAGCCCGGGACGCCCGGCCGCGAAGGCGGCGAGCAGCGGGAGCCGGGTGGAGCGCGCGGGCAGCTCCTGGGGCAGGTGCCCGATGCGGGCGGGGCGGCGGACCGTGCCCGCGTCCGGCTCCAGGTCGCCGGCCAGGACCCGCAGCAGCGTCGTCTTGCCCGCTCCGTTCTCGCCCGTGACCAGCAGCCGTTGCCCGGGCGTGACGGCCAGCGGTCCGTCCAGCCGCAGTCGCGCGCCGACCGTGACGCCGTCGAGTTCGGCGAGCGGCCGGTCGCCGGGATGCCCGCCCCCCGCCGTCGGCAGCGGAGCCGTGAATCGCAGCGGCTGTGGCGGCGCCGCCACCGGGTTGCGCCGCAGTTGGGCCAGGCGGTCACGGACCGCGCGCACCTGCCCGCCGAGCTTCGCCTCGTGCGAGCGGCGGTGCTTGCCGAAGCCCTGCCGGGGATCCCCGCCGGTCGTGGCCAGCCGTTTCCCGGCGGCGTCGAGCAGCTCCTCGGTCCGGGCGACGTCCTGCAGCCAGTCCGCGTGCTCCTGCTCCGCGCGGCGCCGGGCGGCGGCCTTCGCGGCGCGGTAGCCGGCCCAGCCGTCGCCGTACCGGTGCACCGTGTGCGCGGCGCGGTCGACTTCGAGGATCGTGGTGGCGATGTGCTCCAGGAAGCCGCGGTCGTGAGTGACCGCGACGACCGTGCCGCGGTGTGCGCGCAGACGCTCCTCCAGCCAGCGCACGGCCGCAGAATCGAGATGGTTCGTCGGCTCGTCGAGGAGCAGCAGCTCGGGGGCGGCGGCCAGCACACAGGCGAGCGCGAGCCGCGACTGCTCGCCGCCGGAGAGCGACCCGAGCCGACGGTCGCGGGTGATCCCGGCGAGCCCGAGTCCGTGCATCGCGGCATCCACGCGGGCGTCCGCCTCGTATCCGCCGCGTTCCTCGTACGCCATCAGCAGCTCACCGTAAGCGGCGAGTTCGTCTTCCGACGCATCGCCGAGCCCCTCCTCGGCCGTGCGCAGCCGGCGCTCCATGTCGCGGAGTTCGGCGAGGGCGAGATCGACGGCGTCCTGCACGGTGCGGTCCGGGTCGAGGTCGAGGGTCTGGGCGAGGTGGCCCATGCCGCCGGGGAAGCCGACGGTGAGCTCGCCGGCGTCCGGCACCTCGGCCGCCGCGAGCAGGCGCAGCAGGGTGGACTTCCCCGAGCCGTTCTCGCCGATGACGGCGGCCCTCTCGCCCGGGCGGACGGTGAAGGAGACCTGGTCGAGGACGAGCCGGGTGCCGTAGGACTTGCTGACGCCTTTGACGGACAGCTGTGCCACGGCAGCGGGCACGGAGATATGGGCGCGTTCGCGCATGTGACTTTCCCTGGGGATGTGAAGGGTCTACGGGCAGCGGAAACGGCGGCGTCGGCCGTGCCCGGACTCAGAGAAAGAAGTAGAAAGTCACATGCCTACCGTAGCAGAACGGTACGTCTCGTCTCCACTCGTATGGCTCGCCCCCTCAGCCCTGCGTCCCCTCAGTCCCGCGTCCCCTCAGCCCTGCGCCGACGCGCTCTTGATCACCGCGAACCGTGCCCCGTACGGGTCGCTGAGCTTGGCGATCCGGCCGACGTCCGGCAGATCCGTGGCCTGCATCCGGACCGTGCCGCCCAGCTCCCGCGCCTTGGCGACCGTGGCGTCGGTGTCGTTCACCTCGAAGTACGGCAGCCAGTACGCGGGACCCTCCGCCTCCACCGGGTCGTCGGCCTTGTCGACGACACCGCCGAACATGGCGTCCTCGCCCTGCCCGCCGGGGCTGAACGTCGTGTAGGTGCCGCCGTAGAAGTCGAGGGCGAAGGTCTCCAGGCCGAGCGTCGCGTTGTAGAACCCCGCGGCGGCCGGTACGTCCGTCGTGTACAGCTCCAGCCAGCACAGCGAGCCGGCCTCCTGGACGACGTCGAGTCCCTTGTTGGCGCCGGGCTGCCACAGGCCGAACGGCACACTCGCCTTGTCGGCCAGGATGGCCATGCGGCCCAGGTCCAGCACATCCATCGGCTGCACCAGCACCGAGCCGTGCGCCTGCTCGGCGGCCTTCGCGGTGGCGTCCGCGTCGGGGGTCTGGAAGTACACCGTCCAGGACGGCGGCCCCTGTTCCTCGGTGGTCTGCATACCGCCGGCCACGGTCCTGCCGTCGAGCTGGAAGAGGCCGTAACCGCCGGTCTCGGGCCCGCCGGGCTGGAACCGCCAGCCGAACAGGCCGCCGTAGAAGGCACGGGCACCCTCGATGTCGGGTGTGCCGAGGTCGATCCAGTTCGGCGCGCCGGTGACGTAACGGGTGGTGAGCATCATCGCCCTCCTCGGAAGGGTCTCCTCGTCCGCTCTGTCGATGTCTGCTCTGCCGAGTCTTGCACCGCCCACTGACAATCGCTGCCGGAACGCCACCGACGGCCGACCCGCCCCCATGGTCACCGTGTGTGACAGCCGTGGCCCCTTCTTGTTTTCAACCGCTTCCGCGCGCCGCCGTGCGCGGCGGCCTGCGGAGGGGGACCATCGAGTCGGCCGGAGGCCCTGGGGCGCGGCGTTGATCGGGCGTTGATCGAACGTTTTTCGCTGCCCGGCACGATCCTGACCATGCACTTCGACACGATCACAACGATCACCTCGCCCGACCTGACCTGGCAGCAGGAGGCGTTGTGCGCACAGACCGGGGCGGACTTCTTCTTCCCCGAACCAGGAAGTTCCGTCCGGGAGGCGAAGCGGATCTGCGGTCTGTGCCCGATCCGCTCCGCCTGTCTGGACTACGCCCTCGACAACGACGAACGCTTCGGTGTCTGGGGCGGCCTGTCGGAGAAGGAACGCCTGGAGATCAGGCGTACGTCACACTGAACCGCCCGGTCCCGGCCGGCACCCGCACGTCCTGGCCCGTGACCGCGAGCTCCCGCCCGTCCGCCGACACCGACCGCACCTCACCGAACCGGCACGGATAGACGAACCGCACCGCCTCCGGCGCCTGCGTGATGTCGACGGTCACCGTCCGCTCCGCCGGGTCGTGCGCGAGCCGGTAGCCGAACGGCGACCCGAAGAGGGTCGGAGCGTCGTCCACCGTCAGCCGTTCCCTGGCAGGCACCCAGTGCGGCCGCACCCCGGGCGCGATGTACAGGTGCGGGTCGCGGTCCTCGTCGGCCTCGAAGAACAGGATGTCGCGGAGCAGCAGCAGATACTCGGCGGCCGCCCAGCCGTGCGGCATGTCGCCCATGTACCAACGGCCGTACGGCACTTCACGGAAGTCCGACGCCACCGGGAAGGCGTGCTGCTCGTTCCAGGCACCCAGCGCCACCGCCCGCCCGGCCACCTTCGGGAAGCCCGCGGCGACCGTCCAGCCGAGCAGCGCGTCCATCCGCGCCGGATCACCGGCCAGCAGATACGCGTGCGCCAACTGCATGGTCAGATAGGGCCCGTACGCGTTCCAGGCCGCCTCGTGCCGGAAGCCGCCGGTGACGAAGTGGGCGTACATCGTGTCGAGCGTGAAGCGTGCCGCCAGGTCGATGTCGTCGCCCAGCTTGTTGCCCATGTGCAGGCGCAGCGGATGGAAGTAGGCGGCCGCGCCGATCATCGTGGAGTCGAGGCGGCCGACGTCGGCGGGCCCGGTCGGAATGTACGTCTCCCACGCCCCGCGCCGCCGCTGCTCGCCCAGCACCCAGCGGATCGAGTCGCCGGTGGCCCGCTTCACGTCGTCGAAGGCGCCCCACAGCTCACCGACCTCCGGCGCCCCGATCCGCTCGGCCAGCCGCGCCGCCTCGTACAGCCCGGCGAGCGCCCAGAGGTCGTCCCAGTAGTGCGGCTTGTCGCGCTCGCCCAGGTGCTCGGCGCTCCAGCCGCTGTGCAGCAGGCCGTACTGGTCGCGGTTGTCCCGGATCCAGCGGGCCGCGTCGCGTACGTACGGGAGGTACAGCCGGGCGCCGAAGGCCGAACGCGGGCCGCTCGTACGGTCGTAGCGGCCGATCGCCCACAGCGCCTGGCCGTTGCTGTCCCACTCCCGGTCGTCCTTCTCGTGCGGGCCGCCGTAGAAGCCGTACTCGGCGCACGGCCCGATGCGTCCCGGGCCTCGGTTGAACCTCAGCGGGTAGTGCGTGCCCAACTGCCGCTCGGCCAGGGCCGAATCGCCGACGAGCGAGCAGGCGGTCGCCTCCACGGACGAGTCGCGGATCCAGAAGGAGTCGTAGACCGTGGGGCCCGGATGGATCTCTCCGTGGTCGGAGAGGATCAGCAACTGCGACCGTGCCTGCCGGAACAGGTCGCTGAGGTGCGCCACCGGGCGCGGCAGCGACGGCTGGAGCCCTTGACCGAGCAGCTTCGCGGTCCAGAAGTCCCGGTTGGCCGCCTCCAGTTCGGCGCTCGGCGTGCCCCTCAGCTCGGCCAGGTCGCCCGGTCCGCTGAACAGATCGACGGGCAGCCGTACGTCGATCTCGAAGACCTCGTCGTCCACCACCCGGAACGGCCAGGCGAACACCGCGCTGCACAGCCCCGCCACCTGGTCCTGCGCCTCCAGCGCGCCGTTCAGCTTGCCGCCGACGACCAGGTCGTGGAACGCGCTGTGGGTGAGATAGGAGTCCGGGTCGAAGGACTGGTCGGTGTTGCCGTAGACGCCGTACTGCTCGGGCGGGGTGTCGAAGACGGGACCCCAGCCCGCGTTCGTCTCCACCCGCCCCTCGTCCGGCAGATGCCGCAGGAACGTCAGCCGCCGGTCGGTGATCTGCCGTCCGTTGCGGTCGTGCCGCTGGAACCCGCTCGGCCCCGCCGGCAGTACGGCCGCGCACAGCAGCCCCTCGCGCGGCTGCCCGGTCGGACTGCCCACGGTGAGGCGGCTGACGACCAGGTCGCGCCGGCTGGGACCGACCGTCGAGGCGAACGTCCGCTGCACGAACTCGACGCCCTCGGGCGTCCGGAAGGTCGTGAGCACGACCGGCAGATGCGGGGCCGCCATCCGCTGCTCCACCAGTCCGCCGTCCGGGAGCTGGGGCAGTCGTAAGGAGCCCGTCGCCGGGTCGTGCAGGAAGAAGGCCAGGCAGTACTTGTCGTAGACGGGCTCGATCTCGCCCGCCTGCCCGATCAGGGACTCCTGGCGGTGGTCCTTCACCCCGACCATGTGCCAGTAGCGGTACAGGGCGTTCGAGGCGAGAGCCGCCTCCTTGGATTCGTAGGTGCCGGAGTCGAAGTCGTCGCTCCAGCGCCGGAAGGCCTGCTGCGCCCACCAGGGCACGGGATACGGGAGCCGGTCCCGCCCCGCCCAGGCGCGCCACATGACCTCGTAGAACATCCATTCATGGGTCTGGGCCATGGTGTTCACCCCCTTCGGGCACCGTGGCACCGCAGGGGGTGGTCGTAAATCGCTACAACAGGACGGAGGGCCGGCCTCCGGCGGAGGGTCAGCCTCCGGCGCGAGCCGCCATCCGGGCCTTGCGCGCCGCGAGCTTCTCGTCGAACTTCGAGGCCTCGCTGTCCAGGCCGCCCATGAACAGGCCCAGCTCCTCCTGAGCCTTCTGGCCCTCCGGGCCGAGGCCGTCGATCTCCATGATCTTCAGGAAGCGCAGCACGGGCTGGAGGACGTCGTCGTGGTGGATGCGCATGTTGTAGACCTCGCCGATGGCCATCTGGGCGGCGGCGCGCTCGAATCCGGGGATGCCGTGGCCGGGCATACGGAAGTTCACGACGACGTCCCGCACCGCCTGCATCGTCAGGTCCGGCGCGAGCTCGAAGGCGGCCTTGAGCAGGTTCCGGTAGAAGATCATGTGGAGGTTCTCGTCGGTCGCGATGCGCGCCAGCATGCGGTCGCAGACCGGGTCGCCCGACTGGTGGCCGGTGTTGCGGTGCGAGATGCGGGTCGCGAGCTCCTGGAAGGCGACGTAGGCGACCGAGTGGAGCATCGAGTGGCGGTTGTCCGACTCGAAGCCCTCGCTCATGTGGGACATGCGGAACTGCTCCAGCTTGTCCGGGTCCACCGCGCGCGAGGTGAGCAGGTAGTCACGCATCACGATGCCGTGCCGGCCCTCCTCGGCGGTCCAGCGGTGCACCCAGGTGCCCCAGGCGCCGTCACGGCCGAAGAGCGAGGCGATCTCGTGGTGGTAGCTGGGCAGGTTGTCCTCGGTGAGGAGGTTCACCACGAGGGCGATCCGGCCGATCTCGGTGACCTTGGACTGCTCCTTGTCCCAGCTCTCGCCGTCCTCGAAGAGGCCGGGGAAGTTGCGGCCGTCCGTCCACGGCACGTACTCGTGCGGCATCCAGTCCTTCGCGACCTTCAGATGCCGGTTGAGTTCCGTCTCGACCACTTCCTCCAGCGCGTGCAGCAGCCGGGCGTCGGTCCAGACGGCAGGGCTTCCGAGGTGAGGGGAAGTAATGGTCACAGGAACTCCAGGGGGACGCACGACACGAGAAGGTGCCCGGCGAGCGGTTGCCGGAACCTACGGGATCGTAGGCTACGAACCCGTAGGTTACGAAGCCGTAGGTTAAGGGCCGTGTAAAGACTGCTGATCAGCAGCCATTCGGCGGGGAGTTCACGGGCATGCGCAAAGCCCCGGGGACCCGCAGGTCCCGGGGCTGAAAGAGCGATCCACTCAGTCGTCAGGCGTACAGCTCCCGCATCCGCACCGAGAGACATGTCACACACCCTTCGAGCTTCTCGAACTCGCTGATGTCGACCAGTACGGGCTCGTGGCCGAGGTCGGCGAGCAGCTCCGCCGTCTTCGGGGCACTCGCGGCCATCAGCAGCTTCTCGCCGCCGAGCAGCACCACATGCGCCCCGGACTCCTCCGGCACCGGCAGGAAGCGCGGGAACAGCGACGGGGCGTCCAGCTGCGGGATGCGGCCCAGAATCGTTCCGTCGGGCAGCGCCGTGATCGCCGACTTCAGATGCAGCACCTTGCTCACCGGTACGGCGACGACCCGCGCCCCGAGCGGCTCGAAGGCGGCCCGCAGCTGCTGGACGCCGGCCGCGTTGGTCCGGCCGCCCCGGCCGACGTAGATCGTGTCGCCGACCTTCAGGACGTCGCCGCCGTCCAGCGTGCCCGGCTCCCAGATCCAGTTCACCGAGCAGCCGAGCGAGGCGACGGCCTCCTCGACGCCCTCGGTCTCCTCGCGCCGGGACTCGGCGCCGGAGCGGGCGATCAGCGCGACGTTGCGGTACATCACGACCGTGTCCTCGACGAACACCGAGTCGGGGCAGTCGTCGGCCGGGTCCACCTCGATCGTCTCCCAGCCGTGCGTCTGCAGGGCCTCGACGTACGCCTCCCACTGCTCGACCGCGAGACCGGCATCGACCTTCTCCCGCTCGATATGCGTCACCAGCCCTTCGGCGAGGCGCGGGCTCGGGCGGCGGACGAGGGCCTTCTTGCTGGGCACGACGGGATCTCCGGATCGATTGCGGGTTCGGCGCCCCATGATGTGCCGGGCACCGGTCTGCCATCATGCAGGCCCGGTCCGCCCGCACAAAACCCTCGTTGTCAGGCTGTGGCCCTCCTGAGATGCTCCGCGGTGAAGGAATCGCCGGCCTTGAGGAGCTCTCGTGGCGTTCCTTCGAAGATCACCCGACCGCCGTCCCGGCCGCCGCCCGGCCCCAGGTCGATGATCCGGTCCGCGTGCGCCACCACGTCCAGATTGTGCTCGACGACCACCACCGTGTTGCCCGCGTCGACCAGCCGGTCCAGCAGCGCGAGCAGCCCGTCGACGTCCGACATGTGCAGCCCGGTCGTGGGCTCGTCCAGGACGTACACCGCTCCGGTGCGGTGCAGCCGCGTCGCCAGCTTGATCCTCTGCCGCTCACCTCCGGAGAGCGTGGACAGCGGCTGCCCGAGCGTGAGATACGTCAGCCCGACGTCCCGCAGGGCGCGCAGACGACGTCGTACACCCTCGTCCTGGAAGGTCCCCAGCGCCTGATCGGCCGTCATCGCCAGCACGTCGGCGATGGAGTTGCCGTCCATGGTCAGCCGCAGTACCTCGTCCTTGAAGCGCCGCCCTTCGCAGTCGTGGCAGGTCGTGGTCACCGGGTCCATGAAGGCGAGGTCGGTGTAGATGATTCCGCGGCCCTCACAGGTGCCGCAGGCGCCGGAGGAGTTGAAGCTGAACAGGCCCGCCTCGGCGCCGGTCCGGCGCGCGAAGATCTTCCGTACCGTGTCCATGATCCCCAGGTACGTCGCCGGGGTCGACCGCCCGGAGATCCCGATCGACGACTGGTCCACGACCACCGCGTCGGCATGGGCGACGGTGAACTCCCTGACCAGTGTGCTCTTCCCGGACCCGGCGACCCCGGTCACCACCGTGAGCACCCCGGTCGGGAACTCGACCGTCACGTCCCGCAGGTTGTGCCGGTGGGCCCCCTTCACCCAGAGCCCACCGCGCGCCGGTCGCACCTCCTCCTTGACCGCGGTACGACGGCCCAGGCACCGCCCGGTCACCGTGTCCGACCCGGCCAGCTCACCCGGCGTCCCCTCGAACACGACCTGCCCGCCGCCCGCGCCGGCCCCGGGCCCCATGTCGACCACGTGATCGGCCAGCGCGATGACGTCCGGGTCGTGCTCGACCACCAGCACGGTGTTGCCCTTGTCGCGCAGCCGCAGCAGCAGATCGCCGAGCTGGCCGACGTCCCGCGGGTGCAGTCCGACACTGGGCTCGTCGAAGATGTACGTCATGCCGGTGAGGCTGGAGCCCAGGTGCCGCACGGTCTTCAGGCGCTGCCCCTCGCCGCCGGACAGGGTGGCCGTCTCCCGGTCGAGGCTGAGGTAGCCGAGGCCGATGGCGTCGATGCGGTCGAGGGCGGTGACGGCGGCGCGGGCGATGGGTCCGGCGACCGGGTCGTCGAGGGCCTTCAGCGCCGCGATCAGGTCGGTGACCTGCATGCGGGTGCAGTCGGCGATGGTCAGGCCGTTGATGCGGGTGTCGAGTGCCGCCGCGTTCAGGCGGGCGCCGTCGCAGACCGGGCAGGCGCCCTCCACCAGGAACGCGCGCACCAGGTCGCGGGTCTTCTGGCTCATCGCCGACAGGTCCCGCTTCAGATACAGCCGCTCGAAGCGGGTGGCGAGGCCCTCGTAGTCGGTGGTCCAGGTGCCGCCCGACCCGTTGACGGTGACCTTGCTGCCGGGGCGGCCCCGCATCAGGAACTCCCGCTCGGCGGCGGTGAAGTCGCGAACGGGCTTGTGCGGGTCGAGGTCGGCGCTGTTGGTGTACGCCTGCCCCTGCCAGGTGCCCGCGGCGAACGGCGGGAAGCGGACCGCGCCGTCGGCGAGGGTGCGGGCCGGGTCGAGGAGGCGGTCCCAGTCCGGCCGTACCGTCCGGCCCAGGCCGTCGCACTCCGGGCACATGCCGGAGGGGTCGTTGAACGAGTACGCGGTCGCCGGTCCGGCGCTCGGCGTGCCGTGCCGGGAGAACAGCACCCGCATCACCGAGTAGATATCGGTCATCGTGCCGACGGTGGACCGGGAGTGGCCCCCGATTGGCCGCTGGTCCACGACGATCGCGGGGGAGAGGTCCTGAAGCGCCTCCGCGTGCGGGCGCTCGTACTTGGGCAGCCGGTTGCGGACGAACCAGGTGAACGTCTCGTTCAGCTGACGCTGCGACTCCACCGCGATCGTGTCGAAGACGACGGACGACTTCCCCGATCCCGAAACGCCGGTGAACACGGTCAGCCGGCCTTTCGGGATACGGAGGGAGACGTCCTTGAGGTTGTTCTCGCTCGCTTTGGTGATGGTGATGAACTGGGGCGTGGAATCGGGCATGCCCCCGAAGCTAGGCGGAATACCCGACAGCTTCTGGCGTGATTTCCTTTAGTTCTCCCTCCTCCACCATCAGCCAGCGCGTGATGCCGATCGACTCCAGGAACGGCAGATCGTGACTGGCCACGATCAGCGCGCCCTCGTACGACTCCAGGGCGGTGGTGAGCTGCCGCACGCTCGCCATGTCCAGGTTGTTCGTCGGCTCGTCCAGCATCAGCAGCTGCGGCGCGGGCTCCGCCAGCATCAGCGCGGCCAGCGTCGCCCGGAAGCGTTCGCCGCCGGAGAGCGTCGCCGCCTTCTGGTCGGCTCGGGCGCCCCGGAACAGGAAGCGGGCCAGGCGTGCCCGGATCCGGTTGTTGGTGGCACCCGGCGCGAACCGGGCCACGTTCTCGGCGACCGACAGCTCGTCGTCGAGGACGTCGAGGCGCTGCGGCAGGAAGCGCAGCGGCACATGCGCCGTCGCCTCGCCCGCCACCGGCGCCAGCTCGCCGGCGACCGTCCGCAGCAGCGTCGTCTTGCCCGAGCCGTTGCGCCCGATCAGCGCGATCCGCTCCGGACCGTGCAGATCGAGACCGGCCACCCGCGCGCCGTACACCAGCTCCAGGTCGCGCAGCGTGAGCACGCTGCGGCCCGGCGGTACGGCCGTGTACGGCAGGTCGACGCGGATCTCGTCGTCGTCCCGCACGGCCTCCACCGCCTCATCCAGCCGGTCCTTGGCATCGGCGAGCTTCTCCTCGTGCATGATCCGGTGCTTGCCCGCGGACTCCTGCGCCGCGCGCTTGCGCGCACCCATGACGATCTTCGGCTCGCGCTTCTGGTCCCACATCTTCTGGCCGTACCGCTTGCGGCGGGCCAACTTGACCTGGGCGTCGACCAGTTCACGCTTCTGCTTCTTCAGGTCGGCCTCGGCGACCCGCACCATACGCTCGGCCGCCTCCTGCTCGGTGGCGAGAGCCTCCTCGTACGCCGAGTAGTTGCCGCCGTACCGGGTGATCTCCCCGGAGCGCAGATCGGCGATCTGGTCGACCAGGTCCAGGAGTTCACGGTCGTGGCTGACCACCACCATCACCCCCGGCCAGGACTCGACGGCCGCGTACAGCCGCCTGCGTGCGTACAGGTCGAGGTTGTTGGTGGGCTCGTCCAGCAGCAGAACGTCGGGTCGGCGCAGCAGCAGTGCGGCCAGCCGCAGCAGTACCGACTCGCCGCCCGACACCTCGCCGATCGTGCGGTCCAACTCGACGTGGCCGAGCCCGAGTTCGCCGAGGGTGGCGAGAGCGCGCTCCTCCACGTCCCAGTCGTCGCCGACGGTCTCGAAGTGCTCCTCGGTCACGTCGCCCGCCTCGATGGCGTGCAGCGCGGCCCGCTGTGCGGCGATACCGAGGG
Organism: Streptomyces sp. NPDC059010; assembly: GCF_042740355.1. Taxonomy (NCBI): domain Bacteria; kingdom Bacillati; phylum Actinomycetota; class Actinomycetes; order Kitasatosporales; family Streptomycetaceae; genus Streptomyces; species Streptomyces sp. NPDC059010. The sequence goes on from NZ_JBHYJA010000035.1 coordinate 50,610, forward strand.
CCTCGTCGACCTTCAGTGCGGTGTCGAGCGTGACGTTCTGCGGGAGGTAGCCGACCTCGCCCGCGACGCGCACGCCGCCGTCGGCCGGGGTCAGCTCACCGGCGATGAGCTTCAACAGGGTTGATTTTCCTGACCCGTTGACGCCGACGAGCCCGGTCCTGCCGGGACCGAACGCGGCGTCCAGGTCCTCGAAGACGGGGGTGCCGTCGGACCAGGCGAAGGAAAGGGAGGTACAGGTGATGGAAGTAGGCATAAGGGCGCCTCCGCGGTTGCTCGAAATGGATCAGGGGCAAACGCGTATCGAGACACCGGCGACCAACGGGAGAGGCCTCGAAGCGGAGGGGCATGAGAAAAGCCCTGCTCCGGAGGACGGCTCGAACGCCGAGGTCGCACGCGGCGCACACCTCAGGTGTGACGCGGTGTCTCAGGACCTCAGACGAGCAACGTCCTTCTCCAATCGACGGCAACAGGACCGCTGTACACCGTAGGAGAGGGCCGGGAGGGTGTCAACGCAATTAATCGGAGGCCGGTGATCGAGGCTTGTGATCGACGCCGTGGTCGACGCCTGTAGTCGGGGGTCTGTAATCGATCGAGGGCCCGCTCACGCCTCACGTTGATGTCGGATTCCTGCCAGCTCTCGCCCGTGCGCGGCTGGTTGGCTGGAACGCATGACCAAGGACACCGACCAGCGTGGCGGGACCTCGCTCGACCGCGCTCTCGCCTTCCGTTCCCTGCACGTCCCCGGCACTCCACTCGTCCTGCCGAACGTCTGGGACACCGCCGGCGCCCGCATCGTCGAGGACGCCGGGGCCGCCGCCGTGGCCACCACCAGCGCGGGGCTGGCCTGGGCCCTCGGCGCCGCGGACGGCGACCGGCTGGACCGCGACCGGGCCCTGGAGGCGGTCGCGCGCGTCGTGGCGGCCGTGGACGTGCCCGTCACCGCGGACATCGAGAGCGGCTACGCACAGGATCCGGCGGGCGTCGCCGAGACGATCCGGGCGGTGCTGGGGCTGGGCGCGGTGGGGGTCAACATCGAGGACGCCCTGTACGAGGGCGGCGCGGGACCGCTCCGCTCGGTGTCCGACCAGGCCGAGCGGATCTCCGCGGCCCGCGAGGCGGCCGACGATCAGGGGGTGCCGCTGTTCGTGAACGCCCGCATCGACACCTTCCTGCGGGGCGCCGGGGGAGTGGACGCCACGCTGGAGCGGGCGGCCGCTTTCCTCGCCGCGGGTGCCGACGGGATCTTCGTCCCCGGGGCCGTCGACCCAGGGACCGTGAAGCTGCTGGTCGACGGGATCGACGCGCCACTGAACGTCCTGGTCGGACCCGGCGCACCGTCCGTCGCCGAACTGGCCGGGCTCGGGGTGGCCCGCGTCAGCGCCGGCTCGGCCATCGCCCAGGCCGCCCATGCTCTCGTCCGGCGCGCCGCGCGGGAGCTCCTCGACGCCGGGACGTACGAGACGCTGGCGGGCGGGCTCGACTACGGCGAGCTCAACTCCCTGCTGGGCCAGGAGCGTTAGCCGGGCCGTGCCCGGCCGGCGGGACGACTGAGCAAGTGCGCTCGATGTGATGCATGTGGTGCCGGCCCGTGATGGGGCGGCACCACATGCACCTGCTGCGGAGGCTGTCAGTACTCCGTCGCCGGTGTTCGGGTTGCAGCGGGCGGCCGGGCGCCGCTGCGGTAGGTGGAGATGCCCAGCGCCAGCAGCCAGTAGCTGAGGACCGCCCCCATCAGGGCGGTGGTGCCCCAGCCGTTGGCCGCGTAGAAATGCGCGGGGTTGTTGCCGAAGAACAGGGACGGCACGAAGGCCAGGTTGATCCCCGCCAGTGCGTAGGCCGACCGGCTGGTCCAGCGCGGCAGCAGGTTCGTGCGCGAGACGATGAAGCCGACGGTGGTCAGGAACAGTGCCAGCATCAGGCGGGAGATCGACCCGTACAGGATGTATGTGCCGCTGACCGCGATGGTCGGGTCGATCGGGTGGTCGGCGGCGATGACCGCGCCGGCTTCCAGACCGCTGGAGACCAGCGTGATCGTCGCATAGACCAGTCCCGTGGTGAAGGCGATCGAGCCGGCCCACTCATAGGCCGGGCTCACCCGCTTGACCAGTTCCCGCAGGGAGGTCACGAACACGACCAGGCAGGCCAGGGCGACGATCCCGATCAGCAGCCTGCTCAGCACGTTCACGTCCGGTGGCGGGCCCGAGTAGACGAAGTACAGGGGCACTTCGATGATGAGGGCGGCTGCGGCAGCGATTCCCGCGACGCCGGTCAGGCGGCGCGCGAAGGTTTCAGTCATGGGTGTCCCCCGGGGCGATGCGTGTGGTGGATGCGCGTCGGTCCGTTTGCCGACGTGTGAATCCTGCCGCTCGCGGAGGGCGTCGTCGCTGGCCCTGAACACCGAAAGAGGGGTGGTCCCAACACCACCGCCTCAGTGGGGGCCAGACGGATCGTCTCAACGAGAGCCAGTTGACCGCCGGCCCACATGCGGGCGCCTCTTCGGTAGAGCGTGGTTACTGATCACGCGGAAGAGGAGAGCTGTTGGCGTACCCATTCGGGATCGGGGTTGGTGTGTGGCTGGCCCGCCACGACGACGGTCGGCACGGTCTCGTTACCGTCGTTGGCTGCTCTCACCGCTGCGGCTGCAGCCGGGTCGCGCCAGATGTTGACCCAGTGCAGCCGGCGGGAGCTGCGGCCCAGCCGGATGCGCAGTCGGATGCAGTACTTGCAGCCCGGCCGCCAGAAGACGACCGGCCGGCCGTCGGCCGCGCTGCGGCGTTGTGCCTCCAGCGCGCCGATCGATCTCGGGAAGATCAGGGGCGAGTTCACGCCGGCGAGCGCCAGGAACGCCAGCAGGAGTGCCGCGGCTGTGCCGGGGCTCCCCTTGAAGATCAGCCCAGTCGCGACGGCTGAGCCGCTGAGCACAAGCAGCATCGGCAGGATCCACGCGCGCATCATGGTGACGCAGGCTATCGATGAATCGAAATACTCCTCGAACTAGGCCCCTCACCTGGGTGTTCGCCGACCGGAGACCGCTGGACATGGCTGATCATCGCCGCCCACACCCAGCTCCGGCTCACCCGCGAAGCCGCAGCGGACCTCCGCCGCCGCCGGGAGAAGCCGGCCGAGCCCGCACAGCTCACCCCGGCCCGAGTCCGCCCGGGGTTTCGGAACATCCGCCCGCACCTGCACTGTCCGGCCCGTGCGCCAAAACGGTAGGACAAGCTCAGCAGGCGTCCCGCATCAGCTCCGCGAGGTCGCGGTCCAGGTCGAGCTGGAGGTGCTCCAGGCCGAGGGGGACCAGGTCGCTCGTGGACTGCAGGAAGCGCCGGACCTCGTTGCTGCGGATGTGGATGACCGCGGTGCCCTCGGGGGCATGGAACTCCAGGACGGTGCGGTCGAAGCCGTACGGTCTCACCCGGACGTCGCCGTGACCCTCGGGACCCTCCAGGCCGGCGAGGAGCAGCTCGCGGCTGAAGGTCCAGCAGACCTCAACGCCCTCCAACGTGGCCGGGGCCGGGAAGGTCATGCGGACGGCGAACGGGTCGCGCCGGTCGTAGTGAAGGGTCGCGGGAATGCTCGGCATCCGCGGCGCGGCGGCGACGAGACGGGCCTCGACGGGCTGCTCGATGAGGGTGGACAACGCCTTGCTCCCTTGTGACGGCTGGACGAACATCCGGGCGGACGAGACCGGGCACTGGTAGAGACGATGGAATCGGCCAATCCGTGCACACGAATGTCGAGTGACCTGTGTCACCGCCTTCATGCACGGGAGTGAGGGATTCGCCCTCCTGTGCCGGGAAGGGTGCTTGTCATCGACAGTCATCGCCTGTTGTCCCCTGTGGTCACCCGTGATCGTCCGTGGCCTTGGCGTGGTCCTGGCGTGGTCTTCCGGGGTTGGGGTGGCCATCTGGACGGCGCCGTGGCAGTCGGCTAGCTTCGCCCGCCATGAGGCGTTCGGGGAGCACGCGACGGTTGGGGCGTACGTTTCGGACAGTGGCCGCGGGGGTGGCGTGCGGGGCGGCGATGGCCGCGCTGACGGCCGTACCCGCGCAGGCGCACGAGCCGGAGCGCCGGGGACCGCACTGGGAACTCAAGGACAGCGGCACGCCCGAGGTGCGGTTCCGGGGGCTGGCGGCGGTCAGCCGGAACACCGCGTGGCTGGCCGGAACCCGGGGCACCGTGCTGCGCACCACCGACGGCGGCGCGAGCTGGCGGAACGTCTCGCCGCCCGGCGCCGGTGAGCTGCAGTTCCGGGACGTCGAGGCGTTCGACGCGCGGCGGGCCGTGGTGCTGGCGATCGGCGAGGGCGAGGCGTCTCGCGTGTACCGCACGGACGACGGCGGGGCGACCTGGACCGAGTCCTTCCGCAACACCGACGCGAAGGCCTTCTACGACTGCATGACCTTCTTCGACCGCCGCCACGGCCTGGCGATGAGCGACCCGGTCGACGGCCGGTTCCGCATCCAGTCGACCAGCGACGGCGGCCGTTCCTGGAAGGTGCTGCCCAGCGAGGGGATGCCCGCAGCGCTGGAGGGCGAGGCCGGTTTCGCGGCGAGCGGGCAGTGCCTGGTCAGTTCCGGGCCTAAGGATGTCTGGCTGGCCACCGGCGGGGCCGCACGCGCGCGCGTGCTGCACTCCGGCGACCGGGGGCTGACGTGGACGGCTGCCGACGCGACGATCCCGGCGGGCGACCCGGCCCGCGGCGTCTTCGCCGTCGCCTTCCGGGACCGTACGCACGGCCTCGCGGTCGGCGGGGACTACCGCCCGGACCAGACCTCGCCGCAGGCGGCAGCCCGCACCGCCGACGGGGGCGCCACATGGCGGCCCGCCGCAACGCCGGTGAACGCCTACCGCTCCGGCGTGGCCTGGCTCCCGTACAGCCGCAGCGCCGCCCTCGCGGTCGGCCCCACCGGCACCGACCTGACGACCGACGGCGGGCGCACCTGGCGGACGGTCGACAGCGGTTCGTACGACACGGTGGACTGCACGCCCGACCTGGGGTGCTGGGCGGCGGGAGAGAAGGGGCGGGTCGCGCGACTGGAAGGCTGACGGTGGAGCGCGTCGGGGCGGGAGGAGACCTGACGCCGGAATGCGGGTACTCGGACGCGGACCGCGAGAGGAGTGACCGACATGCCACGCGGTTCGAGTGCCAAGCGTGAACGCCAGTACGAGCACATCAAGCAGAGCGCCCAGGACCGGGGCGAGAGCGCCTCGCGCGCCGAGGAGATCGCGGCGCGGACGGTGAACAAGGAGCGCGCCCGCTCGGGCGAGTCGAAGACCGCCAGCCGTACGTCCACCCAGGACATGTCCTCCGGCAAGCGGGGCGGCCAGAGGTCGGGCAAGGGCTCCCAGGGCCCGACCTACGACCAGCTCTACGAGGAGGCCAAGCGCCGCAACATCCAGGGCCGTTCGGACATGAACAAGAGCCAGCTGAAGCAGGCTCTGGGCGGCAAGTGACGAGGCTCCTCAGCCGAGCGTCTCGCGATACCGCTCCAGCGCCGGCGCCGTCTTCGTGGCGACGAACTCGGTGATGCGATACGCACACACACCGGCACCGACGAACGGATCCGTGGCGGCGATCTCCTCGATCTGCCCGCGGCTCTCCGCGACGGCCAGGATCACCCCGCCGTCGCGGGGGTTCTTACGCCCGGACGCGAGAAACACCCCCTTCTCGTACAGCTCATCGAGCCACGCCACATGCGCCTCCAGCACGGCGTCGACGTCCTCGACAGGGGCGGTGTAGGTCAGCTCCAGCACGAACATGATCGCGAGCCTACCCCTGGGCCCGGGGCGCCCGTCCGTGCCCCCGTACGCTCATGCCCACCATGACGACCGTAAGCATTCCCGCGGGCTGGCCCGCGACCGAGGAAGAGGCCCGCGCCGTTCAGGACGAGCTGCGCGAGCGGGTGGTGCTCGACGAGCCGGGACCGCCGCCGGGCACCGGGCACGTGACAGGCGTGGACGTGGCCTATGACGACGAGCGCGACGTGGTCGCGGCCGCGGCGGTCGTGCTGGACGCGGCGACCCTGAAGGTCGTCGCCGAGGCCACGGCCGTCGGCCGGATGTCCTTCCCCTACGTGCCCGGCCTGCTCGCCTTCCGCGAGATCCCCACGGTGCTGGCCGCCCTCGACGCCCTGCCCTGTCCGCCCGGCCTGGTCGTCTGCGACGGCTACGGCCTCGCCCACCCCCGCCGCTTCGGCCTCGCCAGCCACCTGGGCGTCCTCACCGGCCTGCCCACGATCGGCGTCGCCAAGAACCCGTTCACCTTCACCTACGACGACCCCGCCACCGCACGCGGATCCTCCGCCCCGCTCATGGCGGGCGACGAGGAGGTCGGCCGCGCCCTGCGCACCCGGGACGCGGTCAAGCCGGTCTTCATCTCGGTCGGCCACCGCGTGAGCCTCGACAACGCCTGCTCCCACGCGCTGGCCCTGACCCCCGAGTACCGCCTGCCCGAGACGACACGCCGCGCGGACTCCCTGTGCAGGCAGGCGCTCAAGGAGGCGACCCGTCCGCGGCCGGAACTCGCCGCCCGAGCTGCGGCGGATCCCACCCGCACATGGGGACGTTCCGTGTTCGAGCGCCAGCCCCTGCCCGTGAGCTGGGCGGGGCGGGTGCTCGCGACAGCGGCGGAGGCCCTGGGCCGGACCCCGGAGATCGACGCTGCGGTGGAACTCGCGGCCGACCGTGCTCGGTGGAGCCGCGGACGCGAGGTGTTCGAGCTGGTCCGCGGGCGGGGGCACGATGCCTGGGAGCACCCGACGGAGCAGCAGCGGCTGCTGCTTCGTCTCGCGGAGCTGGTCGGCAAAGTCGCCCACAACGAGGCGGGGCCCGCTCCCTTCTTCGACCATCACGCGGGCTGGCAGATCGGCCCCGTCGCCGTCCGGCTCGCGACCTTGGCGCCCGACCCGTCCGTGCGGGACCGGATGGCGGAAGCGCTGGGGGAGTGGCCGCCGACGGGTGACGCCGATCGATGACGCCCACGGGGAGTCCCGGCTGAGTACGTCGTCTGAGTACCTGTACGGATGCCCATCCCGGAAGTGATCGGCAGGCTGTGCCGCATGACGACGCACCGCTCCCCGAAGCCCCTCGCCGACCCCGACCGCCCCGTCGAGCGGGCCGTGACGGCCGCGCTGGTTCTGGCCACGCTGGCCGGGCTCGGCTGGATCGTCGGGATGATCTACACCATTGCGGGGTGGCCGCTCTAGGGCCCGTACCTGCAACGCCCCCCCCGCAGGCGCGGGTGGTGCCCGCGTCGAGGGCACGGCGTCAACTGGTCAGCTCGTAGATGCTTTTCCCGGTCAGCCACAGGCCGATCACGACACTGCCGAACACGATCGCCCGTTCCGAGTGGTCCTCCATCCAGGAGCGCATCTCCCGCAGCCGGTGTCGGGCCGACCCCGGTTTGAGGACCAAGTACATTTCGGCGGTGAGCAGACTGGCGGTCGCGATGGTGCAGAACGCGAACAGCACCAGCCAGGTCGTGGGGTGGGAGCCGTCCGCTTCCATCACGGTCACGGCGCCGGCAGCGACAAGGCCCCAAGGCTGGAGCAGGACGGCGAGTACCGCCGCCGGCCAGATCGCGCCGCGGTCCATCCGGGCGGTGAGGAACGCGGACGACTTCCCGCGCGACGGCGAGGCGACGACGCCGGACGGGTCGACCCGCACCGAGTCGTGCTGCGGCCCCTCGGCGATGTCGCCGCGCGGCGTGCGGTGGCGAACGGGCCGTCGGTGCCGGCGGAGGCCGTACACGACCAGCAACACTCCGATGAGGATCTTGACCGCCAGGCTCGCCGTGGACGGAGATGACCTCGGGTCCGGAGGCTGACCGCCGGTCAGCGTCAGGACCAGAGTGATCACCACGACGAAACACGCCACCCATCCCGAGATGAAGGCGATCCCTGTCCTCACGCCTCTGGCGGATGCCACCACCAGGACGAACGCCATGAGGGGCAGCGGGTCGAGCGTGATGGCCAGGGCGATGAGCAGCAGGTCGAAGACCATGGGGCGATCCCATCGGGCACCGTACGGGTCGAGCGTATGCGCGGCCGCACCTCCCAGCATCTCCTGACGGGCGACCCTGTGTCCCAGGCACGTCTCGCGCGGTGGGGTGCCGCCGCCCGCTTCGTCGCGCACCCTGGAGGTCGGAAGGAGCGGCTCGATGGGGACTTTCGCACGGGTGCCGTCGGCAGCGGGGATCGGAACACCATGCCCAGGCTCCACCCGCGCCGGCCACTGAGGCGGCGCGGGGGCGGGGGCTCCGGCAAGCCGCCGAGCCGGCCCGACGAGGTGGGAAGTGAAGCCGCCGACCGCCGGCGGTTGCGCTCCCCGCTGCGCGCGTCATGGTGGCGCGGCCGTTCCCGGGAACTGACCGCCTGGCTGAGAGCCGTCCACGCGCGGGTGGAGGCCCGCTTTCCGGTCGTCACCGGGCTCGTGGACCGCATGGTGTCGGTGAACATCTTCGACTCCGCCACCCGCATCGCCGCGCAGTGCTTCCTGACCGCCGTCCCGCTGCTGTTCGTGCTGGATGCGTACGCGCCGGAGGCGGTGCAGAGCGAGGTCGCCGATGCGGTGAGTGCCGTCTTCGGTCTTACCGGGCAGGCGAAGGCCCAGGTGGAGCAGGCGTTCCAGCCCCCGACCGACGAACTGCGCCAGGCGACCGGCCTGGTCGGCGGGCTGATGGTGCTGCTGTCGGCGACCGCGGTGAGCCGCGCGGTGCAGCGGCTGTGCAGACGGGCCTGGCTGCTGCCCCGGGGAGGGGCGAAAGTCGCTCCGTGGCGGTGGCTGGCATGGATCGTCCTGTGGCTCGGCGCACTGGTCGTGCAAGGGCTGCTGCACGACGGGTTCGGCCTGGGCGCGTGGCTGGGAATTCCGGTCGTCCTGGTCATGGAGGTGGCCCTGTGGTGGTGGACCCAGCATCTTCTGCTGGGCGGCGTCGTCCGCTGGGCGCCGCTCCTGCCAGGGGCCGTGCTCACGGCGATCGGGGTCAGCGCCTTGTCCGTGACCGCGCACTTCTACATGCCACGGGCGCTCAACCGGGCACTGGCCGAGTACGGTTCCGCGGGTTCGGTCTTCGTCCTGCTGTCCTGGCTGATCGTCGTGTGCGTCGCCGTCGCCGTCGGCCTCAGCGCGGGCGCCGTACTGTCCCAGGAGCCCTTCCTGAAGCGCCGCCTGGGAACCCTGACGTCTCCACCCTGACGGGACCGTTCGCGCGGCGGACCGCACGGCGGGGAGCACTCGATCGCATCGGGCGGATGCAGCGGTGGCACGGCGATGCCGCCCGGCGGGAGGTCTCCCGCCGGACGGCTGCGGAGGCCGACCGCTGGATCTGTGTGAAGACGGGCCCGGGCCACGCGGACCGGCCGCCGCAGAATCGGTTCAGCGGCTCGCCGCCAGCCGGAAGGTGATCCCCGCCGCGCGCAGTCGGTCGATCAGCGCGTCGCCCATCGCGACCGCCGTCGTGACCTGCCCGGCCGTCGAGGGCAGGTCGTCGAAGGCCAGGGAGAGTGCCGACTCGGCGAACATCTTCGCCGTCTCGCCGTAGCCGGGGTCCCCGCCGGCGACCTCGGTGAACACCCGCCGGCCACCGCCCTCGCCGACGAAGCGGACCGAGAACCAGCTCTTCGCGCGCTTCTCGGCGCTCGGCCCCTCACCGGGCTTGAGCCGGTCGGACAACCAGCGCCGGGCGGGCGGCAGTTGGGCGGCCGTGAAGAGCGCGCCCATCGCCGCGACCCCGCCGACCGCGACGGGCAGATGCCGTACGGCGGCGAAGTGGCGGTAGCGGAAGTCGGGGCCGTAGCGGTCGAGGGCCCGCGCCGAGCGCTTGACGATCTGCGGGTCGATCGTCGGCAGCGGCACCGCCCACGCGCCGACCTCCTTGGCGAACCGGGGCGTGCCCGTCGGCGCCAGCGCGCGGCGCCCCATCAGCCGCGGCTCGTGGCGGGCCCGGTCACGGGCGGCGGCCAGCATCTGGCGCCCGCGCGAGAACTGGTTCAGCGCCGACGCGAACGTACCGCCCGAGAAGGTGGCGTCGGCCGTCACGTACCCGTCCACCGCCAGCGGTACCCCCTCCGGCAGCTGCTGGACCGTGAAGTACGCGCCCAGGTCGTGCGGGATCGAGTCGAAGCCACAGGCGTGCACCAGCCGGGCGCCCGTCTCACGCGCGCGTGCGTCGTGCAGGACGTACGTCCGGTCGACGAACTCCGGCTCACCGGACAGGTCGAGATAGTCGGCCCCGGTGTCCGCGCAGGCGGCGACGAGGTCCTCGCCGTACATCACATAGGGCCCCACCGTCGTGGCCACCACGCGCGCGTGCTCGGCGAGACGGCGCATCGAGGCCGGATCGGCGACGTCCGCCTCCAGCAGCCCGATCCCCTCGCCGCCGGGCAGTGACTCGCGCAGCCGCTCCAGCTTCTCCTTGCCGCGGCCCGCGATCGCCCAGCGCAGCCCCTCGGGCGCGTGCGCGGCCAGGTACTCCGCGGTGAGCGTCCCTACGAAGCCCGTCGCCCCGAAGAGCACGATGTCGTACGGACGATCCGTCCTGTTCAGCCTGGTCATGACACCCCTCGGTCTCGCAGCACGCGCCGTTGTCGGTGGCCGAGGCTAGCGTGAGGTGTGCGGAGCCCGACGACGAGCCCGGAGGTAGGCGGTGGCCGTGCCCAGGAATGCCCTGAAGAAGTGGGAGAAAGTGCGCGAGTTCGCCCTCGGGCTGCCGGGTGCCACCGAGGAGTTCCCCTGGGGTGAGACGGTCGCGAAGGTCAACAAGAAGGTGTTCGTCTTCCTCGGTGTCGACGACGGCAGCTATCCGCTGGGCGTCACCGTGAAGCTCAAGGACGAGTCGGCCCACGCCCATGCCCTGACCTGCCCGGGCGCCGAGCCCGCCGGATACGGTCTGGGCAAGTCGGGCTGGGTGAGCATCCCGCTGGAGCAGAAGGACGCCCCGGCGGCTGAGCTGCTGTGCGACTGGGTGGAGGAGAGCTACCGCACGATCGCGCCCAAGCGGCTGACAGCCGAGCTGGACGCGCCCTGATTCCGGCGGCGCCGGTTCGCAGACCGCGTTCCGGCGGGTAACTTCCTAAGCGCTTGCTCTTGTATCCGCTGGGGCACGTTCTTAGCATCACTGGTGTTACATCGGTTGTGTCACACCAATGGGGGCTGGATGACAACGGCAACGACGCCCGGGCACGGCCCGCTCACCGGCGTGCGCGTGGTCGAGCTGGCCGGTATCGGGCCCGGCCCGTTCGCCGCCATGCTCCTCGCCGACCTGGGCGCCGACGTCGTCCGCGTGGACCGGCCCGGCGGCACCGGACTCGCCATCAACACCGAGTACGACATCACCAACCGCAACAAGCGCTCGGTGATCATCGACCTCAAGGCTCCCGACGGCCCCGCGCGCGTGCTCGACCTCGCCGCCCGCGCCGACATCCTCATCGAGGGCAACCGCCCCGGCGTCGCCGAGCGCCTCGGCGTCGGCCCCGAGGACTGCCACGCCCGCAACCCCGCGCTGGTCTACGGCCGGATGACCGGCTGGGGCCAGGAGGGGCCGCTCGCCCATCGCGCCGGCCACGACATCGCGTACATCGCGCTCACCGGCACCCTCGGCATGATCGGCGACCCCGACGCACCGCCGGCCGTCCCCGCCAACCTCGTCGGCGACTACGCGGGCGGCTCCCTCTACCTCGTCGTGGGCGTCCTCGCCGCCCTCCACCACGCGCGCGCGACCGGCACCGGCCAGGTCGTGGACGCCGCCATCGTGGACGGCACCTCCCATCTCGCCGCGATGATCCACGGCATGCTCGCGGCCGGCGGCTGGCAGGACCGGCGCGGCGCCAACCTGCTGGACGGCGGCTGCCCGTACTACGGGACGTACGAGACCGCCGACGCCAAGCACATGGCGGTCGGCGCCCTGGAGCCCCAGTTCTACGACGAGTTCCTGGAGCTGCTCGGCATCACGGAGTTCGGGTCCGCCCGCAAGGACTGGGCCCGCTGGGGCGAGCTGCGCGAGGCGGTCACGGCCCGCTTCAAGTCCCGTACGAGGGACGAGTGGACGGCCGTCTTCGAGGGCTCCGACGCCTGTGTGGCCCCCGTCCTGTCCCTGCGCGAGGCCCCGCAGCACCCGCACCTCGCCGCCCGCGGCACCTTCACCGACCACGGCGGCATCACCCAGCCCGCCCCCGCGCCCCGCTTCTCCGCCACCCCCACCGCCGTACGCACCGGCCCCGCGCAGCCCGGCGCCGACACCGCGCAGGTGGCCCGCGACTGGGGCGTACCCGACCTCATGACGGGCCTCGAAACAGACGGCCCCGCAACGAAGGGCCTCGCATGAAGCGGCAGATCTTCGCCCCCGAGCACGACGCGTTCCGCGCGACCGTGCGCAGCTTTCTGGCCAGAGAGGTGCTGCCGTACTACGAGCAGTGGGAGAAGGACGGCATCGTCTCCCGCGACGCCTGGCGCGCGGCCGGCAAGCAGGGCCTGCTCGGCTTCGCCGTGCCCGAGCAGTACGGAGGCGGCGGCACCGACGACTTCCGCTACAGCGCCGTCCTCGCCGAGGAGTTCACCCGCGCGGGCGCCCCGGGGCTCGCCCTCGGCCTGCACAACGACATCATCGGCCCCTATCTGACGAGCCTTGCCACCGACGAGCAGAAGCGCCGCTGGCTGCCCGGCTTCTGCGACGGCACACTGATCACGGCCATCGCCATGACCGAGCCCGGCGCCGGCTCCGACCTGCAGGGCATCCGCACCCACGCCGAGGACCACGGCGACCACTGGCTGCTCAACGGCGCCAAGACGTTCATCTCCAACGGCATCCTCGCCGACCTGGTGATCGTCGTCGCGAAGACCACCCCCGAGGGCGGCGCGCGCGGGTTGTCGCTGCTCGTCGTAGAGCGCGGCATGGACGGCTTCGAGCGCGGCCGCAACCTCGACAAGATCGGCCAGAAGGCGCAGGACACGGCCGAGCTGTTCTTCCACGACGTGCGCGTGCCCAAGGAGAACCTCCTCGGCGAGTTCAACGGCGCGTTCGTCCATCTGATGACGAACCTCGCCCAGGAGCGGCTGAGCATCGCCGTCTCCGCGATCGCCGCCGCCGAGCACCTGCTGGAGATCACCACCGAGTACGTCAAGGAGCGCGAGGCCTTCGGCCGGCCGCTGGCCACCAAGCAGCACATCCGCTTCGAGGTGGCCGAGATGGCCACCGAATGCGCCGTCACCCGCACCTTCCTCGACCGCTGCATCGAGGACCACTCGAACGGGGAGCTCGACGCCGTCCACGCCTCGATGGCCAAGTGGTGGGCGACCGAGCTCCAGAAGCGGGTCGCCGACCGCTGTCTGCAACTGCACGGCGGCTACGGCTACATGAGCGAATACCCGGTCGCCCGTGCCTTCACCGACGGCCGTATCCAGACCATCTACGGCGGGACGACCGAGATCATGAAGGAGATCATCGGCCGTTCCCTGCTCGGCTGAGGCTCTTCCGCCCGGCTGACCCTCACCCCCGAAAGGCTTGCTTGTGAGCACCGAAGCGTACGTGTACGACGCGATCCGCACCCCGCGCGGCCGCGGCAAGGCGAACGGCGCCCTGCACGGCACCAAGCCCATCGACCTGGTCGTCGGCCTGATCCACGAGATCCGCGACCGCTTCCCCGGCCTGGACCCGGCGGCGATCGACGACATCGTGCTCGGCGTCGTCGGCCCCGTCGGCGACCAGGGCTCCGACATCGCCCGGATCGCCGCCGTCGCCGCCGGGCTGCCGGACACGGTCGCGGGCGTGCAGGAGAACCGCTTCTGTGCCTCGGGTCTGGAGGCCGTCAACATGGCCGCCGCCAAGGTGCGCTCCGGCTGGGAGGACCTCGTCCTCGCGGGCGGCGTCGAGTCCATGTCCCGGGTGCCGATGGCCTCGGACGGCGGCGCCTGGTTCAACGACCCGATGACCAACCTCGCCGTCAACTTCGTGCCCCAGGGCATCGGCGCCGACCTCATCGCCACCATCGAGGGCTTCTCCCGCCGGGACGTCGACGAGTACGCGGCGCTCTCGCAGGAGCGCGCTGCGACCGCCTGGAAGGAGGGCCGCTTCGACCGCTCCGTCGTCCCGGTCAAGGACCGCAGTGGCCTGGTCGTCCTCGACCACGACGAGCACCTGCGCCCCGGCACCACCGCCGACTCCCTCGGCAAGCTCAAGCCGTCCTTCGCGGACATCGGCGACCTGGGCGGCTTCGACGCCGTCGCGCTGCAGAAGTACCACTGGGTCGAGAAGATCGACCACGTCCACCACGCGGGCAACTCCTCCGGCATCGTGGACGGCGCCTCGCTGGTCGCCATCGGCTCCAAGGAGGTCGGCGAGCGCTACGGCCTCACGCCCCGCGCGCGGATCGTCTCCGCCGCCGTCTCCGGCTCCGAGCCCACCATCATGCTCACCGGCCCCGCGCCCGCCACCCGCAAGGCGCTCGCCAAGGCCGGGCTGACCATCGACGACATCGACCTCGTGGAGATCAACGAGGCGTTCGCGGCCGTCGTCCTGCGCTTCGTGCGGGACATGGGCCTGTCCCTGGACAAGGTCAACGTCAACGGCGGTGCGATCGCCCTCGGCCACCCCCTCGGCGCGACCGGCGCGATGATCCTCGGCTCCCTCGTGGACGAACTGGAGCGCCAGGACAAGCGCTACGGCCTCGCGACCCTCTGCGTCGGCGGCGGCATGGGCATCGCCACCGTCGTCGAGCGCACCTGAAACCCCGGCGGAACCAAGAGACTTCAGAGACTTCTACGGAGACCCCCGTCATGACTCAGAGCACCACCATCCGCTGGGAACAGGACCGCACCGGCGTCGTCACCCTGGTCCTGGACGACCCCAACCAGTCCGCGAACACCATGAACCAGGCGTTCCGCGACTCCCTCGCCGTGATCACGGACCGTCTGGAGGCCGAGAAGGACACCATCCGCGGTGTCATCATCACCTCCGCCAAGAAGACCTTCTTCGCCGGCGGCGACCTGCGCGACCTGATCCGGGTCACCCCCGAGACCGCGCAGGAGCTGCTGGACGGCGGCATGGCCATCAAGCGCAACCTGCGCCGCATCGAGACGCTGGGCAAGCCGGTCGTCGCCGCGATGAACGGCGCGGCCCTCGGCGGCGGTTACGAGATCGCCCTCGCCTGCCACCACCGCATCGCCCTCGACGCGCCCGGCTCCAAGATCGGCTGCCCCGAGGTCACCCTCGGCCTGCTGCCCGGCGGAGGCGGCGTCGTCCGCACCGTCCGCCTCCTCGGCATCGCCGACGCCCTGCTGAAGGTCCTCCTCCAGGGCACCCAGTACAACCCGCAGCGCGCCCTGCAGAACGGCCTGGTCGACGACGTGGCCGCCACCCAGGACGAACTGCTCGCCAAGGCCCGCGCCTTCATCGAGGCCCACCCCGAGTCGCAGCAGCCCTGGGACAGGCCGGGCTACCGCATCCCCGGCGGCACGCCCGCCAACCCCAAGTTCGCGGCCAACCTGCCCGCCTTCCCGGCCAACTTGCGCAAGCAGACCAACGGCGCCCCCTACCCGGCCCCGCGCAACATCCTCGCGGCCGCCGTCGAGGGCGCCCAGGTCGACTTCGAGACGGCACAGCTCATCGAGGCCCGCTACTTCGTGGAGCTGGCCGCGGGCCAGACCTCCAAGAACATGATCCAGGCGTTCTTCTTCGACCTCCAGGCCGTCAACTCGGGCGCCAACCGCCCCAAGGGCATCGAGCCGCGCAAGGTCCGCAAGGTCGCCGTGCTGGGCGCCGGGATGATGGGCGCGGGCATCGCCTACTCGTGCGCCCGCGCGGGCATCGACGTGGTCCTGAAGGACGTGTCGACGGATGCCGCGGCCAAGGGCAAGGGCTACTCGGAGAAGCTGTGCGCCAAGGCGGTCTCCCGGGGCCGTACGACGCAGGAGAAGGCCGACGCGCTGCTCGCCCGGATCACGCCCACGGGCGACCCGCAGGACGTGGCGGGCTGCGACGCGGTCATCGAGGCGGTCTTCGAGAACCCCGAGCTCAAGCACAAGGTGTTCCAGGAGATCGAGCACATCGTGGCGCCGGACGCGCTGCTGTGCTCCAACACCTCCACGCTCCCGATCACCGCCCTCGCCGAGGGCGTGGAGCGCCAGAGCGACTTCATCGGACTGCACTTCTTCTCGCCCGTCGACAAGATGCCGCTGGTCGAGATCATCAAGGGCGAGCGGACCGGCGACGAGGCGCTGGCCCGGGCGTTCGACCTGGTCCGGCAGATCAACAAGACGCCGATCGTCGTCAACGACTCGCGCGGCTTCTTCACCTCCCGGGTCATCGGCCACTTCATCAACGAGGGCGTGGCGATGGTCGGCGAGGGCATCGAGCCCGCGTCGGTCGAGCAGGCGGCGGCCCAGGCGGGCTACCCGGCCAAGGTCCTGTCCCTGATGGACGAACTGACGCTGACGCTGCCGCGCAAGATCCGGGCCGAGTCGAAGCGGGCGGTCGAGGAGGCGGGCGGCACCTGGGTCACCCACCCCGCCGAGGCCGTCATCGACCGCATGGTCGACGAGTTCGACCGCCCCGGCCGCAGCGGCGGCGCGGGCTTCTACGAGTACGGCGAGGACGGTAAGCGGGCCGCTCTGTGGCCGGGGCTGCGGGAGCACTTCACCAAGCCGGGGCACGAGATCCCGTTCGAGGACATGCAGGAGCGCATGCTCTTCTCGGAGGCGCTCGACACGGTCAAGCTGCTGGAGGAGGGCGTCCTTACTTCCGTCGCCGACGCCAATATCGGCTCCATCTTCGGCATCGGCTTCCCCGGGTGGACCGGCGGCATCCTCCAGTACATCAACGGCTACGAGGGTGGCCTGCCCGGTTTCGTGGCTCGCTCGCGTGAGCTGGCCGAACGGTACGGCGACCGGTTCACGCCGCCCGCGCTGCTGGTGCAGAAGGCGGAGCAGGGCGAGACGTTCACGGACGGCCGCTGAAGTATCGCTGAGCGACACGCGGTTCTTGCCCTCGCGGGGCGGGGCCACCGACGCTGACGGGAACACCCGTCGCACGGTCCCCGCCCCACGAGGAGCCCCCCATGGGATACCGTCCCGCCCTCCCCCTGCTGGACATCCTGCGCGGGGAGGGCGTGGACCGCGTCTTCGGCAACCCCGGCACCACCGAACTGCCCTTCCTGGCCGCGCTGTCGGAGGCCGACGACGCCCCCGAGTACGTCCTCGGCGTCCACGAGGGCGCCGTGGTCGCCATGGCCGACGGATACGCCCGCGGCACCGGCCGCCCCGCGTTCGTGAGCCTGCACATCGCCGCCGGCCTCGCCAACGGCCTGATCGGCCTGCTCAACGCCCGCCGCTCCCGCACCCCCCTGGTCGTCATGGCGGGCCAGCAGGACCGCCGGCACCTCCAGCAGGACCCGATGCTCTCGGGCGACGTGACGGGCCTCGCGACCCCCGCCGTGAAGGCGGTGTACGACCTCCAGCACGCCCACGACCTCCCGCTCGCCCTGCGCCGGGCCTTCGCGCTCGCCGTCCGGCCGCCCGCCGGGCCCGTGTTCCTCTCCGTCCCCACGGACCTGCTCACCGAGGACACCGAGATCGAGGTACCGGCCCGCACCCGCGCCCCCGCACCCGGACCGGCCCCGGGCCTGGAGCGCGCCGCCCTGCTGCTCGGCGACGCCGCCCGCCCCGCGATCGTCGCCGGCGACGGCGTCGGCCGCGAGGACGCCCTCGGCGCACTGGTCCGGGTGGCGGAGGCCTGCGGGGCGACCGTCCATCACCAACCCATGGCCGACTGCCTGAACTTCCCGACCACGCACCCCCTGCACGCCGGGATGCTGCCACCGCGCCACGACGCCATCCGCGCCGCACTCGCCGCCCACGACGCCGTGCTGATCGCCGGTGCCCACGCCTTCACCCCGCACCACTACACCCCCGGCCCCGCCCTGCCGCCCGGCCTCACCGTCGTACAACTCGACTCCGACCCGGACGAGATCGGCCGCAACTTCCCCGTCGACGCCGGACTCGTCGGCTCCCTCGCCCCCTCCCTGCACCGTCTCGCCGAGCTGCTCCGCGACCGCGTCACCGACCGCATCGCCGAGGGCCGTGTGCTGCGCGCCGGTGAACAGCACTCCGCCGAGCGCGAGCGCGCCGAGTCCGCGGCGCGCGCCGCCTACTCCCGCGCCCCGCTCGCCCCCTGGGCCGCCGCCCACGCCGTGGCCCGCGGGCTGCCGCCCGGCACCGTGGTCGTGGAAGAGGCCATCACCGTCGGCCTGTTACTGCGCCGCCTGGTCCGCCTCGACCGCCCCGGCAGCTACACCCACACCGTCGGCGGCGGCCTCGGCTGGGGCATCGGCGCCGCCGTCGGCCGGGCACTCGCCGAACCCGGACGACCGGTCGTCGCGGTCCTCGGCGACGGCTCCAGCCTGTTCGGTCTGCAGGGCCTGTGGAGCGCGGCACGGCAGGCCGCACCCGTGCTGTTCGTGGTGATGGGAAACGGCGCCTACCGCACCGTCCAGGAGACCTACGAGTCGATGGGTGGCAAGGGCGTCTGCCCGGGCACCGAGCTCGGGCCGCTGGACTTCACCCTGGCCGCGGAGTTCTTCGGGGTCGACGCGGTGCGCGCGGAGAGCGCGACCCACCTACGTGAACTGGTTGCCCGGGCAGGGAAGTTGACGGGCCCGCTGCTCGTCGACGTACCACTGCGCTCGTGACGCGTGAGGCGTGTGAGGCGTGGCGTTCCGGCGAGTGGAATGCGCTCTTGCCCGGGGGCTGACGGGTCATCACACTCGCCCCATGGAGACGCGTACCGCCCTGGTGACCGGAGCGGCACAGGGCCTCGGGCAGGAGTTCGCCGTCGCGCTCGCCGGGCGCGGCTACCGGGTCGCCGGTCTCGACCTCGTCGCACAGCCGCAGACCTCCGCGAAGATCCTCGACTATGTGGAGCTGACGGCCGACGTCACCGACGAGACCCAGGTCTGCCAGGGGCTGGAGCGCGTCATCGACCGGTTCGGCACGCTGCACGTCGTCGTCAACAACGCGGGTGTGTATCCGCAGCAGCCGTTCGAGGAGACGTCGGTCGAGGAGTGGCGGCGGGTCATACGGGTCAACCTGGAGGCACCGTTCCTGGTGACCCGGGCGGCGCTGCCCTGTCTGAAGGCGGCCGGCTGGGGCCGGGTCGTCAACATCGCCTCGGCGGCCGTACTGACCGCGCCGCCCACGATGGTCCCGTACGTCGCCTCGAAGATGGGCCTGATCGGCTTCACCCGCTCGCTCGCGGCAGCTCTCGCGCCGTACGGCATCACGGTCAACGCGATCGCGCCGAGCATGGTCCGCACCGCGACGGCCGAGCGCACGGTGGGCGCGGACGGCGGCTTCGAGCACGTCCGTGAGCGGCAGGCCGTACACCACACCCAGGAACCGGCCGACCTGGTCTCGACGCTGCTGTACGTGGTCGACGAGGGGAGCGGATTCCTGACCGGGCAGACCCTGAACGTGTCAGGAGGGTCCGCCTTCATCTGACGCCGATGGCCCCGGTGACTCCGATGGCTCCGTTGACTTCGATGGCTCCGCCATGCCGCCCAGCCACTCCCGCAGGTCCTGGCGCAGGGATCGCTGAAACGTCGTCAGCAGGGCCTGGACCACCAGGGGTTGCATGTAGGCGGAGAGCGACTTCACGTCCTGCGCGGCACGCTCGGACACCTCGTCGCGGAACAGCTGGGACAGTTCATGCGCGGCGGCACGCGAGTGCTCGATGAGGACGTTGCGGGCCGCGAGGATCGCCTCGTGCGACAGGGGTACGTCCAGCAGTCCGACGCCGAGCCGCAGCAGCCCGAGGTCGACGCGGTAGTCGTCGTCGCCGGTCTCGATCACGCCCATGGCCGCCAGCCGTTCCACGTCGTCGTCGCCGAGCGCCCGCCCGGCCCGCCGCTCCAGCTCCGCCCGTGTCACCGTCTCCACGGCGTCCGGCGCCCAGGAGGCCACGACGGCCCGGTGCACGGCGAGGTCATGGGCGTCCAGGTCGGGCGGCAGCTGCTGGACGTACCGTTCGATGGCCGCCAGCGTCATGCCCTGCTGCTGGAGCTCCTCGATGAGCGCGAGCCGGGCCAGGTGCTCGCGCCCGTAGTGCCCGACTCTGCGCGGACCGATCACCGGAGGCGGCAGCAGTCCCTTGGTGCCGTAGAACCGCACCGTGCGGACCGTCATCCCCGCCCGCGCGGCCAGCTCGTCGATCGTGAGGGTCGGTTCCTCGGTGCCGGTCGTCATGCGCAGCAGTATCGCTGTCTCACCAGTGCTGTGACACCTGCCGGGGCCGACGGGACCACTGTGTGAGATGTAACGCTCTGTGACGTACGCCACCGCGTGAGCCGCGTTGTTCGGGGGAAGGTGGCCCCTTGGTCTGTGCCTTTACGGAAGGCGCAGGCCATATGTACGTCCGGACACCCGAGCGTGATCCGCTCGGGCGCACCAGAGAGTGGTACCCCCGTGAGCAAGGACGCCGTGAACACGGCAGTGGCCGCATCCCGTACCGACGCGGCCCAGGTGCCCGCGGACGCGGGCGACGCCGGTTACAGCAAGGACCTCAAGGCCCGCCACGTCAACATGATCGCCATCGGCGGGGCCATCGGCACCGGCCTCTTCCTGGGCGCCGGCGGACGCCTCCACAACGCGGGACCGGCACTGGCCATCGCCTACCTGGTCTGCGGCATCTTCGCCTTCTTCGTGGTGCGGGCCCTCGGTGAGCTCGTCCTCTACCGTCCCTCGTCCGGTTCCTTCGTGTCGTACGCGCGCGAGTTCCTCGGTGAGAAGGGCGCCTATGTCGCCGGCTGGATGTACTTCCTGAACTGGTCGACGACCGGTATCGCCGACATCACCGCGATCGCGCTCTACACGCACTACTGGAGCATGTTCACGAGCATCCCCCAGTGGGTGCTCGCGCTGATCGCGCTGGCCGTGGTGCTGGCGGTGAACCTGATCTCGGTGAAGATCTTCGGCGAGATGGAGTTCTGGTTCGCGATCATCAAGGTCGCCACGCTGGTGGCCTTCATGTTCGTCGGCATCTTCCTGCTGGCCACGCAGCACGAGGTGGGCGGGACGACGCCCGGCGTGAGCGTGATCACCGACAACGGCGGCGTCTTCCCGCACGGCATGATGCCGGTCGTCCTGGTCATGCAGGGCGTGATCTTCGCGTACGCCGCGCTGGAGCTGGTCGGTGTCGCGGCGGGCGAGACCGCGGAGCCGGAGAAGGTCGTCCCGCGCGCGGTGAACTCGATCATGTGGCGCGTCGGCCTCTTCTACGTCGGCTCTGTCGTCCTGCTGGCCCTGCTCCTGCCCGGCTCGGTGTACTCGGCCGACCAGAGCCCCTTCGTCACGGTCCTGTCGAAGATCGGCGTTCCGGCGGCGGGTGACGTGATGAACCTGGTGGTCCTCACGGCCGCGATGTCCTCGCTGAACTCCGGCCTGTACTCGACGGGCCGCATCCTGCGCTCCATGGCGATGGCGGGCTCGGCCCCGAAGTTCACCGCGCGCATGAACCGCAGCCAGGTCCCCTACGGCGGCATCCTGCTCACCTGCGCGGTGTGCGTGCTCGGCGTCGGCCTGAACTACCTGATGCCGAGCCAGGCCTTCGAGATCGTGCTGAACGTCGCCTCGCTCGGCATCATCTCCACCTGGGTGATCATCATGGTCTGCCACCTGATCTTCGTCCGCCGCGCCAAGGAGGGCCTGGTCACCCGCCCCGGCTTCCGCCTTCCCGGCAGCCCGGTCACGGAGATCGCCACGATCGTCTTCCTCCTGGCCTGCCTCGCCATGATGTGGAACGACCCGGAGGTCGGCCGCAAGACCCTGATGCTGATCCCGCTCATCGCCCTGATGCTGGTCGGCGGCTGGTACGCGATCCGCCGCCGGGTCGCGAAGGCGGAGGACCGGGAGCTGACCGAGCTCACGAAGTAGTCCCGAGGCCGTTGTCAGTGGCGGCCTCTACGGTGGCGTCATGTCGGAGATCACTTACATCCGGGGTGACGCCACCGTTCCTTCGGTGAAGGGCGTCAAGGTGATCGCCCATGTCTGCAACGACATCGGGGGGTGGGGGAAGGGCTTCGTCCTGGCCATATCGCGCCGCTGGCCGGAGCCGGAGAAGCGCTACCGCGCCTGGCACCGAGACCGCGCCTTGAACGACTTCGGGCTGGGCGCGGTCCAGTTCGTCCAGGTCGAGCCTTACCTGTGGGTGGCCAACATGGTCGGGCAGCGGGGCATCCGCACGGGCAGCAAAGGCGTGCCCGTGCGGTACGAGGCGATCGACGGGGCGCTGGAGAGGCTGGGTGCGAAGGCGGCCGAGCTCGGCGCGTCCGTGCACATGCCCCGGATAGGGTGCGGTCTGGCGGGTGGCAAGTGGTCCCGTGTGGAGCCGTTGGTCAACGAGAGACTGGTGCGGCGGGGGATTGCCGTCACCGTTTACGACCATGGGGAGGGCCGGAGTTGAGTCGCGACATCGACGTGCTCGTGCTGGGTGGTGCGGGTGTGGACACCATCGTGTATGTGCCGGAGCTGCCGTTGCCGTATGCCGACAGCTACATGATCGATTCGGGGATCCGGACGCGGGCCGGGCAGACCGGTGACTTCGTGGCGCTGGGACTGGGCGCGCTGGGGCTGCGGATCCACCATCTCGACATGCTGGGCGACGATCCCGAGGGCGATCTGGTGCGTGCCCTGCACAGCGAGAAGGGGATCGCGTTCACGGCGGTTCCGCAGCCCGCGGGGACGAAGCGTGCCGTCAATCTCGTGGGTCCGGACGGCAGGCGGCTGTCGTTGTACGACACCAGCCGCGGTCACGCCGACGACCGCCTTCCGGAGGCCACGGTGCGGGGCCTGGCGGGCGCGAGCCGTCACGTGCACGTCACCATCACCCAGCCCTGCGCCCATTCCCTGCCGCTGCTGCGCGAGTCGGGCGCGACGCTCTCCACGGACCTGCACGACTGGGACGGCGAGAACCCGTATCACGAGCCGTTCGCGTACGCGGCGGACGTCGTCTTCCTGTCCGCCGCCGCCCTGGCCGACCCCGAGCGGACGATGCGCCGGATCGCCGACCGGGGCCGGGCCGAGGTGGTCGTGGCCACGGCGGGCGCGAAGGGCGCGTACCTGCTGGCCGACGACGAGCTGACCCGCATACCCGCCGCGACGCCGCCCGCACCGGTGGTGGACTCCAACGGCGCGGGCGACGCCTTCGCCGCCGCGTTCCTCTACGCCTGGCTGAACCGCGAGACGCCCAGGCGCAGCGCCCTGTACGGGGCGATCGCCGGCGCCCACGCGTGCACCGTGCCGTCGACGGAGGCGGACGCGATCGGGCGGGACGAACTCCTCGTGCGGGTGGCCGAGTCGGACGTGGCGGCTCCGAACCCGTAGGGCGTCAGCGCTGGTGGTCGTGGTCGTGGTCGTGCACGTCGTTCGTCGCCGCGATCTTCTTCCACGACTTCGGCTGTGCCGGAACCCCGGACACCTTCGCGACCGACGCCTCCCGCGCCGCGGGACCGGCCGGCTTCGACGGCTGGAACAGCCAGGTGTCGAACAGCGCCGCCAGCGGCTTGCCGGACACCTCCTCGGCGTACCGCTGGAAGTCGGCCACCGACGCGTTGCCGTAGGCGAACTTCTGCGGCCAGCCCTTGAGGATCGCGAAGAACGCCGCGTCCCCGACCTTGTTGCGCAGCGCCTGCAGGGCCAGCGCACCCCGGTCGTAGACAGCTATGTGGAACTGGTTCTCCGGCCCGGGATCACCGGGCTTGACCGTCCAGAAAGCGTCGTCGGCCGGGCGCGAGGCGTACACGTAGTCGGCGATCTCCTGCGCCGTCCCCTCACCCTCGTGCTCAGACCACAGCCACTGCGCGTACCGCGCGAAGCCCTCGTTGACCCAGATGTCCTTCCAGTCCCGGACCGACACGTCGTCGCCGTACCACTGGTGGGCCAGCTCATGCACGACGACCGAGACGTTCGACCCGTTGCCGAACTGGCGGGGGCTGTAGAAGGGCCGGGTCTGGGTCTCCAGCGCGTACCCGACGCCGGGGGTGTTGGGCACGTACCCGCCGAGCGCGTTGTACGGATAAGGCCCGAAGTACTCGGTCAGCCAGTCGGCGATCTCCCCGGTCCGCTCGACGCTAGCCCGCGCGGCACCGGCGGTGTCGCCGAGGTCCTTGCTGTAGGCGTTGATGACCGGAATCCCACTCTCGGACGTCCCGGTCGTGACATCGAACTTGCCGGCCGCGAACGTGGCGAGATACGTCGCCTGCGGCTTGTTGGAACGCCAGTTGTAGCGGGTCCAGCCGGCCCGTGAAGTCGTCGACTGCAGCGTTCCGTTGGAGATGAACTGCGTGCCGTCCGGCACCTGCACCGACACGTCGAACGTCGCCTTGTCCCGCGGGTGGTCATTGCTCGGGAACCACCACCAGGCCCCCTCGGGCTCACCCGCCGCGACCCCGCCGTCCGGCGTGCGCAGCCACGCGTTGAAGCCGTACGCCTTCTTCGTGGACGGCACCCCGCGGTAGCGCACGACCACGGTGACGGCCGTGCCCTTGGCGAGCGGCTGCTTCGGCGTGATCTCCAGCTCGTGCTCGCCCGAGGTCGCGAACGACGCCTTCGCGCCATTGACCCGCACCTCGCTGACGTCCAGCAGAAAGTCCAGATTGAAGCGGGACAGATCCTGTGTGGTCTTCGCCAGCAGGGTCGCCGTCCCCGCCAACTCGTCCGTGGCCGGCTGGTACTTCAGCCGCAGGTCGTAGTGGGAGACGTCGTATCCGCCGTTGCCGTAGGCCGGGTAGTAGGGGTCGCCGATGCCCGGAGCGCCGGGGGCGGTGCTCGCGGCCGACGCCGGGATCGCCAGCATCAGAGAGGCGGCCGCGAGGGCGCCCGGCGCCATGATTCTGCGGTGCACGAAAGCTCCAAGTCGTAGGGGGTGGAGTCTGTCCGGAGCCTATTCACCACCTGTGTCCCCGGTGTGTCCATGTCCCCCGCTGTCACACGATCGCCATTCGGCCGACATGAGCCGATCCCGCACCAGCGATGTTTATCGGCCACGAGGAACCCGATAGGCCACGAATGGACCTCACGTGTCATCAGCCGCCCCCTTCTGTACAGGAGTTGATCGATGTAGCGTCCGCGCATGCCGAAACGAATGCGCTTCACGATCTGGAGACCGCTCGTGGCGGCGGTCACGGCCGCCCTGCTGGCCGCGTTCCTCGCACCCATGACGGCACACGCCGCCCCGCGGGAGAGCAAGCCCGTCTACTCGTACGAGAACGCCATCCGCGAGGCCGTATGGGTGGACACCGGACTCGACCACGACCGCGACGGCAAGCACGACCGCGTCGCCGTGGACATCGTCCGGCCCCGCGAGGCCGCCGCGCAGGGCCGCAAGGTGCCGGTCGTCATGGACGCCAGCCCGTACTACTCCTGCTGCGGGCGCGGCAACGAGAGCCAGAAGAAGACGTACGACGCGAGCGGCAACGTGGTCCAGATGCCGCTGTTCTACGACAACTACTTCGTGCCGCGCGGCTACGCCTTCGTCGGCGTCGACCTCGCCGGCACCAACCGCTCCGACGGCTGTGTGGACGTCGGCGGCCGCTCCGACATCCTCTCCGCCAAGGCCGTCGTCGACTGGCTGAACGGCCGGGCCAAGGCGTACACCACCCGCACCGGCACCACCAAGGCCACGGCGACCGGGTGGACCAACGGCCGCACCGGCATGATCGGCAAGAGCTGGGACGGCACCATCGCCAACGGCGTCGCCGCGACCGGCGTCGAGGGACTGAAGACCATCGTCCCGATCAGCGCCATCTCCTCCTGGTACGACTACTACTTCCAGCAGGGCGCCCCGCTGTACGACTCCGGCCCCGAGTGGCTCTCCGACTACGTCGACAGCCCCGACGCCCGCGCCAAGTGCGGCGCCGTCCAGCAGATGCTGGTCGACGGGGCCCCGCGCACCGGCGACTGGACCCCGCTGTGGACCGAGCGCGACTACGTGAAGGACGCGCGCAAGGTGAAGGCGAGCGTCTTCCTCATCCACGGCATGCAGGACCTCAACGTCCGTATGAAGCACGTCGGCCAGTGGTGGGACGCCCTCGCGAAGAACGGCGTCGAGCGCAAGATCTGGCTCTCCCAGACCGGTCACGTCGACCCCTTCGACTTCCGACGCGCCCAGTGGGTACAGACCCTGCACCGCTGGTTCGACCACGAACTCCTCGGCTACGACAACGGCATCGACCGTGAGCCGATGGCCGACATCGAGCGCCACCCCGACCAGTGGGTGACGTCCAAGGCCTGGCCGCCGCGCGGAACCGACACCACCACCCTGCGCCCCGCCAAGGGCACCCAGGCAGGCGTCGGCACCCTCGGCACCGCCAAGGGCAAGGGCACCGAGTCCTTCACCGACGACCCGCAGCACAGCGAGACCGACTGGGCCGCGAACATCGACCGGTCCACCCCGGACAAGGCGGGCTTCGTGACCGGGCCGCTCACCCGCGACCTGCGACTGTCCGGCTCCTCCGAGGTCACCGTCACCGCCACCCCGACCACCTCGACGGCCCACCTCTCCGCCGTCCTCGTGGACCTCGGCCCCGACACCATCCGCGACTACGCGACCAGCGGCGAGGGCATCTCCACGCTCACCGACCGCACCTGCTGGGGCCTGAGCACCACCGGCGACAGCGCCTGCTTCAAGGAGACCAAGGCCAAGACCGCCGACGTCGACTACACGGTCGTCAGCCGTGGCTGGGCCGACCTCGGCAACTACGCCTCGGACCTGAAGGGCGTACCGCTCACCCCGGGCAAGGCGTACACGATCACCCTCGACCTGGCGGCCACGGACCACGTCGTCCCGGCCGGACATCGCCTCGCCCTGATCGTCGCGGGTACGGACAAGGACCTGATCGACCCTCCGTCGACCAAGCCGACCCTGACCCTCGATCTCTCCCGTACGAAGGCCCGGGTCCCGCTGGTCGGCGGCGCTACCGCCTTCGCCCGGGCCACGGCGGGCTCCGTCTCCGCGGCTCCCGCGGCCACGCCCCTCGACGGTGTGACCGCACCGCGCGGCGCCCACCGCATCCCGGAGGGAGGCCGGTGACCCGCGTCCGAGCCCTCACCCTCACCGCGGCGGCCCTCGCCGCATCCCTCGTCGCCGTACCGGCCCAGGCCGCCGAATCCCCGCCCCGCACCGGCTTCGAGCAGTCGGCCGGCGCGAGATGGACCGGGCAGTCCGAGGAGCAGGACTTCCTCGCGGCCGTGGACAAGGCGAGCGACCGGATCTCCCTCGCCCGCATCGGCACGACGAAACAGGGCCGCCCCCTCCAACTCGTCCGCGTCGGCACCCGCCCCGCCCCCAACAAGGTGCTCCTCGTCTGCAGCCAGCACGGCGACGAACCCTCCGGCCGCGAGGCCTGCCTGTCCACCATCCGCGACCTGGCCTACGCCGAGGACCAGGAGACCCGGCGCTTCCTGGAGCGCACCACCCTGCTCGTCGTACCCACCGCCAACCCCGACGGCCGGGCCGCCGACACCCGCGGCAACAGCGACGGCGTGGACATCAACCGCGACCACATCGCGCTGAAGACCACCGAGGGCCGCGCCATGGCCGCGGTCATCCGCGACCAACGCCCCGACGTGGTCTACGACCTGCACGAGTACGGCGCCACCCCGCAGTACTACGACAAGGACCTGTTCGACCTGTGGCCGCGCAACCTCAACACGGACGCACACGTCCACGACGAGGCACAGGCCCTGTCCGAGTCCTACGTACGCCCCGCCGCGCGCAGCGCCGGCCACTCGACGGGCACCTACGGCATCTGGACCGACCCGGTCACCGGCGACCCGGTCAAGCAGGTCGCCGGCGACGGCCAGGAACGCATCCTGCGCAACATGTCCGGCATCAAGCACTCGGTCGGCCTGCTCATCGAGAGCCGGGTCGATCCGCTCACGGACGCGGAGAAGGCGGACGAGGCGCTGAACAACCGCCGCCGGGTGACGTCCCAACTCGCGGCGCTGGACGGCCTGTTCGGCTTCGCCGACGAGCACCGCCGGCAGGTCGAGGCGGCCACGGGCAGGGCCCGGCTCGCCGGCTGGGCCGACACCGGACCCGTCTACCTCGGCGGCGCCGACAACGACCCGGCCGAACCCGCCGAGGTGATCCAGGACCCGCCCTGCGGCTACCGGCTCACCGACGACCAGTACGCGGAGGTCAAGGACGAACTCGCCCTGCACGGAGTGCGGACACACGGCACCTACGTGCCGCTCCGCCAGTCCCTGCGCGCCCTGATCCCGTTGCTCCTCGACGAGCGGGCGCCGTACCACCTCACGGTCGGTGAGCCCGACACCGACTGCTGAAACGGCCAAGATCGACAGGTTCTGTGGTAGTCCCTGGTAGCCGACGTGGAACCGGCGTATCCACCGTTAACCGGGGAAGGTGCCGCAGATGACTGAGGATCTGAAGCAGAGAGGTGGCGGCCAGGAACGTCCTGTCGACGTTCCCGGCCACCACACCGACCAAGTGGTGTTCGGGGTGACCGCCGCCATAACGGTGGCCTTCGTGATCTGGGGCTGGGCGGCCACGGACTCGCTGGAGAGCGTGTCCACGAAGATGCTGAGCGGCCTGATCCACAACGGCGGCTGGGCCTTCATGCTGGCCGCCTCGTGTTTCGTGGTCTTCGCGCTGTGGCTCGCCATGAGCCGCTACGGCCGCATCCACCTCGGCGCCGAGGGCGAGGAACCCGAGTTCAGGACCGTGTCCTGGGTCGCGATGATGTTCAGCGCCGGCATGGGCATCGGCCTGATGTTCTACGGCGTCAGCGAACCGCTCTCGCACTACACGACCCCGCCCCCGGGCACGGACCCCGCCAACTCCGGCGAACGCATGGAGACGGCGATGGCGACCACCCTCTTCCACTGGACGCTGCACCCCTGGGCGATCTACGCGGTGGTCGGACTCGCCATCGCCTACAGCACCTTCCGCAAACGCCGCCGCCAGACCATCAGCGCCGTCTTCACCCCGCTGATCGGGGAGAAGCACGCGAACGGCTCGGCGGGACGGGTGATCGACATCCTCGCGATCATCGCCACCGTCTTCGGCTCCGCGGCCTCCCTGGGCCTGGGCGCCCTCCAGATCGGCTCCGGCTTCCAGGAACTGAACTGGATGGACGACGTCAGCACCGGCCTGCTCGTCGCGATCATCGCCGTGCTCACCCTGGCGTTCGTCGCCTCCGCCGTCTCCGGCATCGAGCGGGGCATCCAGTGGCTGTCCAACACCAACATGGTGCTCGCCCTGATCCTCGCCGTCTTCGTGTTCATCGCCGGTCCCACGATCATCGTGCTCGACCTGCTGCCCACCTCGATCTTCGCCTACCTCGGCGACCTGCCCCAGCTCGCCGGCCGCACCGAGGCCAGCGGCGGCGAGGGCGTCGCGGACTGGCTCGGCAGCTGGACCGTCTTCTACTGGGCCTGGTGGATCTCCTGGACGCCCTTCGTCGGCATGTTCATCGCCCGCATCAGCCGTGGCCGCACCATCCGGCAGTTCGTCGGCGGCGTCATCCTCGTGCCCAGCACCGTCAGCCTCGTCTGGTTCGCGATCTTCGGCGGTACGGCGATGAAGCTGAAGGAGGGCGGCGGGCTCGGCGGTGAGGACACCCCCGAGGGCCAACTCTTCGGCGTGCTTCAGGAGTTCCCCCTCGCCACCGCTAGCAGCCTGCTCGTGATGATCCTGGTCGGCATCTTCTTCGTCTCCGGAGCCGACGCCGCGTCCATCGTGATGGGCACGCTCTCCCAGCGGGGCGCCCTCGAACCCGGCCGTTTCGTCGTCGTGTTCTGGGGTGTGGTCACCGGAGCCGTCGCCGCCATCATGCTGCTCGTCGGCAGCGGCCAGGGCGACGCGCTCACCGGCCTGCAGAACCTCACGATCCTGGCCGCCGCGCCCTTCGTCCTCGTGATGATCGGCATGTGCGTCGCCCTCATGCGCGATCTGCGCCGGGACCCGGTCATCGTGCGCGGCGAGATGGGCTCCGAGGCCGTCGAGCTGGCCGTGATCGAGGGCCACAAGAAGTACGACGGCGAGTTCGAGTTCAAGATCGGCCCCGGACCCGGGACCGATGCGGAGGGCGACCCGGTGGGCCACGACCACGGCTGAGCGGCGTACGGGCGGCCGCACGTCGTCCGCCTGTTCGCCTCTCATGGCGGGACGTACCGGAATATGTCATGCCGCGCTCATATCGGTCCCGCTCTGGGGATACTCACAGCATGTCTGCCGAGTACGCGACCTTCGGCCTGGCACCGGCGATGCGTGCCGGTGGCGTCCTCGCCAACGGTAACTACCAGGTGCACCGGGACTTCGTGGACTTCATCGTCGACGGTCGCCCGCTGCTGTTCCAGCTGTCCGACCTCGACGCCGTCTCCCCGCTCGCCTCCGACGTCCCGCCCGCCATCTTCACCGCCCAGGTCCGCAGCCTGCTCCTGGAGGCGGAAGCCCCGCTTCCAGGAGGCAGGTACGTCATCTACGGCTGCCCCGACTGCGAGGACCTCGCCTGCGGCGCGGTCACCGCGGTCATAGGCAAGGACGGTGACGACTACATCTGGCAGGACTTCGCCTGGCAGACCGACGAACACGCCGACCTCGAACTCAACGGCTACCACGGCATCGGCCCCTTCCGCTTCCACGGCGCCGAGTACCGCGCGGCACTCGGCTCCCTGCTCGACGCCGGCTCCGAGGCACCGCGCCGCCGAGTCCTCCTCATCGGCGCCCGCGTCGCCCTCCTCGCCAAGCTCGCCGCGGCCCTGCGCACCATCGGCATCGGCGCCGACATCACCCATGACGTGGGCGGCGTCCCCGCCGACGAACTGCGCGTCTACGGTGCCGTCGCCTTCGGCCGCGCGATCGGCGAGGAGCAGCGTGCCGCCGTACGCCGCGTCTTCGCGGACGCGGGCGTCGAGGTGGCGTACGTCGACGGCCTCGCGCCGATCGTGCCGCTGCTGGTCGCCCAGATCGAGCACGCCCTGGACCGCAGCCCGGTCGAACAGCGCCGGCTGACCGGGCTGGTGGCGGCCGACGGCGAGGCGGGCGTCGAGGTCACCTCGCCCTGCCGGGTCAGCCTCACCGCGTATCGCGTCGACCGTCTGTACCGGACGCATGCGCATGAGGTCTTCGACGGTGTTCTGGAGGCGGGGCGGCACCGGATCGCGCTGGACGCGAAGGCGGTGAAGGGGGAGTCGTTCGTGGTGGCTCGGACATCGGGGAGCGTGCTGGTGGAGTCGGTTGCGCGGTAGTGCTCCGCTGGGTGCCGCGATGAGGTGGGTGCCGCGATGGGCCGTCGTCGTCCGCGGGCTCGTCGTGGCTGGTCGCGCCCACGCGGCGGAGCCGCATATCGATGCAGCCCCGCGCCCCTTCGGGGCGCTGCTGCCCCCGGCGATCTTGTGGGCCGGGAAACGCCGACGCGCTCCGGGTGGCGCGCGCATTAGGATCGCTCCCTGTGAGTGCCACCCTCGTCGCCAAGAACCTCGCCGCCGGCCACGGCGACCGTTCCCTGTTCAGCGGGCTCGATCTCGTCGTCGCGCCCGGAGACGTGATCGGCCTGGTCGGGGCCAACGGTGCGGGCAAGTCCACGCTGCTCCGTCTGCTCGCCGGACTCATCGCGCCGGAGGAGGGCGAGCTGCGGCTGTCCCCGCCGACGGCGACCGTCGGTCACCTTCCGCAGGAGCCGGAGCGGCGGCCCGGCGAGACCGTACGGCAGTTCCTGGCCCGCCGTACCGGAGTCGCCGAGGCCCAGCGCGTGATGGACGAGGCGACGCAGGCCCTGGTGGACGGCGCGCCGGGCTCGGACGACGCGTACGCCACCAGCCTGGAGCGCTGGCTCGACCTGGGCGGCGCCGACCTCGACGAGCGCGCCGAGGAGGTCGCCGACTCGCTGGGCCTGGCCGTGGACCTGGACCAGCCGATGACATCCCTGTCCGGCGGCCAGGCGGCCCGCGCCGGACTGGCCTCCCTGCTGCTGTCCCGCTACGACGTCTTCCTGCTGGACGAGCCGACGAACGACCTCGACCTCGACGGCCTGGAGCGCCTGGAGCGCTTCGTCTCCGGCCTGCGCGCCGGCACGGTCGTCGTCAGCCACGACCGCGAGTTCCTCACCCGCACGGTCACCAAGGTCCTCGAACTCGACCTGGCCCAGGGGCAGATCAACCTCTACGGCGGCGGCTACGAGGCCTACCTGGAGGAGCGTGAGGTGGCCCGCCGGCACGCCCGCGACGACTACGAGGAGTACGCCGACAAGAAGGCCGCCCTCCAGGACCGGGCGCAGACGCAGCGCTCCTGGATGGACAAGGGCGTCAAGAACGCCCGGCGCAAGGCGAGCAACGACAACGACAAGATCGGCCGCAAGTTCCGCAGCGAGGCCAGCGAGAAGCAGGCCGCGAAGGCCCGCCAGACCCAGCGCATGATCGAGCGCCTGGAGGTCGTCGACGAGCCGCGCAAGGAGTGGGAACTGCGCATGGAGATCGCCTCGGCACCCCGCTCGGGCGCGGTGGTCGCGACCCTGCGGGACGCCGAGGTACGACGCGGCGACTTCACGCTCGGCCCGGTGTCCCTCCAGATCGACTGGGCGGACCGGGTGGCGGTGACGGGCGCCAACGGCGCGGGCAAGTCCACGCTGCTGGGCGCCCTACTGGGCCGGGTCCCCCTGACGGCGGGCGGGTCGGCGCTCGGCTCCGGCGTCCTGATCGGCGAGGTCGACCAGGCCCGCAAGCTGTTCCACGGCGAGGAATCCCTGCTGGACGCCTTCTGCGCGGCCGTCCCGGACACCGAACCGGTCGAAGTACGCACCCTCCTGGCCAAGTTCGGCCTGAAGAGGGAGCACGTCCTGCGCTCCGCGGCCACCCTCTCCCCGGGCGAACGCACCCGCGCCGCCCTGGCCCTCCTCCAGGGCAGGGGCGTCAACCTCCTCGTCCTCGACGAGCCCACCAACCACCTGGACCTGCCGGCCATCGAGCAACTGGAATCGGCGCTGGACGCCTACGAGGGCACCCTGCTCCTGGTCACCCACGACCGGCGCATGCTCGACGCGGTCCACGTCACCCGCCGCCTGGAGGTCGCCGACGGCAAGGTGACCGAACGCTAGGGCGTGCCCACCGGCCCCGGCCGACCGCATCAGCCCTTGTGCCGACCCCCGTCAGCCCCTCCGGCGCAGCAGGGCGCAGACGAAGTTCTCCTGCACGGCACGCATTTGCCGCAGCAGAGCGGGCTTCATGCGCTGGTTGATCTGGGTGGTGGTGGAGAAGGTCAGCGACCGCCGCCCGTCCGGCGTCGCCGCGATCAGCTGGGTGTAGCCGGGGGTGTTGCCGGTGTGCCCCAACACCACGCCGCACCGGGTCGTGTACCGGAAGATGCCGAGCCCCGCGTCATTGCGGCCCGGGCCGGCGGGTTCGGACGCCCCGCCCGGGATCCAGCGCCGCTGCTCCCGTACGACGTGGTGGCCGTAGAGCCGGCCTCCGGCGTAGCCGCGCACGAAGCGGGTCATGTCGGCGGGCGTGGAGACGATGCCGCCCGAGGCCCACACACCGGACATGCTGATGAGCTCGCTGACGTCCACCGGTGGCGCGGGCGGGGTCACGTCGTAGCCGTGCAGATAGGGCACCGGCATCCGGTAGCCCTGCGGCAGGCTGGTCCGGCGCAGGCCGAGCGGCCGGTACACGAGATCGTCCAGCAGGCGCTCGTAGGGGACACGGGTCGCCGCCTCGGCCATCAGGGCCACGGCGATGTTGTCGGAGTTGGAGTACTGGTACCGGGAGCCCGGCGGGAACCGCAGCGGCCGGTCGGCCACGAAGTCGAGCAGTCTGCGGGAGTCGAAGTGGTGCCGGGGGTCGGCGAACAGGATGTCCAGGAAGGCCGGGGCCTCGCTGTAGTCGGGCAGGCCGCTGGTGTGGTTCAGCAGCTGGCGCAGCGTCACGGAACCCCAGGCCCGCGGCAGCCGGGGCAGCCGCTCGCGCAGGGTGTCGTCCAGACGCAGATGGCGGCGGTCCACCAGGGACAGCGCCACCGCCCCGCTGAACGCCTTGGCCGTACTGGCGATGCGCATGTGGTCGTTCGGCTCGGGCCGGCGCCCGCTGCCCAGCTTCGCGACACCGGCCCGTACGACCCGGCTTCCCCTGCCGTCCCGCAGAACGGCGATGACGCCCGGCGGGCCACCCGGCGCACGGACCAGCTGCTCCAGCTGCCGCTGGAGGGATTCATCGGGGTGCGGTCGGGGCTCCGCGGCGGTGCCCGCGGCGGCCGGGGACAGCGGGCACAGCAGGGTCAGACAGACGGTGATGAGGGAGACCGCCCCAAGACGGGGCCCGATCGGGGGACGGCGGCGCAACGGGGTCGGCATCGGCTCTCCTGAGCGGCGGCGGACACAGGACTGGGCGTCCAGCCTTGCCCGCCCGCGGCCGGGCGGCCGCTCGTGCTACTGCACTTGGCGCAACGGGCCGCCGTGGCCCGCCGGATGGCCCGAATCATCCGCACGGTCCGGTCAGCGCAGTCGCCTCGCCAGGCTCGGATAGTCGAGGACGAAGCCGTCGTCGTCGAACTCGATGTCACTGCGGAAGTCGCCCGAGACGAAGCGGATCCGGCCCGGCTCCAGATGCGTGTAGGTCTGCCGCGACGGCAGCACGGTCAGATCCGGCACCGACACCCACGCCATCAGCAACTCCCGTTCCCCGGGCGCCCGATGCAGTCCGTGCCGCAGCACCGGCATGGTGTTGGTGAGCGGGCACAGACCGAGATCGCAGTCGAGGGCGCCGTCGACATCGGGCAGCCGCTCACCGTTCGCCGTCCACCGGCCCGCTCCGTCGTGCCGCAGATCGAGCGTGCGCATGCCGCCCGCGGAGTCGACCCCGACGGACAGCCGACGCGTCACGAAACGGTCGCCCGTGTCGAGTTCGTACGACACCCAGTAAGGCTCCGGCGTCGTCCCGACCGCCCGGCCGCGGGCCCGCAGGACAGCGCCGCCGAACTCGGTCCAGGCGGTCTCGATGCCCTTGCTCTCCGACACTTCCCAGGTGATGACACGCGATGTCGGCATGCGGTCACCCTACGGGCGAACGGGCCCGGACCCTCCGAGTCGTACCGGAGGGTCCGGGCCCGTGTGTCGCGTCAGTGCTGCCCCGGCCTGGCGTGCGGGCTCAGCGCTTGCCCTGCTTGGGGTCGAGGAGACCCGCGCGGCGCAGCGCGTCGGCCATGGCGCTGTTGGCCGGAGGCGCGGCCTGGCGCGAACCGCCACCTCGGTTACCGCCGCCGCCCCCACCGCCACCGGCGCCGCGGCCCTGCCGCTGCTGAGGCGGACGCCCGCCGCGCTGGCGACGCTCGCCGCCGCCCCCGCCCTGCTGCTGGCCCTGCGGGGCCGCCTCGTCGTCGAGCCGCAGCGTCAGGGAGATCCGCTTGCGCGGAATGTCGATGTCGAGGACCTTCACCTTGACGATGTCACCGGGCTTGACCACGTCGCGCGGGTCCTTCACGAACGTCTTCGACATCGCCGAGACGTGCACCAGCCCGTCCTGGTGGACACCGACGTCCACGAACGCCCCGAAGGCCGCCACGTTCGTCACGACGCCCTCCAGGACCATCCCGGACGCGAGGTCGGAGATCTTCTCGACGCCCTCCTTGAAGGTGGCCGTCTTGAACGCGGGACGCGGGTCGCGCCCGGGCTTCTCCAGCTCCTTGAGGATGTCCGTGACGGTCGGCAGACCGAACGTCTCGTCCACGAACTCGTTCGGCTTCAGCGAGCGCAGCACGCCCGTGTTGCCGATGAGCGCGGCCACCTCCTGGCCCGACGTCTTCACCATGCGCCGCACGACCGGGTAGGCCTCCGGGTGCACGCTGGAGGCGTCCAGCGGGTCGTCGCCGCCGCGGATGCGCAGGAAGCCCGCGCACTGCTCGTACGCCTTCGGGCCGAGCCGCGCCACGTTCTTCAGCTGCGAGCGGGACGTGAACGGGCCGTTGGCGTCCCGGTGGGACACGATGTTCTCGGCGAGCCCGGAGGTGATGCCGGAGACGCGCGAGAGGAGCGGCGCGGAGGCGGTGTTGACGTCGACACCGACGCCGTTCACACAGTCCTCCACCACCGCGTCCAGCGAGCGCGACAGCTTCACCTCGGACAGGTCGTGCTGGTACTGGCCGACACCGATCGACTTGGGGTCGATCTTCACCAGCTCGGCGAGCGGGTCCTGCAGACGCCGGGCGATGGACACCGCGCCGCGCAGCGAGACGTCCATGTCGGGCAGCTCCTGCGAGGCGAAGGCGGAGGCCGAGTACACGGAGGCACCCGCCTCGGACACCATCACCTTGGTGAGCTTCAACTCCGGGTGCTTGGTGATGAGTTCACCGGCGAGCTTGTCGGTCTCGCGGGAGGCCGTGCCGTTGCCGATCGCGACCAGGTCGACGGAGTGCTCCTTCGCCAGCCGCGCCAGCTTGGCGATGGCCTCGTCCCACTTGTTGGCGGGGACGTGCGGGTAGATGACGTCGGTGGCCACGACCTTGCCGGTCGCGTCGACCACGGCGACCTTCACACCCGTACGGAAGCCCGGGTCCAGGCCGAGCGTCGCGCGTGTGCCGGCGGGCGCGGCGAGCAGCAGGTCACGCAGGTTGGCCGCGAACACACCCACGGCCTCGTCC
Organism: Streptomyces sp. NPDC059010; assembly: GCF_042740355.1. Taxonomy (NCBI): domain Bacteria; kingdom Bacillati; phylum Actinomycetota; class Actinomycetes; order Kitasatosporales; family Streptomycetaceae; genus Streptomyces; species Streptomyces sp. NPDC059010. Next base: position 87,241 of record NZ_JBHYJA010000035.1, read on the forward strand.
TCGGCGGCCGTCCGCAGCCGCAGCCGCAGGTCGATGCCGAGGTGGACGAGGATGCGCGTCCGCCAGGCCCAGCGAACCGTGTCCGTCAGCCACTTGTCGGCGGGGCGACCACGCTCGGCGATCCCGAACTTGTGGGCGACGATCCCCTCGTACGACGAGGGCCCCTCGACGGCCTCCTCCGGCTCCAGTACGAGGTCGAGGACCTCCTCCTTCTCCCCGCGGAGCATGGCGAGGATCCGGTGCGAGGGCAGCTCGGTGAACGGCTCGGCGAAGTCGAAGTAGTCGGCGAACTTCGCGCCCGCCTCCTCCTTGCCGTCCCGCACCTTGGCGGCCAGCCGCCCGCGCACCCACATGCGCTCACGCAGCTCGCCGATCAGGTCGGCGTCCTCCGAGAACCGCTCGGTGAGGATCGCCCGGGCACCGTCGAGGGCGGCCTGTGGATCGGCGACGCCCTTGTCGGCGTCGACGAACGTGGCGGCGGCCGCCAGCGGGTCGACGCCCGGGTCGCCGAGCAGCCCTTCGGCGAGCGGCTCAAGACCGGCCTCCCGGGCGATCTGCGCCTTGGTCCGCCGCTTGGACTTGTACGGCAGATAGATGTCCTCAAGCCGCGCCTTGGTCTCGGCGCCGCGGATCTGCGCCTCCAGTTCCTCGGTCAGCTTGCCCTGCTCACGCACCGAGTCGAGGATCGCCGTCCGCCGCTCCTCCAGCTCCCGCAGATAGCGCAGCCGCTCCTCGACCGTGCGCAGCTGCGCATCGTCGAGCATCTCGGTCGCTTCCTTGCGGTAGCGGGCGATGAAGGGCACCGTCGAACCGCCGTCGAGCAGCTCCACGGCAGCTTTCACCTGCCGCTCCCGTACGCCGAGCTCCGCGGCGATCCTGCCTTCGATGGACCCTACGAGGGGTGTCATCACGATCCCGTCCGCCTTTTCACTGAGGTTGCGCGGCAATTGTGGCAGGTGACACCGACAAGCGGGGGTCAGGGCACCAACCCGGCCCGTCGCTGTGACGGGTCGGGATGGATGTCACCTGGTCGCGAGCAGCTCCTTGGGTGGTCGTGGCCGGAGTGGGGCACGGCCCCCTTGACCGATGGCGTCGAGGTGTTCGCTCTGCCGCAGCGGTTGACCTCCATGGTAAGTTACGACTAGTAACTTACCAGTCGTAACTTATGGGGTCGTCGAGATGGCGAAGAGCAACAGAGTTCTCGTGGTGGGTGGGTACGGCACAGTGGGGATGCTCATCAGCGACCTGATCGCCCGCAGGCATCCGGACGTGGATGTGGTCGTCGGAGGCCGGCGCTTCTTCACGGCGGAAGCAGCCGCGCGGCTCCACGGCCTCGCGGGTGCGGTGCGGATCGAAGTCACGGACGAGGATCCACTCGCCGACGTCGAACCGCTGCCGGACGCGGTCCTCGTGGCCGTCAACGATCACAACGACCGTCTGCTGCACTCCGCCGCCCGGCGGGGCATCCCTGTCGTCGACATCGCCCGCTGGCTGGTGCGCATCGAGGACGCGCACCGGACGCTGGCGCAGGAAACGGTCACGGCTCCGGTCGTCCTCGCCTCGGGCTGGATGGCGAGCGCGGCAGCGGTGACCGCGGCGGCGCACGGATGGGGCGCACCGGCCGATCATGTCGACATCGACATCCTGCTGAGCCTCCAGGACAGGACCGGCCCCGACTCCGCGACCGGCTTCGTCGACGTGCACCTGCCGTTCGAGCTCTGGGAGCGCGGCGAGACACGCACCGTGCGAGGCATGTCGGAACCTCGTGCGGTGGACTTCAGTGACGGACAGACCCGTTCCTGCCGTCTCTTCAGCAGCCCCGAGCAGGCAACGCTGGTCGCCACGGGTCACGCGCGAGGAGTGTCGGTGCGTATGGCCTTCGACAACCGTCCCGCCAACGCGGCATTCACCGCGCTGGTGAACTCCGGTCTGTGGGCGAGGCTTTCAAAAGAGCGCAGGTTCGGGATCCTGTACAACCCGGGAGACGAGGACGGCGCCCCGCACGAGTTCGTCGTCACCATCAAGAACGGCCCGGCCACCCGCAGAATCCTGGTGAAGGACCCCGAGGGGCAAGCCCATCTCACGGCGGCCGGCACGGTGACGCAGCTGGAACGTGTGCTGGGGCTGAACGGTCGCGACCGGCCCCACCCTGGAATCTCCTTCCCCGAGGGCGCCAACGACGTCATGGCCGATGTCGCCGCCATGCAGTCCATGGGCGTGCGGTTCACGGAACTCTCCCGAAGCCAGGCCGGTTCAGCCGCTCCGGCCCAGACGGTCTAGAGGACCAGACGGTCTAGAGGACAGGGCACGGCAACGGGAGTACCCGCCTACGAACACACCAGAATGCCGGCCGTCCTGACCGTGTCGGCTGCCCCTAAGCTGCTATCTGTAAGTTACGAATGGTAATAACGATGGAGTCCGGAGCGAGAGGGGTGTACATGGGAGGGGCCGGCTCGGAGAGTCCGGTGAAGCGGCGGCGGGTGTCGGCCGCGACGCGCAAGGAGTTGCTGCTGGAGACCGCGCTGCGTACGGCGCGGGAGGAGGGGGCCGGTTCCTTGACGCTGGCCCGGCTCGCGGATGCCTGCGGTGTCAGCAAGCCCATCGCCTACCAGCACTTCGGCTCCCTCGCCGGGCTGCTGGACGCCATGTTCCAGCGTGTGGGTGCCGAGTACGAGGACACCGTCATGGAGGTGATGGCCGCCTACCGGGAAACCGGGACCGCGGCCGACGGCGCGCTGCGGGCACTGTGCGATGCCTACATCGCGTGCACGTTGGAGAACGGCGCCCTCCACGCGGACATCGGCGCCGCTCTCGCAGCCGCGGGCGAGCGCCCGGGCGCCGTGTTCGCCGACGACGCCGAACGGTACTGCCCTCTCGTCGCCGAGTTGACCGGGGTCGATCAGCGGACCGCGTACGCCCTGACCGCGGCCTTCCTGGGAGCCGCGGACCGTCTGTGCGAAGCGGTCATCGCCCGTCGTCTGCGCGAGGACGAGGCCGCCGACGTCCTGATGCGGCTGTTTCCGACGCCGGCTCAGTGAGGCTGCCCGACCGTTGAACGGAGAACTCCGCGTGGAAGCGATGCTGATCGACCCCGCCGGGAAGGGTGCCGAGAAGTTCCGTCTCGGTGCGGTGCCCACCCCGCGGCCCGCCGACGGCGAGGTGCTCGTCGAGGTCAAGGCCGTCGCCCTGAGCGCCTGGGAGAAGGGGTTCGTCCAGGACGACGACCCGCGTTCACTGACCCGCAGGACCAGACGGAGAGCGGTCAGCCTGGGCCTGGAGTTCTCCGGTGTCGTCCGCTCGGACGGCCGGCGCTTCACACGGGGGCAGCGGGTCATGGGCGGCCCCCATCTGACGAAGGGTGAGAAGGCCCTGGCTCAGTACGTCGCCATCCGTGAGGAGTACCTCGCCGAGCTTCCCGACAACCTCGGCTTTCCCGAGGCCGCGGCCCTGCCCATCGGCGCCGAGACCGCGCTGACCGGCCTGGACAAGGCCGCACCGCGCCCCGGGGACAGCGTCCTCGTCGTCGGCGCGAGCGGTGGTGTGGGCGTGTACGCCGTGCAGATCGCCGCCGCCCTCGGTGCCGACGTCACGGCGATCGGCGGCCGGAACTCCGGTTCGCGTCTCAAGGAACTCGGCGCGACGACCGTCCACTCCTACCGCGACACGTCCTTCGGGGACCTGACCGGGACCTACGACGCCGTCTTCGACCTCTCCGGGAGGCTGCGCTTCGGCGAGGTGAGGAAGAAGCTGTCCCGGAGCGGGACCTTCGTCAACGTCAATCCGCACAAGGACCCCGGAGGCATGGCCGCATCCCTGTTCAGCAGGAGGAAGGCGCCGTTCGTCTACGTCCCGCACTCCTCCACCGCGGCGCAGACCCGCATCCTGGACATGGTCGTCCGCGGTGAGATCACGCCCGTCGTGGAAGCGGTCCACGACATCGGCCGGTTCCGCACGGCCTTCACCGACCTGACCCACAACGAGCGGCTCGGCAAGATCGTCATCTCCTACTGAAGCGCATACCGAGCGCATACTGCTGGAGAAGGCCGCGGGCTGTGGACGAGGGAACACTCGGGTCCGATCAGCAGCCAGGGCGTCCCGGAGACCGGGCGGCGACTCGTAGGAATCCACCCAGGAGGGCCGGGGTCGAAGGGGCAGCGCCCCTGGGGATGGGACGGGTAGGGGCGGCGGGGGCGAGAAAACCCGGCGGCACCCCATCAACGCACCACCCCGCACCACCCCGCACCACCCCGCACAACCTCCTACCCCCGACCGCTCACCCCCTGCCCAGCAGATCCACCGGAAACGCCCCAGCCGCCACCACGGCCCGAGCAAACCCCGCCCCCAGCTCGGTCAGCCGCCCAACCCCCTCCACCCCGAGGTGCACATACGGCCCCCGATCCAGCCGATCCGTCTCGGCCTCGATCTCCTCACGCAGTGCAGCACCCGCCGGCGTCAGACCCCCCTCACCATCCAGCAGCCCCCGCTCCCGCAGCCGCCCGCACGCCGCATCCCAGTCCTCCTGAGCCCAGCCACGCGTGGTGAACACCCACTTCGGCGCCATGCCCTTGCCGGTCGCCGTATGCGTCACCACGGCCTCCAGCCCATCGAGGCCGGCCGCCATCAGCACGGCCAGATGCCCGTCGCCCCGATGCTCACGCAGCAAGGTGGCGGCATGGAAGTACGCCAGATGCGGCTCCTCGGGCACCGGCAGATCCGCATACGCCGAGTACAACGGCCGAGCACTGCGCGAACACGCCTCGGCGGCCCGCAGCGCCAGCCGCGCGGCCTCGCCCATCTCCGCCGACGCCACCGCCTGCGCACCGAGCAACCGCCGCAACGCCCCGTCGACCGCACGCGTGCGTGCCGCCAGCACCTCCTCGGGCGAGGCGACGGCCCAGACCGCAGGGACGTGCCGCGCCACCAACTCGTACTTGTAGTTGTAGAACGTCGCCGTCACCGCCCCCGCACCGACCGCCCCCAGCGCGGCCGCCCGCACCGCGAAGTTGACGGCCCTGGGGTGCGTGATCCCGATGGCGGCGCATTCCGTGCCCAGCTCAGGAGCGAAGTACGACATCGCGTGCAGGGAGTTGAGCACGTTGTGGCAGCGGCGCCCGGCACGGGGTTCGAGGACGGCAGTAGTCATGCCCGGCAGGTTACCAACCGCTTGGTACGCCGCCCCTGCGCGCGCGAGCCGATGGCAGAAAAGGTGGGAAGCACGTCATTGCCGCCATCGCTCCCGCCCCGAAGAATCGACGGCATGGCACAGCGAACCGTTCTCTTCGTTCTCTTCGACGACGTGCAGAGCCTCGACGTCACCGGGCCACTGGAGGTCTTCGCCGGAGCCGAGAAGCACACTCCGGGCACGTACCGGATCCGTACGGCCACCCTGGACGGCGCTCCCGTACGCACCTCCAGCGGCTTGACCGTCGTACCGGACCACGCGCTCACCGACACCCGGGACCCGCACACCCTCGTCGTCCCGGGCGGCAACGGCACTCGCAACCCCGACCCGGCCCTCACCGACTGGCTGCGCGAGCGCGGCCCCCGCGCCGAACGCCTGGTCTCCGTCTGCACCGGCGCGATCCTGCTCGCCGCCGCGGGCCTGCTGGACGGACGCCGGGCCACGACCCACTGGGCCTACTGCGACAAGCTCGCCCGCGACCACCCGGCCGTCGAGGTCGACCCGGACCCCATCTTCGTGCGCGACGGCCATGTCGCCACCTCCGCCGGCGTGACCTCGGGCATCGACCTCGCCCTCGCCCTGGTCGAGGAGGACCTCGGCCGCGACGTGGCCCTCAACCTGGCCCGCCATCTCGTCGTCTTCCTGCGCCGACCTGGAAACCAGGCCCAGTTCAGCGCCCAGCTGGCCGCCCAGACGGCGCAGCGCGAGCCGCTGAGGGAGGTCCAGCGCTGGATCACCGAGCACCCCGACGACGACCTGACGGTCGGGTCGCTGGCCGCCCGCGCGGCCCTCTCGCCGCGTCACTTCGCCCGTGCCTTCCAGAGCGAGACCGGCATGACCCCGGGCCGGTACGTCGACCGGGTCCGCCTCGAACACGCCCGCCGCCTTCTGGAGGACACACACGACGGCGTCGAGGAGATCTCCCGCGCCTGCGGCTACGGCACCCCCGAAGCCATGCGGCGCGCCTTCGTCAAGAGCCTCGGGACGGCCCCGGCCGAGTACCGCCGCCGGTTCCGCCCCACGACCGTCCGGTGAACCGGCCGGAGCACAGCCGAAGCCCGGCCGAAGCACAGCCCAAGACCGCCCCCCGGAAAGGGAAATCCATGCAGATCGCGATGGTCCTGTACGACCGCTTCACCGCCCTCGACATCATCGGGCCCTACGAGGTCCTGAGCCGTATCCCGGAGGTGCAGGTCGACTTCGTCGCCGCGCAGGCCGGACCCGTACGCGCCGACACCGGGTTCCTCGCCATCACGGCCGACAAGTCCCTGGCCGAGGTACCGCGCCCCGATGTCGTCGTGGTGCCGGGCGGCTCCGGAACCCCCACCGAGCTGGAGAACGGAACCTTCCTTCAGTGGCTCAGGACCGCCGACTCCACCAGCGCCTGGACGACCTCCGTCTGCTCGGGCTCGCTGCTCCTCGCCGCCGCGGGCCTGCTGAAGGGCCGCCGCGCGACCTCCCACTGGCTCACCCTCGACTACCTGCCGCAGTACGGCGCCGAGCCCACGGGTGAGCGCGTGGTGTTCGACGGCAAGTACCTCACCGCGGCCGGTGTCTCCGCGGGCATCGACATGGGCCTGACCCTGGTCGGGAAGATCGCCGGCGACGAACACGCCCAGGCCGTACAGCTGTTGACCGAGTACGACCCGCAGCCGCCCTACGACGCTGGCTCCCCGCAGAAGGCGCCCGCCCACCTCGTGGAGGAGTTCCGCACCAACAGCCGCTTCAGCCTGACGTAGTCCAGGTGAAGTGGGGCCGCCTGCGCTCCAGGAACGCGGCGACGCCCTCCGCGGTGTCGCCGCTCGCGCGCGCCTGCTCCGCCCAGTGCTCGTCCCGGTCGGTGCGCCCGCCGGCGAACTCCTTCGCCGCGGCCTGTGTCAGCTGTGAGCGCGACACCAGGATCCGGGTGAACTCCACGACCCGCTTGCCGAGTTCGCCCTCCGGCAGCACCTCGTCCACCAGGCCCGTACGCAGGGCCCGCGCCGTGTCGATCAACTCGCCCGAGAACAGCAGGTACTTGGCGGCGGCCGGCCCCGTCAGCGACACCAGCCGCCGGGTGGAGGACGCCGGATACACGATCCCGAGCTTGGCCGGAGTCACCCCGAACAGCGACCCCTCCTCGGCGAACCGCAGATCGCACGCCGCCGCCAGCTGCGACCCGCCGCCCACACAGTGCCCCCGGATCGCCGCCAGCGTCGGCTTCGCGAAGGCGGCCAGCGCCTCCTCGGCGGCCACGGCCAGTGACTGTGCCTCCTGCGGCGACCCCTGCAGCGTGGAGATGTCGGCGCCCGCGCAGAACGTCCCGCCCTCACCGGTCAGCACCAGCGCCCGCACCGCGGGATCGGCGGCAAGCGTGTCGAGCAGCGGCGGCAGCGCCTGCCACATCGCGGCCGTCATCGCGTTGCGCTTGGCCGGATGGTGGATGACGACGGTGGCGACCGAGTCGGCGACGCTGTGCTGCAGCTGGGGCTCCATGCGTCGGATGCTAGCCGCACCGCATGACCGTACGATCAAGAAGGGGGCCGCAGCGCTAGGAGGCCCCGGATGCGGGGAGACAAGGACGAGACCGCCAAGCTGAGCCGTGGCTTCGGCTGGCTGGCGGCGCTGGGCGTGATCCTGGTGGTCGCGGGAGTCGTCGGTCTTCTCTACACCGGCTTCGCCACGCTCACCTCGATGCTTCTGTTCGGCTGGCTGCTGCTGATCGGCGGCATCGTCGGCCTGCTGCACGCGGTCCAGGCGCGCGGCAGCAACTTCTTCTGGCTAGGTGTGGCGGTCGCGGCGCTCAATATCGCGGCCGGTGTGGTGGTGATCCGCAGACCGGAGGCGGCGGCCGAGGCGCTGGCCATGTTCGCCGCCCTGCTGTTCCTGACGGGCGGGCTGTTCCGGGTGGTCGGCAGCCTGGTGGTGCGCGGTCCGCAGTTCGGCTGGACCCTGCTGCAGGGCGCCTTCGACCTGTTCCTCGGCATCCTGGTGCTGAGTTCCTGGCCCAGCAGCAGATACGTCGTCGGAACCCTCTTCTCCCTCGCCCTGCTCTTCGACGGACTCGGTCTGCTCGCGACCGGTTTCGGCGGACGGCGGGTCGTCAGCATGGTCACCGAGCAAATGCCCCCCGAAGGGGACAGGCAGAAGGAACCGGGCGACAGCGTCGGCAAACCCGTACAACCCGAATAGTTCGCCAAGTCGGCACCAGCGCGACAGGAGCGGTCCCCCACCTGACGCCGTCATACGCCAACGATCAGAAACGCTCGATACCTGCTGACTTGTGTTCAGTTCTACGGTCCGGACGTGCGCGTTACCAACACTCGACTTGTGGTGACAATCGAGCGCGAGGGTGGCGACCGGACGATGGAGAACCATGGGCGCGGGTCCGGCCCACGCCCAGCAGGCGACGCTGACGAGCCCCTCGGGCAGCGGCCGCCGAATCCACTGCCTTACGAAGGCGTCTGGCGGTTCACCGCTCCCGCCGTCGAGGCCTCGGTCCCGCAGGCGCGGCACGCCGTCCGGGACCTGTTGTACCGCCAGGGCGTGCCGGTCTCGGACGACCTTGTCCAAGGATTGCTGCTGATCGTTTCGGAGCTGGTCACGAACGCCGTACGGCATGCGGCGCTGCTGTCGCCGATGCTCGCCGTGGAGGTCGCCGTCGGAGCCGAGTGGCTGCGGGTGTCGGTGGAGGACAACCACCCCTACCGCCCGACCGCCCTGGAGGCGGACCACGGCCAGACCGGCGGCCGCGGCCTGCTCCTGGTGCGCGAGGTCACGCGGGAGGCGGGCGGCGTCTGCGACGTCGAGCACACGGCGAGCGGCGGCAAGGTGATCTGGGCCGCCGTCCCGCTCAAGCCCGTGGGCGTCCCCTAGGCCCTCACCAGCCGGCCGACGGGCCCGTCAGTTCCCTGATCGCGGGGCGGGCCGCGTCGAGCACGGTCATGAACCAGGACGAGAAGGTGTCCTTCGCGTGGCGCTCGGCCAGCTCGGCCGAGGTCACGAAGGCGGTGTCGCCGACCTCCTCCGTGTCCGGCCGCGGCCGGGACTGCACCAGGCCGACGAAGAGGTGGTTGTACTCCTGCTCCACCAGGCCCGAGTCCGGGTCCGGGTGGTTGTAGCGGACGGTGCCCGCCTCGGCGAGCAGCGACGGGGAGACACCGAGCTCCTCGTGGGTGCGCCGGGCCGCGGCCGCGAAGGGGGCCTCGCCGGGGTAGGGGTGTCCGCAGCAGGTGTTGGACCACACACCGGGGGAGTGGTACTTGCCGAGCGCCCGCTGCTGGAGCAGCAGCCGGCCCTGCTCGTCGAAGAGGAACACGGAGAACGCGCGGTGCAGCTGCCCCGGCGGCTGATGGGCGGCGAGCTTCTCAGCGGTGCCGATCGTCACACCGTTCTCGTCGACCAGTTCCAGCAAAATCGCGTCTGCGGCGCCGTTCGACGGACTGTGCGTCGCGGTCGCAGGTGTGATCGGCATACCCATCCTTCGCATCGGTCTTCGCGCCCCAAGTGTGCCGTACGAATCCGGCACTCCCGGCAGTTGATCGTGCCCGGCGCGGCGGGCACGGAACCGTCCGCGGGGGCGCTGTGAGCATGAGGACGCGACCGACCACCGGATCGCTGCATTCCGCCCGTACTGACGTTTTATCGGACCGTACGGTTGTTTCAGTGCCGAAGCCGTATCCCGGCCTCAGTGGCACAGCCGGGCCTCGTGCTCGGCGTGCCCGACCGGCTCCAGCTGGAAGGTGCAGTGCTCCACGTCGAAGTGGTCGCCCAGGCATCCCTGGAGCTCGTGCAGCATCTTCTCGTGGCCGATCGCGTTCAGGACGTCGGAGCGCACCACCACATGGGCCGACAGCACCGGCATCCCGGACGTGATCGTCCACGCATGCAGATCATGGACGTCCTCGACACCGTCCAGGGCGAGTATGTGGGCCCGCACCTGCGCCATGTCGACGTCCTTGGGGGCCGACTCCAGCAGTACGTCGAGGGTCTCGCGCAGCAGCTTGAAGGTGCGCGGCACGATCATCAGGCCGATGACCAGCGAGGCGATCGGGTCGGCGGCCTGCCAGCCGGTGGTCAGGATGATCACCGCCGAGATCAGCACCGCCAGTGAGCCCAGCGCGTCCGCGGCCACCTCCAGGAAGGCACCGCGCACGTTCAGGCTCTCCTTCTGGCCCCGCATCAGCAGCGTCAGCGAGATCATGTTCGCGACCAGGCCGATCGCACCGAACACGATCATCAGGCCGCCCTCGGTGTCCGCGGGCGTGAGGAACCGCTGGACCGCCTCGTACAGCACATAGCCGCCGACGCCGAGCAGCAGCAGACAGTTGGCGAGGGCCGCGAGGATCTCCGCGCGGGCGTAGCCGAAGGTGCGTGTCGTGCTCGGCGGCCGGTTCGCGAAGTGGATCGCCAGCAGAGCCATGCCCAGGCCCAGCGCGTCCGTCGCCATGTGCGCCGCGTCGGCGATCAGGGCGAGCGAGTCCGCGACCACACCGCCGATGATCTCGACCACCATGACGCCGAGCGTGATCGACAGCGCGACCCGGAGCCTCCCGCGGTACGCGGCCGCCGCCGTGCCGGTCGTCGGTGCGTGCGAGTGCGCATGGCCGTGATCGTGCCCAGCCCCCATGGAAATGCCGCCCTTCTGCGGTCCGTAGACGATCGGAATGTCGGTCCGGGATCACAGTGAACTACGGGTGGGGGGTATCGGGCAACGCGGCACTGAACACCGTTGTCATGTGCCCTGACCTGCGGAAACGATATGCAGGTCAGGGCGTTGCGCAGGATCAGGCCCGGCGGTGCCGCAGCCACCCCTGCCACGCCGACTCGACCATCTCGGGTACCCAGCGCCGAGCCGTCCAGCCGAGTTCCGCGGCGGCCAGCTCGGCCGAGGCGACCGCGCGCGGGGCGTCGCCGGGGCGCCGGGGCTCGATGACCGCGGGGCGCCGGTCGCCGGTGACCTCGCCGATCACGGTGATCAGCTCGCGCACGGAGACGCCCTCGCCGCGACCGATGTTGACCGTCAGATCGCCGCCCGGGTCACCGTCCGCGTCCGCCGCGCTCAGCCGCCGAGCCGCCGCGAGATGCGCCTCGGCGAGGTCGGCGACATGGATGTAGTCACGGACGCAGGTGCCGTCCGGCGTCGGATAGTCGTCGCCGAAGATCCGCGGGGCCTCGTCGCGGGTGAGCCGGTCGAAGACCATCGGGACGATGTTGAAGACGCCCGTGTCGGCCAGCTCGGGCGCGGCGGCGCCCGCGACGTTGAAATAGCGCAGACATACGGTGGAGATGCCGTGTGCCCGGCCCGCAGCCCGCACCAGCCACTCCCCGGCGAGCTTGGTCTCGCCGTACGGGTTCACCGGCGCGCACGCGGTGTCCTCCGTGATCAGATCCACATCCGGGTTGCCGTAGACGGCGGCGGACGACGAGAACACGAACCGCCCGACCCCGGCCTCCGCGACCGCCTCCAGCAGCGTGCCGAGACCGCCCACGTTCTCCCGGTAGTAGCGCGCGGGCTGTGCCACGGACTCACCGACCTGCTTGCGCGCCGCGAGATGCACCACACCCGACACCGAGTGCTCGGCCAGCACTCGCTTCAGCAGGTCACCGTCCAGCGAGGACCCCTCGACGAGCGGCACGTCCGCCGGAAGCCGCGTGGGATGCCCGGCCGAGAGATCGTCCAGTACGAGGACCCGCTCCCCGGCGTCGGTCATGGCCCGCGCCACATGTGCCCCGATGTAGCCGGCTCCGCCGGTGATCAGCCATGTCATGGTCGCCCACCCTATGCCGGGGGACCGGCGGTGGAACCAATGTCCCCGATGTCCCGTCTGTGAGTACGAGTTTGTGGGTGGGGCCCCGAATCCCCGATGATGATCGCGGCATTGCTCTGGGCAAACCGCGTTGATCGCCCCGCCAAACGGGTGGTGAACGTCGGCTTCCATGCGTCCGATAGCCTCTGCCGACACGCCGCCCGGACGCCACCGCCGACGGGCGCCGCCACCCACGTACATGACCGGCGCGGACATGCCGGCACCCAGGGAGTGAGTTCGGTTGTCGACCGCCATCCTCACCGGTCAGCCGGTGCCCGGATCGTCGATCGAGGGCGATCTGCGGTCCCTCGGCTACGACGTGCGGGTCGCCGCCGACCCGGCCGACACCGAGACGCTCCTCGCCCAGGTGCCCGGCGACCAGCGCGTCGCCCTGGTCGACGCCCGCTTCGTCGGCCACCTGCACGCGCTGCGCCTCGGCCTCACCGACCCCCGCTTCCCGCTCGCCGCGATCCCGGGCGCCGTGACGGCACAGCCGGCCGGCCGCAAGGCCCTGACCCGCGCGATGGCCCGCGAGACCTCCGCGGGCGGCGGTACGGCCGTCGCCGTCGACAGCCTCGCCGACCGCGTCGTCACCGCCCTCCACGACGACGGCACCGACGTCCACCGCCCCGAGCTCGGCAGCCTGGTCGCCGCCGTCCCGGCCGACCCGCAGGCCCGCAACGAGGCACGGCAGGCCGTCGCCGCCGTCGACGACGAAGCCGTACGCCTGAAGTCGGCCGTGAAGGCCCGTGACGGCTTCTTCACGACGTACTTCATCAGCCCTTACTCCCGCTACATCGCCCGCTGGTGCGCCAACCGAGGCCTGACCCCGAACCAGGTCACCACCGCGTCCCTGATCACCGCTCTCATCGCGGCGGGCTGCGCGGCCACCGGCACCCGCGGCGGATTCATCGCGGCCGGCCTGCTGCTGATCTTCTCGTTCGTCCTGGACTGCACCGACGGCCAGCTCGCCCGCTACTCCCTGCAGTACTCCACGCTCGGCGCCTGGCTCGACGCCACCTTCGACCGGGCCAAGGAATACGCCTACTACGCCGGACTCGCCCTCGGCGCGGCACGCGGCGGCGACGACGTCTGGGCCCTCGCCCTCGGCGCGATGATCCTCCAGACCTGCCGGCACGTCGTGGACTTCTCCTTCAACGAGGCCAACCACGACGCCACCGCCAACACCAGCCCCACGGCCGCCCTCTCCGACAAGCTCGACAGCGTCGGCTGGACGGTGTGGGTGCGGCGGATGATCGTGCTGCCGATCGGCGAGCGCTGGGCGATGATCGCCGTCCTCACGGCGGTCACCACGCCCCGGATCACCTTCTACGCGCTGCTCATCGGCTGCGCGTTCGCGGCGACGTACACCACCGCGGGCCGGGTGCTGCGGTCGGTGACGCGGAAGGCCAGGCGCACGGCCCGGGCCGCGCAGGCACTGGCCGACCTCGCGGACAACGGACCGCTGGCCTCCTTCGTGGCCCGTGTCACGCGTGCCGTGCTCGGCGCCCCGCTGCTGATCGCGCTGGGCGGGACGGCCGTCCTCGCCGTGTCCCTGCTCTCCGGGGCGACCTGGGCGCCCGTCGCGGGCGCCGTCGTCTACGCGATCACCGCCGGTCAGGCCCTGTACCGCCCTCTCAAGGGCACCCTCGACTGGCTCGTCCCGCCCGTCTTCCGCGCCGCCGAGTACTGCACCGTCCTGGTACTGGCAGCCGAAGCGGACGTGAACGGAGCCCTTCCTGCGGCTTTCGGCCTGGTGGCGGCGGTCGCCTACCATCACTACGACACGGTGTACCGCATCCGCGGCAACGCCGGAGCGCCACCGGCCTGGCTGGTGCGCGCCGTCGGGGGGCACGAAGGGCGGACGCTGCTCGTCACCGTCCTGGCCGCCGCGCTCACCGCTTCGCAGTTCACGGTCGCGCTCACGGCCCTCGCCGTGGCCGTGGCCCTCGTGGTGCTCGTCGAGAGCATCCGCTTCTGGGTGTCCGCAGGGGCGCCCGCCGTACACGATGAAGGAGAACCCGCATGATCGGCCTCGTGCTGGCGGCCGGCGCCGGACGGCGTCTGCGCCCCTACACCGACAGCCTTCCCAAGGCGCTGGTGCCGGTGGGGCCTGCGGGCATAGAGGGCGAACCCACGGTTCTCGACCTCACCCTCGGCAACTTCGCCGAGATCGGCCTGACCGAGGTCGCGATCATCGTCGGCTACCGCAAGGAAGCCGTGTACGCGCGCAAGGAAGCGCTGGAGCAGAAGTACGGCCTCAAGCTCACCCTCATCGACAACGACAAGGCCGAGGAGTGGAACAACGCCTACTCCCTGTGGTGCGGCCGTGACGCCCTCAAGGACGGCGTGATCCTCGCCAACGGCGACACCGTCCACCCGGTCTCCGTCGAGAAGACGCTGCTCGCCGCCCGCGGCGACGGCAAGAAGATCATCCTCGCCCTGGACACGGTGAAGAGCCTGGCCGACGAGGAGATGAAGGTCGTCGTCGACCCCGAGAAGGGCATGACGAAGATCACCAAGCTGATGGACCCCGCCGAGGCCACCGGCGAGTACATCGGCGTCACCCTCATCGAGGGCGACGCCGCCCCCGAGCTGGCCGACGCCCTCAAGGCGGTGTGGGAGACCGACCCGCAGCAGTTCTACGAGCACGGCTACCAGGAGCTCGTGAACCGCGGCTTCCGCATCGACGTGGCGCCGATCGGCGACGTCAAGTGGGTCGAGATCGACAACCACGACGATCTCGCCCGCGGACGGGAGATCGCGTGCCAGTACTGACGAGGCTGATTCCCTCGCCGGTCGTCGTGGACATCCGCCCGGGTGCCCTGGACGACCTGGCCTGTGTGCTCGCCGACGAGCGCATCTCGCACTCCGGCAAGCTGGCCGTCGCGGTCAGCAACGGCTCCGGTGCCCGGCTCAGGGAGCGGCTCGCTCCCGCGCTGCCCGGCGCCTCCTGGTACGAGGTCGGCGGCGGCACCCTCGACGACGCGATCCGGCTGGCCGGCGACATAAAGGCCGGCCACTACGACGCCGTCGTCGGGCTCGGCGGCGGCAAGATCATCGACTGCGCCAAGTTCGCCGCGGCGCGCGTGGGCCTGCCCCTGGTCGCCGTACCGACGAACCTCGCGCACGACGGCCTGTGCTCGCCGGTCGCCACCCTCGACAACGACGCCGGGCGCGGCTCCTACGGCGTGCCCAACCCGATCGCGGTCGTCATCGACCTGGACGTCATCCGCGACGCCCCCGTGCGCTTCGTGCGGGCCGGCATCGGCGACGCCGTCTCCAACATCTCCGCGATCGCGGACTGGGAGCTGGCCAACCGGGTCAAGGGCGAGAAGATCGACGGCCTCGCCGCCGCGATCGCCCGGCAGGCCGGCGAGGCGGTGCTGCGCCACCCCGGCGGCATCGGGGACACCGGCTTCCTGCAGGTGCTGGCCGAGGCGCTGGTGCTCAGCGGTATCGCCATGTCGGTGTCGGGCGACTCCCGCCCGTCCTCCGGCGCCTGCCACGAGATCAACCACGCCTTCGACCTGCTCTACCCCAAGCGCGCCGCCGCCCACGGCGAGCAGTGCGGACTGGGCGCGGCCTTCGCGATGTACCTGCGCGGAGCCCACGAGGAGTCGGCCTACATGGCCGAGGTGCTGCGTCGGCACGGGCTGCCGGTACTGCCGGAGGAGATCGGCTTCACGGTGGACGAGTTCGTCCGCGCCGTCGAGTTCGCTCCGCAGACCCGGCCCGGCCGCTACACGATCCTCGAACACCTCGACCTGACAACCGACCAGATCAAGGACATCTACGCCGACTATGTCAAGGCCATCGGTAGCTGAACTCCGCCCCGTCGTTCACCCCGCGGGGGTGAAGGACCGGCGCAGCGGTGAGCACTGGATGGGACGCCTCTACATGCGCGAGGTGTCCCTGCGGGTCGACCGCTACCTGGTGAACACCAGGGTCACGCCCAACCAGCTCACGTACCTGATGACCGTCTTCGGTGTGCTCGCGGCCCCGGCACTTCTGGTGCCGGGGATCCCGGGTGCCGTGCTCGGCGTGGTGTGCGTCCAGATGTATCTGCTGCTGGACTGCGTCGACGGCGAGATCGCGCGCTGGAAGAAGCAGTACTCGCTGAGCGGCGTCTACCTGGACCGCGTCGGCGCCTACCTCACCGACGCCGCCGTGCTCGTCGGCTTCGGCCTGCGCGCCGCCGACCTGTGGGGCAGCGGCCGTATCGACTGGCTGTGGGCCTTCCTCGGCACGCTGGCCGCGCTCGGCGCCATCCTGATCAAGGCCGAGACCGACCTCGTCGGCGTGGCCCGCCACCAGGCCGGCAAGCCCCCGGTCCAGGAGTCGGCGTCCGAGATGCGCTCCTCCGGCATGGCCATGGCCCGCAAGGCCGCCGCCCTGCTCAAGTTCCACCGCCTCATCCTCGGCATCGAGGCCTCGCTGCTGATCCTGGTCCTGGCGATCGCCGACCAGATCCGCGGCGACCTGTTCTTCTCCCGGCTCGGCGTCGCCGTGCTCGCCGGCATCGCGCTGCTCCAGACCCTGCTGCACCTGGTGTCGATCCTCGCGTCGAGCAGGCTCAAGTGAGCGCGCCCATGAAGGTCGGCGCGGTCATCATCACCATGGGCAACCGCCCCGACGAGCTGCGCGCCCTGCTCGACTCGGTCGCCAAGCAGGACGGCGACCGCGTCGAGGTCGTCGTGGTCGGCAACGGCTCCCCGGTCCCGGACGTCCCCGAGGGCGTCCGCACCATCGAGCTGCCCGAGAACCTCGGCATCCCCGGCGGCCGCAACGTCGGCATCGAGGCCTTCGGCCCCAGCGGCCGGGACGTCGACATATTGCTCTTCCTCGACGACGACGGCCTCCTCGCCCAGCACGACACCGCCGAGCTGTGCCGCGAGGCCTTCGCGGCCGACCCGAAGCTCGGCATCATCAGCTTCCGTATCGCCGACCCCGACACCGGCGTCACCCAGCGCCGCCACGTCCCCCGGCTGCGGGCCTCCGACCCGATGCGCTCCTCCCGGGTCACCACCTTCCTCGGCGGCGCCAACGCCGTACGCACCCAGGTCTTCGCCGAAGTCGGCGGGCTCCCGGACGAATTCTTCTACGCCCATGAGGAAACCGACCTGGCATGGCGGGCTCTCGACGCGGGCTGGATGATCGACTACCGGTCCGACATGGTGCTGTACCACCCGACGACCGCACCCTCGCGGCACGCGGTCTACCACCGCATGGTCGCCCGCAACCGCGTCTGGCTCGCCCGCCGCAACCTCCCCGCCCCCCTTGTCCCGGTCTATCTGGGCGTCTGGATGCTGCTCACCCTCGTCCGCCGCCCCTCCCGCTCCGCCCTGAGGGCATGGTTCGGCGGATTCCGGGAAGGGTGGACCACCTCGTGCGGTCCCCGCAGGCCCATGAAGTGGCGTACGGTGTGGCGGCTGACTCGACTGGGCCGACCTCCGGTCATCTGACAAGCTCGACCCTGAGAGCCACAGGGCCGCAACCCGGCCCCAGGTACATGCCAGGCCGGCACAGGCTGCGCATCTCGAAGACGAAAGTTTCAACTGGTGAGTGAGACAACGCACGACGGTTCGGTCGCGGTGAGCGAGCCTCCGTCGCCCGACGAGGGACTCACGGCGGCGCAGCTCGCCGCCAAGTACGGGCTGGCCGTGAGCGGCGCCCGCCCCTCGCTGTTCGAGTACGTCCGCCAGCTCTGGGACCGGCGGCACTTCATCCTCGCGTTCTCGCGGGCGAAGCTGACCGCCCAGTACAGCCAGGCGAAGCTCGGCCAGATCTGGCAGGTGGCCACCCCGCTGCTGAACGCGGCCGTGTACTTCTTCATCTTCGGCGTGATCCTCCAGGCCGACCGCGGCATGCCGCGCGAGGTGTACATCCCGTTCCTGGTCACGGGCGTCTTCGTGTTCACCTTCACCCAGAGTTCGGTGATGGCGGGCGTACGCGCGATCTCCGGCAACCTGGGCCTGGTGCGCGCCCTGCACTTCCCGCGCGCCTCGCTGCCCATCTCCTTCGCGCTGCAGCAGCTCCAGCAACTGCTGTACTCGATGATCGTGATGTTCGTCGTGGCGATCGGCTTCGGCAGCTACCCGAAGGCGAGCTGGCTGCTGATCCTCCCGGTGCTCGCCCTGCAGTTCCTCTTCAACACCGGCCTCGCCCTGATCATGGCCCGCGCGGGCGCGAAGACCCCGGACCTGGCCCAGCTCATGCCCTTCGTGATGCGTACGTGGATGTACGCCTCCGGCGTGATGTTCTCCATCCCGGTCATGCTGGCCGACAAGCCGCAGTGGGTGTCGACCGTCCTGCAGTGGAACCCGGCGGCCATCTACATGGACCTGATGCGCTTCGCCCTCATCGACGGCTACGGCCGTGAGAACCTCCCCCACCACGTCTGGGCGGCCGCGCTCGGCTGGGCCGTGCTGTTCGCGGTCGGCGGCTTCGTCTACTTCTGGAAGGCGGAAGAGAGGTACGGCCGTGGCTGAGCAGAACCCGGATGCCCACATCCCCACCGTCATCGCCGACGAGCTGCACATCGTCTACCGCGTCAACGGCGCCAAGACCGGCAAGGGCAGCGCCACCGCGGCTCTGAGCCGCATCGTCAAGCGCGGCGAGGAGCGGGGTGTGCGCAAGGTGCACGCCGTGCGCGGCGTCTCCTTCGTCGCCTACCGCGGCGAGGCCATCGGCCTGATCGGCTCCAACGGCTCCGGCAAGTCCACCCTGCTGCGCGCCATCGCCGGCCTGCTCCCGCCGGAGAAGGGCAAGGTCTACACCGACGGCCAGCCCTCACTGCTCGGTGTGAACGCGGCCCTGATGAACGACCTCACCGGCGAGCGCAACGTCATATTGGGCGGCCTCGCCATGGGCATGTCCCGCGAGCAGATCAAGGAGCGCTACCAGGACATCGTCGACTTCTCCGGCATCAACGAGAAGGGCGACTTCATCACCCTCCCCATGCGCACCTACTCCTCCGGCATGGCGGCCCGGCTGCGCTTCTCCATCGCCGCGGCCAAGGACCACGACGTCCTGATGATCGACGAGGCGCTGGCCACCGGCGACCGTTCTTTCCAGAAGCGTTCCGAGGCCCGGATCCGCGAGCTGCGCAAGGAAGCGGGCACGGTGTTCCTGGTCAGCCACAACAACAAGTCGATCCGGGACACCTGCAACCGCGTCCTGTGGCTGGAACGCGGCGAGCTGCGGATGGACGGGCCTACGGACGAGGTCCTCAAGGAGTACGAGAAGTTCACCGGCAAGTAGTCCACCCGGACATGGGCCGTGTGGCCCAGAAGGCTTCCCCGGGCCCCGCCGGAACTGCTCCGGCGGGGCCCCCGTCTGCAAAGGAAAAGTCAACACCGGCTGGCCCCAGGCAGAGTGACGCCAATCCGTGGTGTGTTGTGTTGTGC
>NZ_JBHYJA010000036.1:0-16541 GCF_042740355.1 Streptomyces sp. NPDC059010
TACATTCCGAACCCGGAAGCTAAGCCTTACAGCGCCGATGGTACTGCAGGGGGGACCCTGTGGGAGAGTAGGACACCGCCGAACAAATTTTGAGAGAGCCCCCGGCCGGGGATACCGGTCCGGGGGCTTTCTGCATTTCCGGACCACACACCAATTGCGGTTCCAAGGGAGAGCCCATCAGGCTCCCCCTTGGATTACAGACGCCCCGCCGTCTTAAGTGCCAAATATGCGTCCGCCAGTGCCGGTGCGAGTGCTTCCGGGGTTGCGTCGACGACCGTGACGCCGTGCCGGCGGAGTTGTTCCGCTGTGCGGTGGCGTTCGTTCTGGGCCTGGGCGGCGGCTGCGGCCTCGTACACGGAGTCCGTGTTTCCGCGTGCGGTTGCCATGCGCGCGATGTGGGGGTCCGCCACTGATGCCAACAGGACGGTGTGGCGCTGAGTGAGTTGTGGCAGGACGGGGAGCAGGCCCTCTTCGATCGGGGCGGCGTCCAGGGTGGTCAGCAGCACAATCAGGGAGTGGCGGGGCGCTGTCCGGAGGGACATCGCCGTAAGGCCTCGGGAGTCCGTTTCGACCAGCTCGGGTTCGAGTGTGGCCATCGCGTTGACCAGGGAGGGGAGCACGTCGCCTGCTGCGCGGCCCTGGACGAGTGCGCGTACTCGGCGGTCGTAGGCGAGGAGGTCGACGCGGTCGCCGGCCCGGGAGGCGAGGGCGGCCAGGAGCAGGGCTGCGTCCAGGGAGGCGTCGAGGCGTGGGGCGTCGCCGACTCGTCCTGCTGAGGTTCGGCCGGTGTCCAGGACGAGGAGGATGTGGCGGTCGCGTTCGGGGCGCCAGGTGCGTACGGCGACCGTGGACTGGCGGGCGGTGGCGCGCCAGTCGATGGAGCGGGTGTCGTCGCCGGGGACGTATTCGCGCAGGCTGTCGAATTCTGTGCCTTCGCCGCGCGTGAGCACGCTGGTGCGGCCGTCGAGTTCGCGCAGGCGGGCCAGTTTGGAGGGCAGGTGCTTGCGGCTGGTGAAGGGGGGAAGGACGCGTACCGTCCAGGGGACTTTGTGGGTGCCCTGGCGGGAGAAGAGGCCCAGGGGGCCGTATGAGCGGATCGTCACGCGGTCGGCCTCGCGGTCACCGCGGCGGGTGGGGCGTAGGCGGGTGGTCATACGGCGGCGTTCGCCGGCGGGGATGCTCATGCGCTGGCGGGAGGCCGCCACCTCTGTGCCGGGCTGCCAGCTGCTCGGGGGCCAGGCGTCGCGGATGTGGGCGCGGAGCGGGCGGCGGGACGGGTTGGTGATCGTGAGGGTGACGTCGGCTGTTTCGCCGAGGCGTACTGAGGTGTCGCCGGAGCGGGTCAGGCCGAGGCGTCGTACGGGTGCCGCCAGAGCGAAGTCGCAGGCGCAGGCTGCGGCCAAGGGGGCGTTGACGGCGAGGATGCCTGTCCAGCTGGGGTCCCAGATGCCTACGGGGAGGGAGCCTAGGGCCGCGAGGAGTGCGGCGCGTCCGGTGAATGCCATCAGCGAGGGACGGGGACGTGGGTGAGGATCGCGTTGATGACTGAGTCGGCCGTGACGCCTTCCATTTCGGCCTCCGGGCGGAGTTGCACGCGGTGGCGGAGGGCGGGGAGGGCCAGTGCCTTGACGTCGTCGGGGATGACGTAGTCGCGGCCGGTCAGCCAGGCCCAGGCGCGGGCGGCGGCCAGGAGGGCTGTGGCGCCGCGTGGGGAGACTCCGAGGGTGAGGGAGGGGGACTCGCGGGTGGCTCGGCAGATGTCGACGACGTAGGCCGTGATCTCCGGGGAGATCGTCGTCTTGGCCACCGCCGCGCGTGCGGCCTCAAGGTCTGCGGGGCCCGCAACGGGGCGTACGCCGGCGGCGTGCAGGTCGCGCGGGTTGAAGCCCTCGGCGTGGCGGGTGAGGACGTTGATCTCGTCCTGGCGGGAGGGGAGCGGGATCGTGAGTTTGAGGAGGAAACGGTCCAGCTGGGCTTCGGGGAGGGGGTACGTGCCCTCGTACTCCACCGGGTTCTGAGTGGCGGCGACCAGGAACGGTTCGGGGAGCGGACGGGGCGTGCCGTCGACCGTGACCTGGCGTTCCTCCATGGCCTCCAGCAGCGACGACTGGGTCTTGGGCGGGGTGCGGTTGATCTCGTCCGCGAGGAGGAGGTTGGTGAAGACCGGGCCGGGCTGGAAGGAGAACTCTGCGGTGCGGGTGTCGTAGACGAGGGAGCCCGTCACATCGCTCGGCATGAGGTCGGGGGTGAACTGGACGCGTTTGGTGTCGAGTTCGAGTGCGGATGCGAGGGCGCGGACGAGCAACGTTTTGGCGACCCCGGGGACTCCTTCTAGTAGTACGTGTCCGCGGCAGAGGAGGGCGACGACGAGACCGGTCACGGCGGGGTCCTGGCCGACCACGGCTTTGGCGATCTCGGCGCGCAGGGCCTCCAGGGAGGCACGGGCGGTGCCCGGGTCCCCGGTGTTCCCGGCGTTGTCAGTGGTCGGGTCCATCATGGACGGCGTACCTCTCTTTCGAGGGCGTCGAGTTGGTCTGCGAGGGAGATGAGGGCCGTGTCGTCGCTGGGCGGCGGGCCGAAGAGGAGAGAGTGCAGGGCCTGTCCGTCTCCGTGGTTGTGGAGGCGGGCGGACAGAGCGGGGAGCAGGGTCTCGGGCGTGTGTGCCTGGGAGACGGGGACACCTACGAGGGGGGCGAGGCGGGTGCGGCTGGTGGAGCGAAGAGCGGCGGCCGCGCGGTCGCGGGCGTTGGCCTTGCGATAGAGGCGGGCGCGGCCTTCGACGGTTTCGGAGGCGCGGATCGCCACGGGGAGTTTTTCGGGCACCAGGGGGCCCAGTCGGCGTGCCCGCCAGAGGGCGGCCAGGGCTGCGGCGATGAAGAGCTGCAGGGTGCCCCAGATCCAGCCTGAGGGAAGCAGGTCGAAAAGGCTGCGTTCGTCGTCCGTGTCGGTGTTCGACGCGTCGGAGAGCGAGGGGAGGTACCAGACCAAATGCGGGCGGGAGCCGAGGAGTTGGAGGGCGAGCGAGGCGTTGCCCTGCTCGTCGAGGTGATCGTTGTGGAGGATGTCGGGCGCGCCGAGGACGATGGTGTCGCCGCCCCCGCTCTTCGCCGGGACGCGCAGCAGGGTGGCCAGGCGTTCGCTGGGGTAGCACTCGTCGGCGCCGCGGTGGGTGGTGCTGTAGCGGATGCCGCCCAGGTCGGCGGTGCCCGCTCGCTGGGCGGCGGGCAGGGCGCAGTTGGGGGAGAGTACCGAGTCGAGGCTGGTGGCCGGGTCCGCGGTGACTCCGGGGACGAGCCTTTCGACGGACCAGCCGCCGGGGGCGACGAGGACGCTACGGCCGCCGGACGCGGCGGTCGCCGATCGCAGCGACGTCTGTTGACGGTGCGTCAGCAGGTCGGGGACGGCGACCAGGAGGGTGGTGTCCGCACCCGCTGCGGAGCGTGCCTCGTCCAGGGTGGTGACCACGCGTGTGTCCACGCCGCGGTCGGCGAGGAGTTCGGCCACGGCCCTGCTGCCCTGGGGGTCGGCGGAGCGTGGGTCGAGGGCGCCGTGCTGGGTGTCGGAGCGGATCGTGGCGATTGCGACGGCCGCCGCCAGCAGGAGTACGACGGCGAAGGCGATGCCTCGCGTGCGGGTCCATACCTGGCGTGCGGTGGGCGAGGCCGAGGTGGACGGGAGCGTGGCCTCGGTGGTCATTCGGCGGCCCCCTGGCGGGCGTTGTGGGCCGTGCTGGGGGCGCTGCTCGCGAGCTGTGGCTTGCTGCTCTCCAGGTCGCGGTCGAGTGCGGCGATGCTCTGGTACGCCTGCTGGGTCGCTGCCCGTCCGCCGTATGTGACGTCGTCGAAGTCCCGGGCGGCCGCGCGCAGTCGGTCCGTGTGGGAGGGCAGCGAGCGGCCTGCTTCGGCGGCGGCCTCGTCAGCGGTGCGGCCGGGGCGGACGTCGAGGAGGGCGCGCTCCTCAAGGGAGCGGACGATGGCGCGCATGCGTTCCTGGACGGCCTGGTTCCAGTGGCCTTGGGCGGCGTGTGCTTCGGCGGCGGCCCGGTGCTCGGCGGCGCTGCGGGGGCGGTCGTCGAACAGCGCGGCGGAGGAGGTGGGTTGGGGGCGCGGGGTGCCCAGGCGCCACCACAGGGCACCGATGACCGCGATGACGACCAGGATGACGACGACCAGGCCGAGGGTTCCGCCCGGCGTCGCGGTCGAGGCGCTGTTGAACAGGTCCTCGACCCACTCCCAGAAGGCGTCCAAGGCGCGCTGGAACCAGCTGGGTTCGTTCTCGTGGTACATGCGCTTGGACAGCTCGCGCCGGGCCGCCTCGCGCGCTGGATCACGCGGGATCGTCAGCGGTGGCTCGTCGTCGGAGCGCGCCAGCAGTGACAGTACGGCCGTGTCGCCGGAGTGCGACAGCGCCCGCACCGCGGTGCCGCCGGAGCGCACCAACGCGCGTCCGGCCGCGTCCGGCAAGGCTGACGCCGTTGTGAGAACTCCCCCCGCCAGGCTCACCGGTTCAGCTCCCCGGAGTGTCGGTGCCGTAGCCCTGGACGCCGGCTGCGCGGGCCAGTTCGAGGTCGAGGGCCTCGCGGCGGATGCGCTGGTCGATGTAGAGCAGGACGGTGACGCCGGCCGTGATCGGGAAGGTGATCATGGAGCCGATCACCGAGCCGACGCCGCTGATGATCAGGAACGTCCAGCCGAGGTCGGTGGTGCCGTCGAGGAAGCTGCCGGCGCCGTCGCCGCTGAGGGCGGCGGCCAGGAAGGTGAAGGGGATGACGACGATCGCCGCGACGACGTTGGCGATGATCGTGGCGAGCAACTGGATGCCGAAAACACGCCACCAGGAGCCGCGGACCAGCTTCGCGGACCGGCTCAACGCCTTCACGATGCCCTGCTTCTCCAGCATCAGCGCGGGCGAGGCGAGGGAGAAGCGGAACCACAACCACACCGCGACGATGCCGGCGCCGAGGCTGCCCAGGACGGCGAGGGCCGCGCCCCCTTCACCGGCGCCCGAGGCCGCTACGAGGATGCCGGGCACAGCGCCCACGACCACCAGGCCGATAGTCATGAGCAACAGCAGGAAGAGCAGGCCGAAGAGGCGCGGTACCTGAGGGCGGGCGTCGCGCCAGGCCTCGCCGGTGGACACCGACTTGCCGAGCACCGCGCGGCTGGTGACGGTCGTCAGCAGGGCGGTCGCGACGATCGCTCCGATCACCGAGACCAGGAAGAGCACGCTGGAGCTGAGCATGGCGTCGCCGAGGGCGTCGGTCAGCTCGCTGAGGGTGGCGCTCGGGTCGTTGAGGGCCTCGGTGCTGGTGTAGTCGTTCAGGACGAAGCCCTGAAGGAGGATGACCAGGATCTCCGTCACGATGGCGACGGTCAGCGAAATGCCCAGGACCGTGCGCCAGTAGGTGCGCATCGTGGAGACCGCGCCGTCGAGAATCTCGCCGACGCCGAGTGGGCGCAGCGGGATCACGCCGGGCTTGGCAGCGGGCGGGGGGCCGCCCCAGCCGCTGCCCCAGGCGCCGTATCCGCCCGGGGGGCCGTAGCCCGGGTGGCCGCCGCCGGGGCCGACGGGAGGGCGGGCGCCCCAGCCGGGGCCGGGCGGTGGCGGCGGTGGGGTCTGGCCGGGAGCCTGGGGCCCGGTCGGAGCGGACCACTGGCCGGGTGGCGGCTGCTCCTTGGACCACTTCGGGCCGGGGCCCTGTGGGTCCGCTCCCGGCTGCTGCGCGGGGTCGGGGCGGTCTGCGGGCTCGGCAGGGCCGGACGCGCCGGGCTCCTGTCCGTCGGACGGGGCGGATCCGGGCGAGGCCCAGCCCGGAGTGTCTTTCATCGTCGCTCCTTCACGGTGCCCGTCCGCGGTCGCGGTGGCAGGTTGGCAGCCATCGTGCCATGGGGTGGTCGGCGAGGTACCGGCCGCGGTATGGGCTGCACACCTTCAATTGTCCGCCGTACAAGGGGCAGACTGACCGCATGGCTGATCAGTACGCGCAATCCGGCGAGGACAAGAAGCCGACCGGGATACCGGCGATCCGGTGGGACGAGCCACCCGAGGGCCCAGTTCTGGTGCTTCTCGACCAGACGAGGCTGCCGGCCGAGGAGGTCGAACTGGTCTGTACGGACGCGCCCGCGCTGGTGGAGGCGATCCGTTCGCTCGCCGTGCGCGGGGCGCCGCTGCTCGGTATCGCCGGGGCGTACGGTGTCGCGCTCGCCGCCGTACGCGGCTTCGACGTGGACGCTGCCGCGGAATCGCTGGCGGGTGCCCGGCCCACCGCGGTGAATCTCGCTGTCGGCGTGCGACGGGCCCAGTCCGCCTACCGTGCCGAACTCGCGCGCAGCGGCGATGTCGAGCAGGCCGCCGCGGAGGCGCTGGGCGCGGCGCGGGCGTTGCACGAGGAGGACGCCGAGGCCAGTGCACGGATGGCCGAGCGGGGACTGGCGCTGCTGGACGAACTGTTGCCGGGCGGCGGGCATCGCGTTCTCACGCACTGCAACACCGGGGCGCTGGTGTCGGGCGGGGAGGGCACGGCGTTCGCGGTGGCGCTCGCGGCGCACCGGGCCGGGCGGCTCAGGCGGTTGTGGGTGGACGAGACCCGGCCGTTGCTGCAAGGGGCGCGCCTGACGGCGTACGAGGCCGCGCGCAATGGAATGGCGTACACCTTGCTCACGGACAACGCGGCGGGTTCGCTGTTCGCGGCCGGCGAGGTGGACGCGGTGCTGATCGGGGCGGACCGGATCGCTGCCGACGGGTCGGTGGCGAACAAGGTGGGGAGTTATCCGCTGGCGGTGCTCGCGCGGTACCACCATGTGCCGTTCATCGTGGTGGCGCCGCTGACGACGGTGGATCCGGAGACGCCGGACGGGGCGTCCATCGAGGTCGAGCAGCGGCCGGGATTCGAGGTCACCGCGGTCATGGCGCCCCAGGTGCCGGTGGTGGGGGCGGAGCCGGGTGGCGGGATTCCGGTGGCGCCGCTGGGGACGCAGGCGTACAACCCGGCGTTCGATGTGACGCCGCCCGAGCTGGTGACCGCGATCGTCACCGAGGAGGGAGCTGTGTCGCCTGTGACAGCTGAGGCGCTGGCGGAGATGTGTGCCAGGTCGAGGCAGGTGACACAGACGTTGTGACGTAGAGGTTCGAACCAGTCGAGCGGGCAAGCTGGGGCGAACCTGCTCAAAGGTCACACTCTGTGATGTGAGCGAGGGCAGACAGTGGCGACTCCGTACGACTAAGGTCACTGGCCGGTGACCTACCTCACCTGAGCCTTCGCCACTGTTATGAGAATGGGATGATGGCATCCATGAAGGGACGAGTCCTTGTCGTCGACGACGACACCGCACTGGCCGAGATGCTCGGCATCGTGCTGCGTGGTGAAGGTTTTGAGCCGTCTTTCGTAGCCGACGGCGACAAGGCGCTGGCCGCATTCCGGGAGACCAAGCCGGATCTTGTGCTGCTGGACCTGATGCTGCCCGGGCGGGACGGTATCGAGGTGTGCCGTCTGATCAGGGCGGAGTCCGGAGTGCCGATCGTGATGCTCACGGCCAAGAGCGACACCGTGGACGTGGTGGTCGGTCTTGAGTCCGGCGCGGACGACTACATCGTGAAGCCGTTCAAGCCGAAGGAGCTTGTCGCCCGGATCAGGGCGCGGCTCAGGAGGTCGGAGGAGCCGGCGCCCGAGCAGCTGGCCATCGGTGACCTCGTCATCGATGTGGCCGGGCACTCCGTGAAGCGGGACGGGCAGTCCATCGCGTTGACGCCGCTGGAGTTCGACCTGCTGGTCGCGCTGGCCCGCAAGCCGTGGCAGGTGTTCACGCGTGAGGTGCTCCTTGAGCAGGTGTGGGGCTA
Organism: Streptomyces sp. NPDC059010; assembly: GCF_042740355.1. NCBI lineage: Bacteria > Bacillati > Actinomycetota > Actinomycetes > Kitasatosporales > Streptomycetaceae > Streptomyces > Streptomyces sp. NPDC059010. Next base: position 7,837 of record NZ_JBHYJA010000036.1, read on the forward strand.
CCGGCACGCGGCCGACACGCGTCTGGTCAATGTGCATGTGCAGCGACTGCGTTCCAAGGTCGAGAAGGACCCGGAGCGTCCGGAGATCGTGGTGACGGTTCGCGGCGTCGGCTACAAGGCAGGGCCGAGCTGACATGTCCGGGGACAGTGCCGCTTCGGCCCCCGGTCGGACCGGGGCCCGTCCGGAGCGGCCTGTCGGCCGGAAGGAGGCGGGCTCCCGCTGGGGACGGTTCCTTGAGGGCGGGCTGCTGCAGGGCGGAGTCCAGGGCAGCCCCGTGCTTCGGCTCGTGCTGCGCTGGGTGCGCCGGCCGCTGCTGCCCGTCATGCGGTTGTGGCGGCGCAACATCCAGCTCAAGGTCGTCGCCACGACCCTGCTGATGTCGCTGGGTGTTGTTCTGCTGCTGGGCTTCGTGGTCATCGGGCAGGTGCGCAACGGCCTGCTGGACGCCAAGGTGAAGGCCTCGCAGAGCCAGGCCACGGGCGGGTTCGCGGCGGCCAAGCAGCGGGCGGACGAGGCGGCGGCCGGGACCGCCGACGACGGCTCGACGGTGGACGAGCGTTCCGACCAGAACGTCATCCAGTGGATGAGTGATCTCGTGTCCTCGCTGTCCAGCGGCGGACAGGGCGCCTTCGAGGTCGTGACGCTCCCGGCCTCCGCGGGGAGTGACACCGGTGGGCGTGGCCGGCGTGCCTCCGGCGGTGTGGACCCGACTGCGAGCGTGCCCGAGGCACTGCGCGAGCGGATCGACAGTGCGACAGGGGCGTTCCAGAGCTACACCCGCATCGTCTACCAGCCCACCGCGCACAAGGATTCCCAGCCTGCGCTGGTGATCGGCAAGCAGGTCAACGACCCCAACGGCGACCCGTACCAGCTCTACTACCTCTTCCCGCTCGCCCAGGAGGAGAAGTCGCTGAGCCTGGTCAAGGGGACGCTCGCCACCGCCGGACTCTTCGTGGTCGTACTGCTCGGGGCCATCGCCTGGCTCGTGGTGCGGCAGGTCGTCACGCCGGTGCGGATGGCGGCCGGGATCGCCGAGCGGCTGTCGGCCGGGCGTCTGCAGGAGCGGATGAAGGTCACCGGTGAGGACGACATCGCCCGGCTCGGTGAGGCCTTCAACAAGATGGCGCAGAACCTCCAGCTGAAGATCCAGCAGCTGGAGGACCTGTCGCGGATGCAGCGGCGGTTCGTGTCCGACGTGTCGCACGAGTTGCGGACGCCGCTGACGACGGTGCGTATGGCCGCCGACGTCATCCACGAGGCGCGGGAGGACTTCGATCCGGTGACCGCGCGGTCGGCGGAACTGCTCGCCGACCAGCTGGACCGGTTCGAGTCACTGCTCGCCGACCTGCTGGAGATCAGCCGCTTCGACGCGGGCGCGGCGGCGCTGGAGGCCGAGCCGATCGACCTCAGGGAGGTCGTACGGCGCGTCGTCACCGGGGCCGAGCCCCTCGCCGAGCGCAAGGGCACTCAGATACGGATCCTCGGCGACCAGCAGCCCGTCGTCGCCGAGGCCGATGCCCGGCGTGTGGAGCGTGTGCTGCGCAACCTCGTCGTCAACGCCGTCGAGCACGGCGAGGGCCGGGACGTCGTCGTCAAGCTCGCGGCTGCGGGCGGGGCGGTCGCGGTCGCCGTGCGTGACTACGGCGTCGGGCTCAAGCCCGGCGAGGCGACCCGGGTCTTCAGCCGCTTCTGGCGGGCCGATCCGGCACGCGCGCGTACTACGGGCGGTACGGGGCTGGGGCTGTCCATCGCCCTGGAGGACGCGCGGCTGCACGGCGGCTGGCTGCAGGCGTGGGGCGAGCCGGGCGGCGGATCGCAGTTCCGGCTGACGCTGCCGCGGACCGCGGACGAGCCGCTGCGGGGGTCTCCGATACCCCTGGAGCCCAAGGACTCGCGACGCAATCGTGGACTTAATGACGCCGGTCTGCCGAGCGGTGGCGGTGAGAAGGCCGCGACGGTGCCGTCGCAGCCCACGGGGGACCCGGGGCCTTCGATGCCGTCGAGGGACCCGTTCGCCGCGCGGCTGGGTGCGGCGGCCCCCAAGGCCGATCCGACGGCGCTGCCCGGGAACGGCGCGCGCGTGGTTCCCCGCCCCGCCTCGGGCGCGCGGCAGCAGGACGACGACAGACCCGGCGCGGAAGGGCCGCCGTCGAGCGAGGAAGCCGGGCGGGACGAGGAGCCGAACAAGCAGGGGGAGGCATTTCGTGGGCGCTGACCGCGAAGGGGGCGCCCGGCGCAGCCTGGGCCGCGCGGGGGTGTACGCCGCCTGTGGTGCCGTACTGCTGGCAGGGTGCGCCTCGATGCCCGACAGCGGCGATCTGCGGGGCGTCGAGTCCACGCCGCGTCAGGACACACAGGTGCGGGTCTTCGCCATGCCGCCGCACGACGACGCTTCGGCCCCGGAGATCGTCTCCGGCTTCCTGGAGGCGCTGACCAGCGACGATCCCGACTACGAGATAGCTCGCAAGTACCTGACCCAGGAAGCGTCGGACAAGTGGCGGCCCTTGCTGTCCACGACGGTGCTCGCCGACGGACCGGGCATCGAAGCGGACCATGTGGGAGCCCGGGAGGACGGCGACAGCCTCTCGTACACGCTGACCGGCGCCAGGGTCGCGACGGTCGACGCGCAGCAGTCGTACGCGCCCGCTCGCGGTGACTACAGCGAGATGATGCACCTCACCCGCGACAAGAAGACCAAGCAGTGGCGTATCGACGTGCCACCGCGCGGTGTCGTCATGGGCAAGTCGGACTTCCAGCGCAACTACATGTCCGTCGACAAGTACTACTTCGCCACGAACACCACGCTCGGCACCTCCCCGCACACGGCGGCCGTCGCCGATCCCGTCTATGTGCGCAGGAACGTGGACCCCATGACGGAGATGGTGCGCTCCCTGCTCAAGGGCCCCACCAGCTGGCTCAACCCGGTGGTCAGGTCGAGCTTCCCCACCGGTACGGCGCTGACGAAGGGCACCGCCTCGCTGCCGCCGGACGACCAGAACCGGCTGACGGTGCCGTTGAACGACAAGGCGGCCCGGGTCGGGCTGACCCAGTGCAACGAGATGGCGGCGCAGCTGCTGTTCACCCTGCAGAACCTCACTCCCACGGTCGACGAGGTCGAACTGCGGGCCGGTGGCAGGCAGCTGTGTGCGCTGACCGAGGACCGGGCGGAGGCCGTCGCCGCGCGTGGGTCGGTGCAGCGCGCCGAGTATCTGTACTTCCTCAACGACAAGCACCGGCTCGTACGGCTGCCGGCCGCCACCAAGGACACGGAGGCCACGCCGGTGCCGGGTGCGCTCGGCGAGGGCGACGCGGAAATGAAGTCGGTGGCCGTGTCGCGTGATGAGGACATGGCGGCCGGGGTCGGTCTCGACGGCAAGAACCTGTATGTCGGCGCGCTGGTGTCGGGCGGTCCGCTGGGCGATCCCGAGCTGACCAGCGCGGGCAGGACGGAGGAGGAGCGGCTGTCGGCGCCCAGCTGGGACGCACAGGGCGATCTGTGGGTGGCTGACCGCAACCCCGACGATCCGCGGCTGTTGCTGCTGAAGGAGGGCGTCGGCGATCCGCTGGTGGTGAAGACGCCGCCGGGGCTGGAGGGGCGCATCGAGTCCGTCCGGGTGGCCGCCGACGGGGTGCGGATCGCGCTGGTGGTGAAGCAGGGCGACAAGTCGTCGCTGCTCATCGGGCGGATCGAGCACGGCGAGGGTGGCAAGGCCGGGGAGGACGCGGCCGTCTCCGTGCACGAACTGCGTTCCGCGACGCCCGAGTTGGAGGAGGTCACCGCCATGTCGTGGGCCGGTGACAGTCGGCTCGTGGTGGCGGGGCGTGAGCGGGGCGGCGTCCAGACGATGCGGTATGCCCAGGTCGACGGCTCGACGCCGGAGGGGCCGGTGCCCGCGGCCCTCAGCGGCGTGAAGGAGATCACCGCGTCCGAGGACGCACGGTTGCCGCTGGTCGGCTACTCGGAGGACGGGATCGTACGGCTGCCGTCCGGGATGCAGTGGCAGAAGGTGGTGACGGACGGGACGGCTCCGGTTTATCCGGGGTGAGCCGTTGAGGTTCGCGGACGGGCGCTTGGCGGCCGCTTCCGGCTGGGGTGTGACCCCGGCTGGAGGCGGCCGCTCTTTGTGGTGTGGGGTGGGCGTCCGGTTCTTGCTCGGCGGGGTGGGAATGCGGCGTGGCTGTGGGGCGGACGGGGGCGGCTGCGTAGTGGCCGGAGTTATCCACAGGTAGTTATCCACAGGGGTGGCAGGTCGTCGCGGGCGTTGGCAGAGTGGTGGACATGCGGGGGTGGTGGCAGGACCTCACCGACCTGGTGCTACCGGCCGAGTGCGGAGGCTGTGGAAGGGCCCGCACGGTGCTCTGCCCGGAGTGCCGTGCCGTCCTGAGCGGGACCGCGCCGAGCCGGGTGCGACCGGTGCCGGAGCCGCCCGGGCTGCCCGTGGTGCACGCGGCGGCCCGGTACGCGGACGAGGTGCGGGCGCTGCTGCTGGCCCACAAGGAGCGCGGCGCGCTGGCGCTCGCGGCGCCGCTCGGGACGGCTCTGGCGGGGGCCGTGCGGGCGGGGCTGAGGGAGGCCTCGGGCTTTCGGGTACGGGGTGACGGCGCGGGGGCGTTCGGGAGTGCGGGCGCGCCCGTGCTGCTCGTACCCGTGCCGTCCGCGCGGGAGGCCGTGCGGGCGCGAGGGCATGATCCGGCGCGGCGGATCGCGTTCGCGGCCGCGGGGCAGCTGCGGCGGGCCGGGGTGCCTGCTCGGGCGCTCGCCGTGCTGCGGCAGCGGCGTGCCGTGGCCGATCAGTCGGGGCTCAACTCCCGCCAGCGGTTGGACAATCTCGCGGGCGCGTTGACGGTCGCTCCCGGGGGAGGCCGGCTGCTCGCCGGTGGTCCGGTCGTGCTCGTCGACGACCTGATGACGACGGGCGCATCCCTGGCGGAGGCGGCGCGTGCCGTGCGGGCGGCCTTGGAGGAGAGCGCGGGTTTCCGCAGGCCGCAGGGGATGGGCCCCCGGCGGCCGGTGGGAGTGGGCCGCGGTGGCGGCGCGGCGGAGGGGACGGGCGTATACGGCAGAACACAGGAGCGGAGGGACCCGTATGGATGGGGGAGCGGGGAGTTCGGAGCGTGCGGTGACGGGAGATCCGCTGTGTACCTGGCGGGAAGTCGGGAAAGCACTGAGGAACGGGGAGCCGGATCGACGGAGGGCGTGGTGCGGCGGACGCGAGAGATCCCGGGAATCATGGATGTCGGACGGGTCGGTGACCTGATCTGCGCGGCCGTGGTCGCCGCTGCACCGGATTCGTTCGAAATAAACCGGAACTGACCGCTGACTTGCATCGTTGCTGGTAATGAGAGGCTCAATTCACCTGAACGGAGGTACGCCGCAGTAGAGGGTGACGACATCCGTCCGGGCGAGATATGTTCGGTTGTGAGGGAAAGGCGCAGGCCATCCCCGTCATATCCGAATGCCGTGCCGCGGGTTTTGCGCAATGGCCCGCGGCCATGGGGTGGAGATCTTGCCCATGGGGGAGGAGGAGGTGGAAGTCACCGAGTCCGAGGTTCCGGGGTTCACCGGAGCCGGGTGCAAAAGGGAGATGCTCCGCCGATGGAGCGGAGTGATCCGGGAACGGAGTTCTGCGTGGACATCGTCGTCAAAGGCCGCAAGACCGAGGTGCCCGAGCGGTTCCGCAAGCACGTGGCCGAGAAGCTGAAGCTGGAGAAAATCCAGAGGCTCGATGCCAAGGTGATCAGCCTCGACGTCGAGGTGTCCAAGGAGCCCAACCCCCGACAGGCCGACCGCAGTGATCGAGTGGAGATCACGCTCCACTCCCGCGGTCCGGTGATCCGGGCGGAGGCAGCGGCCAGCGATCCGTACGCGGCACTCGACCTCGCGGCGGAGAAACTGGATGCCCGGCTGCGCAAGCAGCACGACAAGCGTTTCTCGCGCCGAGGTGCACGCCGACTCACGGCGGCCGAGGTCCCCGACCACGTTCCGGGCGCGGCGACGCTCAATGGGAACGGCCACAGCTTCCAGACGGAAGAACCGGACGGCATTCCCACCAAGAAGATCGGCTCGCTCGAAGTGAAGGGCGAAGGCCCTCTCGTCGTACGCGAGAAGACACACGTCGCCTCCCCGATGACCCTCGACCAGGCCCTCTACGAGATGGAGCTGGTCGGGCACGACTTCTACCTGTTCGTCGACTCCGAGACCAAGGAACCGAGTGTCGTCTACCGGCGGCACGCCTACGACTACGGCGTCATCCATCTCAGCACGGACCCCATGGTCACCCAGGCGCAGGCCCCCGCGGCAGGTGGCACGCTGGGCGGCTGATCCGTCCGGCTGGCAGCTGAGCCGGTGCCCCTGGAGCGCGTGTGCGCCCCCAGGGGCACCGGTGTGCGACCACTTCGCGCCCCGCTCGTCACCGTAGTGTCGGCCGGGCATGAAATCATGGCCGCACCGGCCCAACCGGTGGGCCGCTGCCTTGGGTTGGCGATGGCAAATGGACCAGCCACAGCCTTCAGGGGGAGGAACGATGGCGGACAGCTTCGGACCGATGCGGGACGAGGATGCCGACGGCGACGTTGTCGGCATGGGCCCGGACACGGGCTCTCCACGCAAGGAGCCGATCAGAGTCCTCGTCGTGGACGATCACGCCCTCTTCCGTCGTGGACTGGAGATCGTGCTCGCGGCGGAGGAGGACATCCAGGTCGTGGGGGAGGCGGGTGACGGCGCGGAGGCCGTCGACAAGGCCGCTGACCTGCTGCCGGACATCGTGCTGATGGATGTCCGCATGCCCAAGCGGGGCGGGATCGAGGCCTGCACCTCCATCAAGGAGGTGGCCCCCAGCGCGAAGATCATCATGCTGACGATCAGCGACGAGGAGGCCGACCTCTACGACGCGATCAAGGCCGGCGCGACCGGTTATCTCCTCAAGGAGATCTCCACGGACGAGGTGGCCACGGCCATCCGCGCGGTGGCCGACGGGCAGTCGCAGATCAGCCCGTCCATGGCGTCGAAGCTGCTCACCGAGTTCAAGTCGATGATCCAGCGGACGGACGAGCGTCGGCTCGTGCCCGCGCCTCGGCTGACGGACCGTGAGCTGGAGGTTCTCAAGCTCGTCGCCACCGGGATGAACAACCGCGACATCGCGAAGGAGTTGTTCATCTCCGAGAACACCGTGAAGAACCATGTGCGCAACATCCTGGAGAAGCTGCAGCTGCACTCCAGGATGGAGGCCGTGGTGTACGCGATGCGGGAGAAGATCCTGGAGATCCGCTGAAGCCGGGGTGCGGGGGTTCGGCGGGTCTGAGAGGCTTCGGCGGGTCTGAGGGGCACGCCACGACGTGGATCACGCCATGATGTGGATCACGCCACGATGCGAGTGAGCTCCTTGGTGAGTGGCTCGCGCAGCTCCGGTGCGTCGACCCGTTCCACCCGTACGTCCGTGCAGTCCACCCAGCTCGCCGCCTCGGCCAGGGCCTGGGCCACCGCTGGGACCGCCTTCGGGCCGTCCAGGGTGACCTGCTTGGCCACCAGCGTCCTGCCCTCGCGGGCCGGGTCCACGCGGCCGACGAGATGGCCGCCGGCCAGGACCGGCATCGCGAAGTAGCCGTAGACCCGCTTCTGCTTGGGGACGTAGGCCTCCAAGCGGTGGGTGAAGCCGAAGATGCGCTCCGTGCGGGCCCGTTCCCAGATCAGGGAGTCGAACGGGGACAGGAGTGTGGTGCGGTGGCGGCCGCGTGGGGGTGTCTCCAGGGCCGCGGGGTCGGCCCAGGCCGGCTTGCCCCAGCCCTCCACCGTGACCGGGACCAGGCCCGAGTCGGCGATCACCGCGTCCACCTGGTCGCCCTTGAGGCGGTGGTAGTCGGCGATGTCCGCGCGGGTGCCGACGCCGAGGGAGTTGCCTGCCAGCTGGACCAGGCGGCGTAGGCACTCGGTGTCGGTCAGGTCGTCGTGCAGCAGTGTCTGGGGGATGGCGCGTTCGGCGAGGTCGTAGACGCGCTTCCAGCCGCGGCGTTCCACGCAGACCACCTCGCCGTACATCAGGGCGCGTTCGACGGCGACCTTTGTGCCCGACCAGTCCCACCACTCGCTGGTTCGCTTGGCGCCGCCCAGGTCGGTTGCGGTGAGGGGGCCCTCGGTGCGGAGCTGTTTGATGACCTGGTCGTAGGCGCCGTCGGGGAGTTCGTGGTTCCAGTGGGGGCGGTTGCGGTATGCGCGGCGGCGGAAGGCGAAGTGGGGCCATTCCTCCGCCGGGAGGATGCAGGCGGCGTGGGACCAGTACTCGAAGGCGTGGGTGTCCGTCCAGTAGGCGTCTTCGACTGTCTTGCGGCCTACCGCGCCCAGGCGGGCGTAGGGGATGAGTTCGTGGGAGCGGGCCAGGACGGAGATGGTGTCGAGTTGGACCGCGCCCAGGTGACGGAGTATGCCGCGGACGCCTGAGCGGCGGTTGGGGGTGCCGAGGAAGCCTTGGGCTCTCAGGGCGATTCGGCGGGCTTCGTCTGCCGAGAGGGTGGTCGTGGGGCGCGGGGTCGTCATGGGATCGGACGATAAAGGGTGGGACTGACAGTGGGGGGTGAGCTGGGGGTTTGTGGGGAGGGTGGGGGTGCGCGGTGGTTGCTGTCGGGGGTTTCGCCCCCGCCGCCCCTACCCGTCCCATCCTCCAGGGGTGCTGCCCCTTCGACCCCGACTGGTCCAGGGGCTCTGCCCCTG
>NZ_JBHYJA010000036.1:16550-73529 GCF_042740355.1 Streptomyces sp. NPDC059010
GGGTGTCTGGTGGGCTGGGAGTTGTCTATAAGAGAGAGGATGGGGGATTGTCCACAAACGCGGGACGGGCTGAAAGAAACGAAGCGGGCCGGCGTTGAGAGCAGCCGGTCGGCCTTGAGGGAAGGGGGTAGGCCTTGAGCTTGAGGGAAGGCGGTCGGCTTTGAGGGAGGTCGGGCGGCGTTGAGAGATGCGGTCGGCGCTGAGAGATGTCGGGCGCGTTGGGGGGAGCTGGGGAAGGGGGCTCTGTGGGTCAGGGGGTGGGGGGCGTTGTGCGGGCGGGGAGGTAGGGGGCTGTTGAGGGGAGGCTCAGGTCTGAGGGGAGTAGGGAGCCGAGCCAGCAGTCTCGGCGTACGCCCTGGTGGACGATGGCGGAGCGGAGGGTGCCTTCCAGGGTGAAGCCGGTGCGTTCTGCCACGGTGCGGGAGGGGATGTTGCCCACCTCCGCGCGCCATTCGACGCGGTCGATCGAGAGGTGGACGAAGGCCCAGCGGGAGGCGGCCAGGACGGCCTCGGAGATGTAGCCGTTGCCGCGGTGCTGCTTCGCGCACCAGAAACCGATCTCGGCGTCGCTCATGGAACGCATCGTGAGGCCGACCATGCCCGCCAGGTCCTCCCCTTCGGGGAGGAAGAGCCCCCAGGTGAACATCGAGCCGTTGCGCCAGCCCTCGGGGACCAGGTCGTGCGTGAAGCTGTGGGCGTGCTCGTACAGGTAGGGCGAGGGGATCGTGGTCCAGCGCAGGATGTCGGGGTCCTGGACGGCCTCGTACACGGCATCGGTGTCCTGTGGGCCGACCGTGCGCATGAGGAGGCGGTCGGTGGTGAGCGTGACGGGTTCCATCGGCCGATTCTGCTCGGGGGTCGGTGTGAGCGCCATTCTTTACGCGGCGTGTGAACGATGCGGTGGGTGAGCGTGTGATCGCGGTTCGCACAATTCGTTGACCGAACGCGGCACCATCCGTGGCCCCCGGCCGTTGTCCCTTTGACGGAGATTTGAAGCAGCGGATCATCGGCACCCACGGCAGGCTCCCGGCGCGGCGGGGTCCTCGCATACGATGGCCGTTGCTCAGTCAAGTCAAATGGAAACCGACCGTCCCAGGCCCGACCGGCAAGGAGACCAACCCCCGTGTCCGTCCTCTCGAAGATCATGCGTGCAGGCGAAGGCAAGATCCTGCGCAAGCTGCACCGCATCGCGGACCAGGTCAACTCCATCGAAGAGGACTTCGTCGACCTCTCCGACGCCGAGCTGCGCGCCCTCACCGATGAGTACAAGCAGCGCTACGCTGACGGCGAGACCCTGGACGACCTGCTGCCCGAGGCCTTCGCCACCGTGCGCGAGGCCGCAAAGCGCGCGCTCGGCCAGCGCCACTACGACGTGCAGATCATGGGTGGCGCGGCCCTCCACCTCGGCTACGTGGCCGAGATGAAGACCGGTGAGGGCAAGACCCTCGTCGGCACCCTGCCCGCGTATCTGAACGCGCTGTCCGGCAAGGGTGTCCACCTGATCACGGTCAACGACTACCTGGCCGAACGCGACTCCGAGATGATGGGCCGCGTCCACAAGTTCCTGGGCCTGAACGTCGGTTGCATCCTCGCCAACATGACGCCGGCCCAGCGCCGCGAGCAGTACGCCTGCGACATCACGTACGGCACGAACAACGAGTTCGGCTTCGACTACCTGCGCGACAACATGGCGTGGTCCCAGGACGAACTCGTCCAGCGCGGCCACAACTTCGCCATCGTCGACGAGGTCGACTCCATCCTCGTCGACGAGGCCCGTACGCCGCTGATCATCTCCGGCCCGGCCGACCAGGCCACCAAGTGGTACGGCGACTTCGCCAAGCTGGTCACGCGCCTGAAGAAGGGCGAGGCCGGCAACCCGCTCAAGGGTCTTGAGGAGACCGGCGACTACGACGTCGACGAGAAGAAGCGCACCGTCGCCATCCACGAGTCCGGTGTCTCCAAGGTCGAGGACTGGCTGGGCATCGACAACCTCTACGAGTCGGTGAACACGCCGCTCGTCGGCTACCTGAACAACGCCATCAAGGCCAAGGAACTGTTCAAGAAGGACAAGGACTACGTCGTCATCGACGGCGAAGTCATGATCGTCGACGAGCACACCGGCCGTATCCTCGCCGGCCGCCGCTACAACGAGGGCATGCACCAGGCGATCGAGGCGAAGGAAGGGGTGGACATCAAGGACGAGAACCAGACGCTCGCGACGATCACCCTGCAGAACTTCTTCCGCCTCTACAAGCGCCAGGACCACAACGGCAAGGAAGTCCCCGGCCTCTCCGGCATGACCGGTACGGCGATGACCGAGGCCGCCGAGTTCCACCAGATCTACAAGCTCGGCGTCGTTCCGATCCCGACCAACAAGCCGATGGTCCGCAAGGACCAGTCGGACCTGATCTACCGCACCGAGGTCGCGAAGTTCGAGGCGGTCGTCGACGACATCGTCGAGAAGCACGAGAAGGGCCAGCCGATCCTCGTCGGTACGACGTCGGTCGAGAAGTCCGAGTACCTGTCGCAGCAGCTCAGCAAGCGCGGTGTGCAGCACGAGGTGCTGAACGCCAAGCAGCACGACCGGGAGGCGATCATCGTCGCCCAGGCCGGCCGCAAGGGCGCCGTGACCGTGGCCACCAACATGGCCGGCCGTGGTACCGACATCAAGCTCGGCGGCAACCCCGAGGACCTCGCCGAGGCCGAGCTGCGCCAGCGGGGCCTCGACCCCGAGGAGCACATCGAGGAGTGGGCCCACGCCCTGCCCGCGGCCCTGGAGCGGGCCGAGCAGGCGGTCAAGGCGGAGTTCGAGGAGGTCAAGGACCTCGGCGGTCTCTACGTCCTGGGCACCGAGCGGCACGAGTCCCGTCGTATCGACAACCAGCTGCGCGGTCGTTCCGGCCGTCAGGGCGACCCGGGCGAGTCCCGCTTCTACCTGTCCCTGGGCGACGACCTGATGCGGCTCTTCAAGGCCCAGATGGTCGAGCGCGTGATGTCGATGGCGAACGTCCCCGACGACGTGCCGATCGAGAACAAGATGGTCACGCGCGCGATCGCGTCCGCCCAGTCGCAGGTCGAGCAGCAGAACTTCGAGACCCGTAAGAACGTCCTGAAGTACGACGAGGTCCTCAACCGCCAGCGTGAGGTCATCTACGGCGAGCGGCGCCGCGTCCTGAAGGGCGAGGACCTGCACGAGCAGGTGCAGCACTTCATGGACGACACCATCGACGCGTACGTCGGTGCGGAGACCGCCGAAGGCTTCGCCGAGGAGTGGGACCTGGACCGGCTGTGGGGCGCCTACAAGCAGCTCTACCCGGTGAAGGTCACCATCGAGGAGCTGGAGGAGGCGGCCGGCGACCGGGCCGGTCTCACCGCCGAGTTCATCGCGGAGTCCATCAAGGACGACATCCACGAGCAGTACGCGGCGCGTGAGGCGCAGCTCGGCTCCGAGATCATGCGTGAGCTGGAGCGCCGGGTCGTGCTGTCGGTCCTGGACCGCAAGTGGCGCGAGCACCTCTACGAGATGGACTACCTCCAGGAGGGCATCGGCCTGCGCGCGATGGCGCAGAAGGACCCGCTGGTCGAGTACCAGCGCGAGGGCTTCGACATGTTCACCGCGATGATGGAGGGCATCAAGGAGGAGTCCGTCGGCTACCTGTTCAACCTGGAGGTCCAGGTCGAGCAGCAGGTCGAGGAGGTCCCGGTCGAGGACGCCAAGCCGGTGGCCGACCTTGAGAAGCAGGACGCGGTGCCGGCGCAGGCGGGTGCGCGCCCCGAGATCCGCGCCAAGGGACTTGAGGCTCCGCGCCGCCCGGACCGGCTGCACTACACCGCGCCCAAGGTGGACGGCGAGGGCGACATCGTCGAGGGCGACTTCGACAACGGCGACGAGCCGGTGCGTTCCGAGGCCGACGGCCTCACGCGCGCGGAGCGCCGCAAGCAGTCACGTGGTGGACGGCGCCGCAAGAAGTAACGCCGTGCAGTAGAGAGTGGCAGTAACAGTGGCGGTGCCTGGGGCGCCGTAGCGGCCGGAAGGGCCGGGCCTCCTTTGTGGGGGTCCGGCCCTTCGGCTTGTCTGGGTGAGTGGGCGGGTGGGTGGGCGGGGCAGGGCAGGGCTCAGTGGCGGCGGATTGGGTGCGCGCCGGGCCCGGACGCCCCGGACGCCCCGGGCGCTCCGGATGCTCCGGTGGGAAGGCCGGGCTCGGCGCCTTGAGCGGGCCGTGGCGGTGGTTTGCCGGTCGCCGTGGGCCGGCTGGTCCGGGTAGTCGTCTGGCGTCGCCCCTGGGGCGCCCGTGTGGCCGTCGGGCGTCGGTCGTGGGCGGCCCGCGTGGGGTCCGGCCCTCGGTTGAGGGCGGCCCGCGTCGGTTCGTCGGGGTCCGTGGGCCGCCCCTGTGTGGTGTCAGTCGTCGACCGTGTGTGGCCTGCGTGGGCCGCCCAGTTCCACGGCTGTGCAGCGCCAGCGGAGGTCGCCGCCCCGTTCCAGGCGGAATGCCATGGCGCGCAGCTGATCTCCGGCGCCGATGCGGGCGAAGGCCTCGACGGCGCCGGGGCGGGGTTCGAAGTAGCCGATGTCGCGGACGACGGGGCGGGTGCCGTGGGTGCGCAGGGGGCCGCGTTCGGCGAGCCAGGCGAGTTCGTCGTAGGCGCGGCCGGCGGTGTGGCGCAGCATCGAGTGGACGGGGCGCTGGCCGCTCAGGACCAGAAGCAGACGATCGGCGAAGACATCGGTGGGGCGGGGGTGCGGCAACGGCCTCAGCGGGGGCTGTTGGCCCTGCTGGGCATGTTGGGCCTGTGAGGTCTGGGGCGTTCGTGGGGTCTGGGTCTGCGGCGTCTGCGGCGTCTGTGGGGTCTCCTGCGTCTGTGGGGTCCACGGTGTCTGTGGGGACTGTTGCGGCACGGTCGCCCGTGGCTGGGTGGGGGCGGTCGGTGGGCGGGTGTCCCGGGGGCTTGTGCGGGCGCGGGTTCCCGGGGTGGTCGGTGAGCCCGATGGGCGGGCGCCGGGCGACGTCGTACGGGATGGGCCGCCGCTCGGTGTGCGGGGTGGGGCGCCGCCGGGGCGGCGGGTGTCGCGGCGGGTCGGCGGGCGGGTGCCGAGGCGGTGCTGGGTCCTGGTCATGACCTTGTTCATGGGGTCCCCGTTCGGTGGGCCCGGGTGATACCGGGCAGTAACTTCGAGGTTGGTGATCTTGTACGGGGTCCGGGGCGTCGGGGGCAAGAAAGCGGGAGCTCGGAACGGACGGCCAGAAAACTCACCTATCTGGGTGACCGAGGGGGGCGGGAGCCGGTGATGGCGGGCCGGTACAGGGTGAGATTCCGGAGCGGAGTGGACGCTCTGCGGGGTGGTGGTGGGGACTCGAAAGGGGACGCCCGCACGTATCCTGAAGGCCCTCCGGGAGGTGCGGGACCCGCCCTTCCGAGTCCGTGCGGAGCCTTACGAGTACGAAAGCGGCCAGCCATGCGCGTCTACGTCCCTCTGACCCTCCCCGGACTCGCCGAGGCGTACAAGACGGGCGAGTTGGGGAGTGGGCCGCTCGTCGCGTACGCCGTCACGCCCGCGTTGCGCGAGTGGTATCTCTCCGACGACATCGAGGAGTTGGAGTACGCGGCGCTGAACCGGGCCGCGCTGGCCTCGCTACGGCTGCTGGCGGCGGACGCCGGGGCGGTGCGGCGGCGGGTCGTGGTCGCCGCCGACGTGCCCGACGGTGCGGCGATGGCCGATCCCGACCGGGGGCTGGATCCGGCGGCGCTGGGTGAGGTGCGGATCGCCCAGGGCGTGGCGCTGGCCAAGGCGGCCGCCGTGCATGTCGACTCGGGCGACGCGGAGGCGGATGTGGCGGCGGCAGCGGAGGCGCTGCGGGCGGCGGACGGCGGGGACGACGACGCGCAGTTCGTGGTGGACGGGGCCGAGGACCATGAGCTGCTGTGGTTCGCGACTCAGGAGATTCCGAATCTGGTGGGGCTGGACGGCTGAGGCCAAGGCCTCGGTGTCCTGATGGGCTGGGTGCCCTGATGGGCTGGGTGTCCTGATGGGCAGATGGGTCCCAGCGCCTCGTTGACCTGCTGTTCTCTTGATTGTCAGTGGTGGCGGGTACGGTTTTTGGCATGGGGAAGCGAGTAGGGGCGCACATCGTCTGGGACTGGAACGGGACGCTGTTCCATGACAATGACGCGATCATCGGGGCGACGAACGCGGCGTTCGGCGAGCTCGGGCTGGAGCCGATCACGATGGAGCGCTACCGGGCGCTGTACTGCGTGCCGGTGCCGAAGTTCTACGAGCGGTTGATGGGGCGGCTGCCGACCGAGACGGAGTGGGAGGTCATGGACGAGACCTTCCATCGGTACTACGCCGAGCACCGCGTGCGGTGCGGGCTCACCGAGGGCGTGGCGGAGCTGCTCGGGCAATGGCGGTCGGCGGGGCGCAGCCAGTCGATCCTCAGCATGTATGTGCATGACGAACTCGTCCCGTTGGTGCGGGGGTTCGGGATCGAGGAGCACTTCATACGTGTCGACGGGCGGACCGGGCCGTCCGGGGGCAGCAAGGCCGAGCACATGGTGCGGCACATCGGGGCGCTGGCGAGCGTGGATCCCGCTCGCACGGTGGTGATCGGGGACGCCGCCGACGACGCGGTGGCGGCGCTGCACGTGGGGGCGCGGGCCGTGCTCTACACCGGGGGGTCGCACAGCCGGGCGAGCCTTGAGGAAGTCGGGGTGCCGGTCGTGGACACGCTGGGGGAGGCGGTCGCGGAGGCGGAGCGGATGGCGGCGTAGCGGGCGGGCCGTCCGGGGCCTGCGGTGCAGCCGAGTTCCGCTGGTGCGGCTGGTCCCGGTGGTGCGGTCCGGGCCCGTGATGTGGCGGCCGACCGGTCTGGGGTCGCCGGTCCGGTCGGCCGGTCACGTCGTCTTGGCCGGTCACGTCGGTTCGGCCGGTCATGTCATCTCGGCCGGTCACGTTCGTCCGCTCAGGCGCCCGCCCAACGCGGCCCCGCCGGCCCAGTGGACGTCACGTCACCGGTGCCTTCGCTCGCAGCACCGTCAGGAACTCCCGCATCCAGGCGGAGTGGTCCGGCCAGGCGCGGGCGGAGACCAGGGTGCCGTCGACCACCGCCTCGGCGTCCTGGAAGGTGGCGCCGGCGGCCTGCATGTCCAGTTCCAGGGCCGGGTACGCCGTGACGCGGCGGCCGCGGAGGCTGTCGGTCGCGGCGGTGAGCAGGGGGCCGTGGCAGATCTGGGCGACCGGCTTGTCGGAGTCGAAGAACGACTTGAGGATCTTGCGGAGTTCGGGGTCGTTGCGGAGGTACTCGGGGGCGCGGCCGCCGGGGATGACGATGGCGGCGTAGTCGCCGGGGTCGACCTCGGAGAAGGCGAGGTCGGCGGGCCAGGTGTAGCCGGGTTTCTCGGTGTAGGTGTCGAAGCCGGGTTCGAAGTCATGGACGACGAACTGGAGCTTCTTGCGGGTGGGGGCGGCGATATGGACGTCGTAGCCCTCCTCGCGGAGGCGCTGGTAGGGGTAGAGGACCTCCAGTGACTCTGCGGCGTCGCCGGTGACGATGAGGATTTTCGCTGTCATGTCGGATGCGCTCCTCTTGTGGGCCGTGGTCTGCGTCTCCGTGGTCTGCGTCTTCGCCGGGTCTATGGGCAACGTGCCTCGGGGCGGGGGTCTTGCCAAGGGGCCGTGCGGTGCGGGGTGCCGCCTGGTGCGGGTCGGTGCCGAGGGGCACAGCTGGCACAGCTGTCCGTAGGCCTGTTTTCGGACACGGGTGGCCACCCGACGGCCGGTTTTCGGGTCCGTTTCTCGGCCCTGGGGTCGTCGCAGCTCTGCACCCCAGCCTCCCCCTCCGTGTCCGGCCCCGCCAGTTACGCCCTCACCGCACCCTTTGACCCTGTGCAGAACGTCAAAGTTCTCCCCCTTGTTTTGTACACATACGGCTCATGACGGCTCCCCTGTAAGGAGCGATAGCCTTAGTGGCGTGATCAGCGCGATAGCTCGCGGGGGCATTGGTGCCCCTGCCCTGCGCCCGGCGAGCACGGACGACATCCGTGACCGGGCGGCAGTCGCTGGTCTTCGTGGGCGGGAGGGGGGCGTAAGGGCTCCCGGGAGGTCATCCACACCCCGGGCCCAGGCGTCGCAGAGAGCAGCGTCACACCCCGTGGGCAGCTCAAAATTGGCTCATATATCCCCGCTCATCTCACCTCGCGGCATAGCGTCGAAGCAGACCGGACACCCCGCGTCACGGCGTTACGTCCGAGGGGAAGAGACCGAACTTCCTTCAACGTCACGCAACGGCGCGCGACAGGAGCCAGAGGACAATGCAGACCAAGCTGGACGAAGCCAAGGCCGAGCTGCTCGAAAGGGCCGCCCGGGTAGCTGAGAACAGCCCGGTCGGGGGGTATCTACCGACCGGGACGACGGACAAGGGCACAGCCGGCACCCCGGACCACGACACCGTGCTCGCGTTCCTCCAGCGTTACTACCTGCACACCGCCCCGGAGGACCTCACCGACCGCGACCCGGTCGACATCTTCGGAGCCGCTTTCTCGCACTACCGGCTGGCCGAGAACCGCCCGCAGGGCACGGCCAACGTGCGGGTTCACACGCCCACCGTCGAAGAGAACAGGTGGACCTGCAGCCACTCCGTCGTCGAGGTCGTCACCGACGACATGCCCTTCCTGGTCGACTCCGTCACCAATGAGCTGACCCGGCAGGGGCGGGGCATCCACGTCGTCATCCACCCGCAGGTCTTCGTCCGCCGCGACCTCACCGGCAAGCTCATCGAGGTGCTCAGCACTCCGCCCTCCGGCGAGCTGCCGCACGACGCGCACACCGAGTCCTGGATCCATGTGGAGATCGACCGCGAGACCGATCGCGGCGACCTGAAGCAGATCACCGCCGACCTGCTGCGCGTCCTGTCCGACGTCCGCGAGGCCGTCGAGGACTGGAGCAAGATGCGGGACCTGGCCCTGCGGATGGCCGACGAGCTGCCCCAGGAGCCCCACTCCGACCTGCGTGAGCTGGAGTTCGAGGAGGCCCGCGAGCTGCTGCGCTGGCTGGCCGACGACCACTTCACCTTCCTCGGCTACCGCGAGTACGAGCTGCGCGGCGACGACTCGCTGGCCGCCGTGCCGGGCACCGGCCTCGGCATCCTGCGCTCCGACCCGCACCACTCGGAGACCGACAGCCACCCCGTCAGCCCGTCCTTCGAGCGGCTGCCCGCCGACGCCCGCGCCAAGGCCCGCGAGCACAAGCTGCTCATCCTCACCAAGGCCAACAGCCGGGCGACCGTGCACCGGCCGTCGTATCTCGACTACGTCGGGGTGAAGAAGTTCAACGAGAACGGCGAGGTCGTCGGCGAGCGCCGCTTCCTCGGGCTGTTCTCCTCCGCCGCCTACACCGAGTCCGTCCGCCGGGTGCCCGTCGTCCGGCGCAAGGTCGACGACGTGCTGCGGGCCGCCGGGTTCTCGCCCAACAGCCACGACGGGCGCGACCTGCTGCAGATCCTGGAGACGTACCCGCGCGACGAGCTGTTCCAGACCCCGGTCCCCGAGCTCCAGCGGATCGCCACCTCCGTCCTCTACCTGCAGGAACGTCGCAGGCTGCGCCTCTATCTCCGGCAGGACGAGTACGGGCGCTACTACTCCGCCCTCGTCTACCTCCCGCGCGACCGCTACACCACCGGCGTGCGCCTGCGGATCATCGACATCCTGAAGGAGGAGCTCGACGGCACCAGCGTCGACTTCACCGCCTGGAACACCGAGTCGATCCTGTCCCGGCTGCACTTCGTCGTCCGCGTCCCGCAGGGCACCGAGCTGCCGCAGCTGTCCGACGCCGACAAGGAGCGCATCGAGGCCCGCCTGGTCGAGGCCGCCCGCTCCTGGGCCGACGGTTTCGCCGACGCGCTGAACGCCGAGCTCGGCGAGGAGCGCGCCGCCGAGCTGCTGCGCCGCTACTCGGGCGCCTTCGCCGAGGGCTACAAGGCCGACCACACCCCGCGCTCCGCGGTCTCCGACCTCGTCCACATCGAGCAGCTCACCGAGGAGAACAACTTCTCGCTGAGCCTGTACGAGCCGGTCGGCGCCGCCCCGGAGGAGCGTCGTTTCAAGATCTACCGCAAGGGCCCGGCCGTCTCCCTGTCCGCGGTCCTGCCGGTCCTCAACCGGCTCGGCGTCGAGGTCGTCGACGAGCGGCCGTACGAACTGCGCTGCTCGGACCGCAGCGTCGCCTGGATCTACGACTTCGGTCTGCGCATGCCCAAGTCGGTGGGCGGCGGTGACTACCTCGGCGACGACGCGCGCGAGCGCTTCTCCGAGGCGTTCGCCGCGACCTGGACCGGCAAGGCGGAGAACGACGGCTTCAACGCCCTCGTGCTGAGCGCCGGGCTGACCTGGCGGCAGGCGATGGTGCTGCGGGCGTACGCGAAGTACCTGCGGCAGGCGGGCTCCACCTTCTCGCAGGACTACATGGAGGACACCCTCCGCAACAACGTCCACACCACCCGGCTGCTGGTGTCGCTGTTCGAGGCGCGGATGTCGCCGGACCGCCAGCGCGCGGGCCACGAGATCGTCGACGCCCTCCTCGAAGAGGTCGACGCGGCGCTCGACCAGGTGGCGAGCCTGGACGAGGACCGGATCCTGCGGTCCTTCCTCACCGTCATCAAGGCGACGCTCCGTACGAACTTCTTCCAGGAGGCGGCGGCCGGCAAGCCGCACGACTACGTTTCCATGAAGTTCGACCCGCAGGCCATCCCCGACCTGCCGGCGCCGCGCCCGGCGTACGAGATCTGGGTCTACTCGCCGCGGGTCGAGGGCGTGCACCTGCGCTTCGGCAAGGTCGCGCGCGGCGGCCTGCGCTG
This sequence comes from Streptomyces sp. NPDC059010, assembly GCF_042740355.1. Taxonomy (NCBI): domain Bacteria; kingdom Bacillati; phylum Actinomycetota; class Actinomycetes; order Kitasatosporales; family Streptomycetaceae; genus Streptomyces; species Streptomyces sp. NPDC059010. The sequence goes on from NZ_JBHYJA010000036.1 coordinate 27,398, forward strand.
GTCCGACCGGCGTGAGGACTTCCGCACCGAGATCCTCGGCCTGGTGAAGGCGCAGATGGTGAAGAACACCGTCATCGTGCCGGTCGGCGCCAAGGGCGGCTTCGTCGCCAAGCAGCTTCCCGACCCGTCCGTGGACCGGGACGCCTGGCTGGCCGAGGGTGTCGCGAGCTACAAGACCTTCATCTCGGCGCTGCTCGACATCACCGACAACATGGTGGCCGGCGAGGTCGTGCCGCCCTCGGACGTCGTCCGGCACGACGAGGACGACACCTATCTCGTCGTCGCCGCCGACAAGGGCACCGCGACCTTCTCCGACATCGCCAACGGGGTCGCCGAGCAGTACAACTTCTGGCTGGGCGACGCCTTCGCCTCCGGCGGCTCGGCCGGTTACGACCACAAGGGCATGGGCATCACCGCGCGCGGCGCCTGGGAGTCCGTCAAGCGGCACTTCCGTGAGCTGGGCGTGGACACGCAGAGCGAGGACTTCACGGTCGTCGGCATCGGCGACATGTCCGGTGACGTGTTCGGCAACGGCATGCTGCTCAGCGAGCACATCCGCCTGGTCGCCGCCTTCGACCACCGGCACATCTTCATCGACCCGAAGCCGGACGCGGCCACCTCCTACGCCGAGCGCCGCCGCCTGTTCGAGCTGCCCCGCTCCAGCTGGGAGGATTACAACACCGAGCTGCTGTCGGCCGGTGGCGGCATCTTCCCGCGCAGCGCCAAGGCCATCCCGGTCAACGCGCACATCCGCGAGGCCCTCGGCATCGAGGGCAAGGTGTCCAAGATGACGCCGGCCGAGCTGATGAAGGCCATCCTCCAGTCGCCGGTCGACCTGCTGTGGAACGGCGGCATCGGTACGTATGTGAAGGCCTCGACCGAGTCCCACGCGGACGCCGGTGACAAGGCCAACGACCCGATCCGCGTCGACGGCGCCGACCTGCGCGTCAAGGTCGTCGGAGAGGGCGGCAACCTGGGTCTGACCCAGCTCGGCCGGATCGAGTTCGCGCGCCAGGGCGGCAAGATCAACACCGATGCCATCGACAACAGCGCGGGCGTGGACACCTCCGACCACGAGGTGAACATCAAGATCCTGCTCAACGGCCTGGTCGCCGACGGCGACATGACCGTCAAGCAGCGCAACAAGCTGCTCGCCGAGATGACCGACGAGGTCGGCCGGCTCGTCCTGCGCAACAACTACGCGCAGAACACGGCGATCGCCAACGCCCTCGCCCAGTCCAGCGCCATGCTCCACGCCCAGCAGCGCTTTATGAAGCACCTGGTCAGGGAGGGGCATCTGGACCGGGCGCTGGAGTTCCTGCCCACCGACCGCCAGATCCGCGAACGCCTGAACGCCGACCACGGCCTGACCGGCCCGGAGACGGCCGTCCTGATGGCGTACACGAAGATCACGGTCGCCGAGGAACTGCTGCACACCACGCTGCCGGACGACCCGTACCTGAGCACCCTGCTGCACGCGTACTTCCCGACCGAGCTGCGCGAACAGTTCCCGGAGCACCTCGTCAGCCACCCGCTGCGCCGAGAGATCACCACGACCGTGCTGGTCAACGACACGGTCAACACGGGCGGTACGACGTATCTGCACCGGCTGCGCGAGGAGACCGGTGCCTCGCTTGAGGAGATCGTCCGGGCGCAGACCGTGGCCCGCGCGATCTTCCGCTCGGCCGCGGTGTGGGACGCGGTCGAGGCGCTCGACAACAAGGTCGAGGCCGGCGTCCAGACCCGGATCCGGCTGCACTCGCGCCGCCTCGTCGAGCGCGGCACGCGCTGGCTGCTCAACAACCGGCCGCAGCCGCTGCAGATCGCCGACACCGTCGACTTCTTCGCCGAGCGGGTCGAGGAGGTCTGGTCGCAGCTGCCGAAGCTGCTCAAGGGCGCGGATCTGGACTGGTACCAGCAGATCTACGACGAGCTGACCGGCGCCGGTGTCCCGGCCGAACTGGCCACCCGGGTGGCGGGCTTCTCCTCCGCCTTCCCGACGCTGGACATCGTGTCGGTGGCCGACCGGATGGGCAAGGACCCGATGGACGTCGCCGAGGTGTACTACGACCTCGCCGACCGGCTGAACATCACCCAGCTGATGGACCGCATCATCGAGCTGCCGCGCTCCGACCGCTGGCAGTCCATGGCCCGTGCCTCCATCCGCGAGGACCTGTACGCCGCCCACGCGGCCCTGACCTCGGACGTCCTGGCCGTCGGCAACGGCACCTCGACGCCAGAGCAGCGGTACGAGGCGTGGGAGCAGAAGAACGGCGCGATCCTGGGACGGGCGCGTACGACGCTGGAGGAGATCCGGGGGTCGGACGCGTTCGATCTGGCGAACCTGTCGGTGGCCATGCGGACGATGCGGACGTTGCTGCGGACGCACACATAGGCCGACCACGCGTAAGCCGTACGCACATCAGGGCGCCCCGGGCCGTGACAGCCCGGGGCGCTCGCGTATTTGGGGCAAAACGGGACTTACAGTGCTCGGATGAGCATGATGCGGGGTGCGCTGCGGAGTACGACGGTCGTGCCGCAGGCTGTCGCCGCCCTGGTCGTTCTGCTGCTTCTCCTGGTGATCGTCCGGCTCCCTTGGGTCGGTGACCTCGGTATGCACGCGGCGACCGTGCAGCGGCTCCGGCACGACCTGGTCGATCCCGGGAATCCGCTGGTCGACGCGGATACGCCGAGTCCGTACTACTCGCCGTGGATGCTGGTGCTCGGGTGCGTGGCGCGGGTGTCCGGGCTCTCGGTGTTCGTCGTGCTGCGGATCGGTGCGGTGGTGGGGCTGGGGCTGCTGGTCACGGGGGTGTGGCGATACGTGCGGACGCTCAGCGCGCATCGGGCGGCGCCCGCGTTGGCCGTGCTGTGCCTGGTGTTTCTGTGGGGGACGTCGCTGTTCGAGTGGAGCGGGTTTCTGGGGCTGAACTCGCTGGCGTTGACGGTGGCGTATCCGAGTGTGTTCGCGTTGGGGCTGACCTTTCATTTCTGGGCATGGCTGGCGCGGGCGCTGCGGTCGGGGGCTGGGCAGGGAGCTTGGGCCGGGCTCGGGGTGCTGTGGGCGGTGATTCTGCTGTGCCATCAGTTCTCGGGGGTCGTGGCGTCTTTGGGGGCGCTGGCCACGGTGGTTGCCGCGTGGGCGGGACGGGGCGGCCGTGTGGGGCGCGGGGTGTGGCTGCGCGTCGGGGGCGGGGTCGTGGTGGGGGTCGTGGTGCTGTGGGTGTGGCCGTACTACGACTTCTTCGCGCTGGTCGGGGCGGGGGGTGAACTGGAGGCGGTGCATCGGGGGTTGTACCGGGAACTGGCGGGGCGGTACTGGCTGGTGATGGTGGGGGTCGGTGCGCTGGTCGTGCGGTGGCGGCGGGATCGATGGGATCCGCTGGTGCTGTTCTTCGTGCTGGGGGTGGTGGTCGTGGCGGTTGGTGGGGTGAGTGGGCACTACTCGTGGGGGCGGGCGTTGCCCGCGGCGCTGATTCCGGCGCAGGTCGCTGCCGCGTTGGCGGTGGTGGAGGAAGGGAGGGGGATGCGGTGGCGTGGGGTGTGGGCGGGGGTGCTGGGTGCGGCCCTGGTGGTGGGGGCTTGGACGCAGGTCGGGGCCGTGGGGTACGTCGTGCCGCGTGGGGTGCTGCCGGGGGTGGTCGCGGCGAAGTACCGGGTGCCTTGGGCGGGGTACTGGTGGGTCACGCCCTGGGTGAAGTACGGGGACGTGGTCATGGCGCGGACGATGCCGGCTCGGCAGATTCCGGCGTACGGGGCGTACACCGTGGCGCCCGGGTATCCCGACGTGTTCCTGGCGGATGCGGGGCGTCGGGAGGCGGCTGTGCGGCGGTACTTCGGGGCGGGGGCGTCCGTGGGGGTGCGGCGGGGGATCGCGGCGGCGTACGGGGTGCGGTGGGTTGTGGATCGGGGGACGGGGACTGGAAGGGGCCAGGGGGTGCGGGTGGTGACCTGGGGGCCGGGCGGGCAGGTGTTGTACGAGGTGGTCCGGTAGCTGTTCGGCAGCGGCTCGTCGCTAACGCAGTGCGCTTCTCAGCAGGCGGGCCGCTCTTCGCACCCTCGGTCGGGCCAGGCGTCGTACCACCGGGTGTACCAAGTTCCCCGTGATGCCCAGTGGCTGCCAGCGGATCTGGAGGCGGCCGGGGCCGTGGGGCTCCGGTTCGACGGTCACCCGGTGGGGGGCCGTGCCGGAGTGGTAGTCGATGCGGGTTGTCAGGATGGGGAAGGCCAGGGGGGCCAGCAGCACCGCCGTGTTGTGCAGGGACTGGCACTCGATGCGGAGGAGGGGGTGGCGGGTGCCGGTGAAGCCGTGGTGGGGGACGGGGGCCCTGGTCAGGTCCAGATGGACCTGGCCTTCGAAGATGCCGGGGCTCACCGGGGACAGGCGGAACGGCACGGTGAGGCGGCGTCGGCCGGGGGTGAGGAGGAGGCCGGCCCGGTGGGGGCCCACCGGGAGGCGGCGGCCCGGGTCGTAGGTGCGGATGGTGAGGTCGATCGAGGCACCGGGACCGCGGGTGAGTTCCGTGATCTCGTGGCGGAACAGGGCGCTGCGGAAGGGACGGGTGTCCAACTCCAGGTCCGATACGTCGAGTTCGCGGCGGGAGGTGTCGGTGGTGGGGACGGTCTCGCCCCAGTACGTGGGGATGGTCTTGCCCCAGTGCGTGGGGATGGTTCTGCCCGAGTACGCGGCGCCCTCTGTCACGTCCGATGTCACATGGCGCGGTGCCACAGCGCGGCCCAGGCCCCTGGCCGCCAGTCTCGCCTCCGGGAAGCGGCGCTCGCGGATCAGCTGGAGGACCACCCGTTCCGTGCGCGGGAGTCGGCTGTAGGCCGTCGGGGCGAGGGAGTCGAGGTAGGGGGTCGTGAGGTCGGCGAACGCCGCCAGCCAGGCGTCGTCCCTGTACGGCACGTCCCCCGCGTACATCCGGAAGTCGTGCTTGAGGAACTTGTAGTCCTTGTCCTCACGGAGCCCGGCGTGCCCGCTCTCGGCCAGGAAGTCGTCGATCAGGCGCTGCACCCGGACGCGGTCGCGGACGTTGTCCAGCCGGTCGCGCTGGTTGGAGATCGACGCCGTCGCCGTGCTCGTGGCCGCGTACTGCGCCACGTACCAGCGGTACACCGGTTCCGGGATGACCGTGAACTCCTTGGCCAGGCAGTACGCCTGCGCCGTGAAGAGCTGGTCCTCGTAGTGGATGCCCTCGGGAAAGCGCAGGTCGTGGCGGTCCAGGAAGGTGCGCGCGTACATCTTGCTCGTCGACAGGTGCTCGAAGAGCAGCCGGGGTTCGGACTCGATGCCGATCACCGTGCGGCGCTCGGCGACCAGGTGCGGCATCCATCTCGTACGGCGTCCGCTGTCCTCCCGGACCCGCACCACCGCCCCCATCGCGAAGTCGATCTCCCGCTCGCGGTGCGCCGCCAGCAGCAACTCCACCGCGTCGTCGGTGAGTTCGTCGTCGCTGTCCAGGAACATGACGTACGGCGCCCGCGCGATCTCCAGCGCCCGGTTGCGCGGGGCGCTGCAGCCGCCGCTGTTCCGCGGCAGGCGGAGCCGGCGGATACGGGGGTCCTGGGACGCCAGTCTCCTTGCCACCTCCGGGGTTTCGTCCGTCGAGTGGTCGTCGCTGATGATGATCTCGATGTTGCGGTGGGTCTGGCGGCGTACCGACTCCACGGCCCGTGGCAGGCGCCGCGCGTCGTTGTAGACGATGACCGTCACCGTGACGTCCGGGGGTGCGGCCTCCGCGGCCTCTACGGCTTCCACGGCTTCCGGGTTCACAGCGCCTCCCTCGGGCTCGGGGCCGGCGTGCGGTCCTCCAGCGGCGTCACCGGCGGCAGGGTGTCCACGCTCTCGCCCAGGAACACGCGGCGTACGACCCGTTCAGCGGCGCGTCCGTCGTCGTACTCGCAGAAACGGCGGCGGAAGGCCACCCGCGCCTTCGCCGCGCCCTCGTCGTGCCAGGCCTCGGTGGTGAGGATCTCGGTCAGGTCCTGCTGGGTGCGGGCCACCGGGCCCGGTGACTCGGCCATCAGGTCGAAATAGACGCCTCGGGTGGAGCGGTACGTCTCCCAGTCGTCGGCGTAGATGACGATCGGGCGGTCCAGGTTGGCGTAGTCGAACATGATGGACGAGTAGTCCGTGACCAGGGCGTCCGCGGCGAGGGCGAGGTCTTCGACGGGGTCGTAGGCCGAGACGTCGATGATTCTGCCCGTGCGGCGCAGGGCCGTCAGGGGGGACGGTGTGCCGTCGTAGAAGTAGTGGCCGCGGATGAGGAGGACCGTGTCCTCGCCGAGCCGGTCGGCGAGGGTGGCCAGGTCCAGGCGGGGGGTCCAGCCGGCCTCGTAGTCGCGGTGGGTGGGGGCGTAGAGGATCGCGCGGTGGGCCGGGGGGATGCCCAGGCGGTCGCGGATCGCGCGGATGTCGGACGCGGTGGCCGTGTAGAAGACGTCGTTGCGCGGATAGCCGTAGTCGAGGGAGACGAAGCGGGACGGGTACGCGCGCTCCCACATGCGCGTGGAGTGGCTGTTCGCCGAGACGCTGTAGTCCCATCGGTCGATACGGGCCAGCAGTGCCGGGAAGTCCAGGCCCTTGGCCGCCGCCGGGAACTCCATCTGGTCGACGCCCATGCGTTTGAGCGGGGTGCCGTGGTGGGTCTGGAGGTGGATCGCGTCCGGGCGTTTCACGATCGCGTTGGGGTAGTTGACGTTGTTGACCAGGTACTTCGCCGTGGCCAGCACCTCGCGGTAGCGGCGGGTTCCGGGGAGCACGTGGTCGGTGTGGGGTGGGAGCAGGGGGGCGTTGTCGGGGGTCACCACCCACACCGGGTGGATCTGCGGGGCCAGTTCGGTGAGCTTGGCCGCGATCGCCGCCGGGTTGCACGCCACGCCGCGGTTCCAGTACGCCGCGAAGACCGCCAGGTTCGGGTTGACCGGCTGGGAGAGGGCCTTGCGGTAGTGGCGGTCGCCGAGGGCGTCGGTGACCTGGCGGCTTCGGGTTCGTACGGCCGACTTCACGGCCCGGCGGGCGCGGTTGGCGGCCTGGAAGGCGCGGTACCTGGTGTAGGCGTTCTCTTCGAGGAGACTCCGGCGGATGCCCTCGGGACCGGCCGGGCGGCGATGGCCGGGCGGGCGGTGCCGAGTCGCCGCTTCGGCGGCGCGCCGGAAGAACTCCCTGGCCACCGGGTCGGGCATGGGGACGCGGGCGAAGGTGCGCAGGCAGTCGCGGACCATGACGTCGTAGAGGACGGCGTGCGGGAGCGAGCGGGGGAGGGCGTCGCCCGTGCTGCCGGGAAGGGAGGGGGCGGCGGCCGCTCGGTGTCGGGCGAGGGTGAGGTCGAGGGCGAGGGTGAGGAGCGTTTCGTAGCGGTCCACGAGGGTGTAGTGGTCCTCGGGGGTGACCGGGGGGAGGCTCTCGGGACGCAGTTCGTGGTGGTCGTACGCCACTTGGTTCAGGGCCGCGATGTGGTCGGCGAGAAGGAGGGCGGCGTACGACGCGAACGGCTCGTCAGGGGTGGTGAGTTGGCGTTCGTGCACCTGCCAGAAGGGGGTGCGCAGCGCTCGGTTGCCCAGGAGCGGGGTGACGCGCAGGGCGGTGCGGGCGATGTCGTCGAGGCGGTGGGCGGCGCGGCCCGCGCGGGCGAGGAGGGGGCCGTCGTCGGAGGGCAGCCCCGAGGTGTCCCAGGTGGAGCGGACGTGGTCGAAGAGGAGGACGTCCACCTCGTCCGGCAGTTCCGCGAGGCGCTCGGCGACCATGCGCGGGGCGCCGACGGGCAGACCGTCCTCGGCGCGCACGAAGTGCAGCCAGCGACCGGAGGCCCGGGCCGCCCCCGCCGACCGCGCCGTGGCGTCGTCCGTCCCGTCCGGCAGAGGCAGCACCAGCATCTCGGAGGCGTACGCCGCCGCCGTCTCCTGCGCCCAGGCGCCGACCGCGGCCACGACGACCTCGACCTCGGGGTGGGGGTGCGCGGCCAGGGAGGCGAGGAGCGCGGTCAGACGGTCCTGGGTGTTGGGCCCGTGGACGATGACGCTGAGCTCGGGCATCGCGGGGACTCCTTCACCGTTTTCACCGTGCCGGGCGCACCTTGTCCGACCTAGGACATAGTGTCACTAATGGGGTGAAGGAGTGACTCTCAGTTGCGCCTCACGAGGGAAGGGCGGCCGGGGCGGGTGTCGGCTTCGGCTGTGGCTTCGGGGCCGGCTTGGCCGACTTGTCGCCCGTGAACGCCTCGTACTCCTTGAGGACCTCGTCCGTCGGCCCGTCCATGCGCAGCTCGCCGCGCTCCAGCCACAGCACGCGGTCGCATGTGTCGCGGATCGACTTGTTGTTGTGGCTGACCAGGAACACCGTGCCCGCGTGCTTGCGCAGCTCACGGATCCGGGCCTCGGAACGCTTCTGGAAGGAACGGTCGCCCGTCGCCAGCGCCTCGTCGATCAGCAGGACGTCGTGGTCCTTGGCGGCGGCGATGGAGAACCGCAGCCGGGCAGCCATGCCGGAGGAGTACGTGCGCATGGGCAGGGTGATGAAGTCGCCCTTCTCGTTGATGCCGGAGAAGTCGACGATCTCCTGGTACCGCTCCTTGACCTGCTCACGGGACATGCCCATGGCGAGGCCGCCGAGGTGGACGTTGCGCTCGCCGGTGAGGTCGTTCATCAGGGCCGCGTTCACGCCGAGGAGGGAGGGCTGGCCGTCGGTGTAGATACGGCCGTTCTCGACCGGCAGGAGGCCCGCGACCGCCTTGAGCAGGGTCGACTTGCCGGAGCCGTTGGTGCCGATGAGGCCGATGGCCTCGCCCTTGTACGCGACGAACGACACCTTCTTGACCGCGTGCACCTTGCGCACACCGGACGTCTTCTCGGTCTGCCTGCGGCGCAGGATGCGGTTGAGGGCGGCGGTTGCGGAGCCGCGGCCGGCGCCCGTGCCGTTGACGCGGTAGACGATGTCGACGCCGTCGGCGATGACGGTGGGGATGTTGTCGCTCGGGTTCTCAGCCACGGCCGTACGTCTCCTCAGCCTTCCAGAAGTAGATGAAGCCGCCGACGCCGGCCAGCAGCGCCCAGCCCGTCGCGATGGCCCACACGTGCGGCGGGAGCTGGCTCGCGTGGAAGCTGTCGATGAGCGCGAAGCGCATCAGGTCGATGTAGACGGCGCCGGGGTTGGCCTGCAGGGCCGTGGTCACCCAGGACGGCACGTCGGTGTGCTTGTGCATCATGGCGCTGATGCTGAACATCACGCCCGACGCGTACATCCAGGTGCGCAGCAGGAACGGCATCAGCTGGGCGATGTCCGGAGTCTTCGCCCCCATGCGCGCCATGACCATCGCGACGCCCGCGTTGAAGGCGAACTGGAGGAACAGCGTCGGGATCACCAGCAGCCAGGACGCGGAAACCGGAATGCCCAGGCAGAGCAGGATGACGACCAGGGCGGCCATCGAGAACAGCAGCTGCTGGAGCTGCTGCAACGCGAAGGAGATCGGCAGCGCGGCCCGCGGGAAGTGCAGCGCCCGTACCAGGCCCAGGTTCCCGGAGATCGCGCGGGTGCCCGCCATGATCGTGCTCTGCGTGAACGTCCACACGAACACGCCCGTCACCAGGAACGGGATGTAGTCGGGCACGCCATGGCTGGTGCCCATCAGCTCGCCGAAGATGAAGTAGTACACCGCCGCGTTCAGCAACGGCGTGAGCACCTGCCAGACCTGGCCGAGCTTCGCCTGGCTGTACTGGGCGGTGAGCTTGGCCGTGGAGAACGCACTGATGAAGTGGCGGCGCGCCCACAGCTGGCGGACGTACTGGGGCAGCGTGGGGCGGGCGCCGCTGACCGAGAGGCCGTGCCGGGCGGCGAGGTCCGCGAGGTCGACCGGGGCCGGGGCGGTTGTCGTCGGGGGCGGTGTGTCGAGGACCTGGCTCACATCCGCTGCTTTCGCTCGGGGGGAGGGGTGCGGGGACGGTCCCTGGCGTTGCTGTTCCTGGGGTTCCTGTCCCTGGCGTTCTCTTACGTGACTCTTCACGTCTTCTTACGTCGGGACGGGACCGTATCGTCGCAACGCGAGCGTAGGGCGAAGGGGCGTCGGAACGCAACCGTTTCGTCGTGACGTGATCGATATAACGGGTGGAGTGCACGGGGGTGGACTCGGGTGGACTCGGGTGGGCTGGGGTGGGATGGCGTGGGGGCGGAGTGAGGGGGCCGGGGCCGTCGCGTAGGGACGGGACCGTACCGTCGCTACGCCCCTATGCTGTTCCGCATGACGACCAACGCCGACCAGCCCAAGACGCCGCCGCGCCGTCGGGCCCCCGCCGGGGCGGCCGTACTTCGCGAGGACGTGACGGAGGCGATCCGGGCGGCCGTCTTCGAGGAGCTGGCGGCCGTCGGCTATGCGCGCATGTCGATCGAGGGCATCGCGCGCCGTGCGGGCGTGGGCAAGACGGCGGTGTACCGGCGCTGGCGTTCCAAGCTGCACCTGGTGCTCGACGTGGTGTCGGCGGTCGCGGTCATGGGGCTGCCCGTGCCGGACGCCGGTTCGCTGGAGGGGGACCTGCGGCTGCTGTACGAGGTGACCGCGCGCGCCCTGCGCCACCCCCTGGCCTCGCAGATCCTCCCGGACCTCCAGGCCGAGGCGGCCCGCAGTCCCGAGATCGCCGAGGCCGTGCAGAAGGCGTTGCGGGACGGTCAGGCGAGCGTGGCCAACGGCATCGTGATGGCCGCGGAGAAGCGGGGCGAGGTGCGTCCGGGCATCGACGAGGAGCTGGCCCTCGACCTGATCTCGGGCCCCCTGTACTGGCGTTCCGTCGTGATCCGCAGACCCAAGGTGCCCAAGGGGTATCTGGACGCCCTGGCCCGGGCCACCGCGCACGCCCTGAAGGCGCTGTGAACGACGCTGAGAACGGCGCGGTGAGTAGGCTGCGCGCATCGAACGCCGGTTGACCGAGGCGGCGTCACCGCGACGCGCGGGGATGACCGGACGGGCGACCGGACAGGTGGCCGGACCGGTGACCCGCGTGGAGCCGGAGTAGAGGCGGAACTGCCGTGAGAGTCGTGATCGCCGAGGACAACGCCCTGCTGCGCGAGGGTCTGGTCCTCCTCCTGACGTCGGCCGGACACGAGGTCGTGGCCGTCGCCGGCACCGGCCCCGAGATCCTGCCCGCCCTCCTCGAACACCGTCCCGACGCCGCCGTGCTCGACGTACGGATGCCGCCGGACTTCCGTGACGAGGGGCTGCGCGCCGCCCTCGCCGCGCGCAAGGAGATGCCCGGGCTGCCGGTCCTCGTCCTCTCCCAGTACGTCGAGGAGTCCTACGCCGCCGAACTCCTGGCCGGCGGTGCGAGCGGGCTCGGCTATCTGCTCAAGGACCGGGTCGGCCGGGTCGACGAGTTCCTGGACGCCCTGGAGCGTGTCGCGGCGGGCGGCACCGCCCTGGACCCCGAGGTCGTCACCGAACTCCTGACCCGCCGCCCCGACTCCCCGCTCGACTCCCTCACCCCCCGCGAGCGCGAGGTGCTGTCCCTCATGGCCGAGGGCCACGACAACGCGACCATCGCCAAGACGCTGGTCGTCACGGAACGCGCGGTCCACAAGCACATCGGCAACGTCTTCCTGAAGCTCGGCCTGCCGCAGAGCGACAGCGGGCATCGCAGGGTGCTCGCGGTGCTGACGTACCTGAACAACGTGTAAGGGCTGCTCGCCGCGCTTGGGGTGCGGGCCGACGCGCGCGGTCGCATCGTGTGGACGGGGAACGGCGACTCCAGGATCGTCACCGAGGAGGACTTCTGATGCGCAGCGTGACCTATTCGATGAACGTCTCACTGGACGGCTACATCGTCGGGCCGGACGGCGGCTTCGACTGGTCGGGGCCCCAGCCGGAGGTCTTCCGCTTCTGGATCGACGAGATCCGGGGGGTCGACGTCCATCTGCTGGGACGACGGCTGTACGAGACGATGCTGTACTGGGAGACCGCCGAGCAGGAAGCGTCGCTCGACGACGCGGAGCTTGAGTGGGTCGCGCTCTGGAATCCGCTCCCGAAGGTGGTGTTCTCCCGCACGCTGTCGACGGTGCAGGGCAATGCCCGCCTGGCCTCCGGCGGAGTGGCGGAGGAGATCGAGCGGTTGCGGGCCGAGCCGGGGGAGGGTGAGATCGCGATCGGCGGCGCGACGCTCGCCGCCCAGGCGGCCGAGGCGGGTCTGATCGACGAGTACCGGACCATGGTCTACCCGGTGCTGGTCGGCGGCGGCATTCCGTTCTTCCCCCGGCACGAGCGCCGGGTCGACCTCGAACTCGTAGAGACCCGCCCCTTCGGCTCCAAGGTCGTCTACCTCCGCCATCGCGTGGTGCGCTAGCGCTGGAGAGGCCGGGCGGCGGTCATGAGCAAACCTTGCCGCCGGGATTTGTCGTTCGAGGCCCGGCGGCCAGGTATGCGTTGGGGAATCGCTCCGGCGCTCGTCTCTACGCGCGGACGGAGTGCACCGTCGTGTCGCGCGTAGTGCGGCTAGATGCTTGATCCGCCGCCGGAGGTGTTGTTCCACCAGGCGCTGTAGGCGTTCAGCGAGTACCGCTTCTGCACGCCGCTGGTCGACGTGATCTCAAGGCCGAACTGCATCGTGTCGAAGTTGGTGTTGCGCAGGAGGTTCCACGACGCGGCCCATCGCCAGACCGCCGAGGCGTCGATGCTGCCGGTGTTGGTCTGCTGGGCGGGGATGAGCTGCAGGACGTTCCAGCCGGGATCGGCCTGCCAGACCTCCGCGTACAGGATGCCGCCGATGGTCACGTTGGACGCGATCTGCCTTCCCCAGCCGCCGGTCCTCCCGGCCCAGCTGGTGAAGACCATGATCTCGTCCTGGTTGTTGGTCGACCAGAGGTCGCTCGTCCAGTTCCAGTGGTCACTGCCGCCGACGGGAGCCGACGACGTGTTGTACCAGAAGCCCGCCGAGTTCAACTGCGACAGCGGCGTCTGGGGCCGGACCGAGGTGTTCGGGTAGGTCTTGATCCCGCCGCCGGAGTGGTTGGCATCGACGTACCAGGACTTGATGCTGTCGACGGTCAGGCACTGCGGGCCGTGGTTGTCGCCCCAGACGTTGTTGTAGACCGTCCAGGTGCCCTGGGTGTAACTGCCCCACCGGTCGCAGGTGGAGTACACCGCGGCCTGCGCCGGAGACGCGATGCTCAGGAACCCGGCTATCACGGCGGCTATCAGGGCCAGCCGACCGAACCCGGCCGACTTGCTGCTGATGGATTTAAGGGCTTGCCATCTCATGTGTCCCTCCAAGGACGGCGACGGGTTGCTCCGGACCCCTCGGGCTCGGGACGGCGCGACTCAGCTCCGTCCGAGGTGCTTGCGCAGTGGGCCGACTGATCGGCTCGATGGTCGGCCCTGGCGAAGGCGGTCGATCAGCTGACGTGCTGACACCTTCGCTCCGTTCGCATGCGGTGCTGCTCGCGATGGTGGGTGGCGCGGGTCGTCGAGGTGGCGCGGGCTTGTCAGACGCAGATGCGAAGCGTCGAAGCGCTTGCGTCTGGGGACAGTAATGATGGGACGTATCAACGGCAAGGCTCTGCGCAGGAAGACACATTTCTTTCACCTACGGACACTCTCGCCTGCAGACATCACGTCGAAGCGCTTCGAAGCGCTTCGGTCGCCCTCGCCACCTGGCCTTCACGGCACGGCCGGTTCCTCGGACTCGCGATCAGCCCCGTGATCCAGGCTGCGGCGCCCCTCACGACGGGGCGCCCGCCTCGCTCAGCCGCAGTGCCAGCTCGGTCAACTCCGCCGTGCCCAGGACGCGTTCACCGAACCCCGGCAACGGCACATGGAGGGCCGACGTCCACCGCTCCGGCACCGCGTCGATGCCGTACACCGCCCCGGCCAGCCCGCCGGTCACCGCCGCCACCGTGTCCGTGTCACCGCCGAGGTCGATGGCGGCGCGTACGGCGTCTTCGTAGGACGACGTGGTCCGCAGGGCCCAGACCGCGGAACCCAGGCATGGCCATACGGCGCCGTTGAATTCGGTCGCCTTGTCGGGGTGCCAGTCCGGGGCGAGGACGACGGCGTAGCGCTCCCGGTGGTCGGGGTGGACCGCATCGAGGGTGTCCGGGACGGCGGTGAGCGGGTCCTCCCCGGTCAGCGCGACGCGCACCAACTCATGGAAGACAGCGGTGCCTTCCCACGCCGCGCGGTCTCCGTGAGTGAGGGCGGCGATTCTGCGGGCCGCGTCCATGGTGGCCTCGCGGCCGGCGTGGGAGAAGTACACGGCGGAAGTCGCCGCCCTCATCAACGCCCCGTTGCCCGCGGCCCGTTGACTCACCTGGAAGTGCAGCGCGGCGGCCATGTCCCAGGGGTCGCCGCTGCTCAGCACGGCTTCCGTCTGCAGGCCGATGTCCTTCGGCTCGGCCGCCGCCCAGCGCTGGAAACGCCGGAAGACGTCCGGGAGTTCCAGCCCGCCGCACTCCAACAACGACTCTCCGACGAGTACGGCCATCTGCGTGTCGTCGGTCGCCTCGCCGGGCTCCCAGCCGCCGCCCCCGCACATCTCGTCGCCGGTGCCCTTCGGGAAGCGGGCGGAGAAGGCGTGCTCCGGCCCGAACTCGAAGGGGGCGCCCAGGGCGTCGCCTACGGCGGAGCCGATGACAGTGCCGAGGGCGCGCTGCAGGTGGGGGTCAGGCAAGGGGCTTGGCCTTGAGGGTGGTGAGGAGGGCGTGGAGGGCGGTGGGGGTAGTGGTGAGGATGGTGGCTGGGTCGTCGCTTTCGCGGAGGTGTATGGAGGTGGGAGACGTGATGGGGGCGGCGAATTCGATACAGCTGTCGCCCGTGCCGCCGCCTGAGAAGGACGACTTCTGCCAAGTGAGGGGTGCGATCACGGGGAGCCTTTCAAAGTTCCTGGAGCATGTGGACGATGAAGTCCCGGGATTCGGCCGGGCTCAGGGCAGAGCCTGCCACTCTGTCATACCGCTTGCGGTACTGCTTGAGCAGTGGCTCGGCATCGAAGAAGACACTGCTGTGGCCGGTCTCGGTCAGCACGGTGCCCAGCTGGGGGACGGGGCCGTGCAGGTAGTCCATCGAGTGCCCGGCGCCAGCGAAGTCCTCGGCGGCGAACGGCAGGACGCGCACGGTCACATGGTCCAGCTCCGAGCGCTCCAGGATGCGCTCCAATTGCGCGTGGGCTGTCTTGCGGCCGCCGACGAGAATGCGCAGAGCCGCCTCGTGGATGATCGCTTCGTACGGCTTCACCGGTGAATCGGTGATGGCATGCTGGCGGCGCAGCCGGAACGCCACATACGCTTCCAGGTCCTGGGGCGTCAGCTCCGGTGACGCGTAGCGGAACGCGGCTCGCATGTGATCCTCGGTCTGCAACAGGCCTGGAATGTGCGGCATCTGAAAAGTCTGGATGCTTACGGCGTGGTGCTCCAGCTCCGCCACATTGAGGCCGGCGGGGACGATGATGCCGCGGTACTCCTCCCACCACCCTTTCCCCCGCTCCGCGGCCATGGCAACCAGCCCATCCACGTACGCGGCGTCGTCACACGCGCAGTGGGCCGCCAGGCGTCGGAGGCGGTCCTCGCTGATGCCGCTGCGGCCGTTCTCAAGATGGCTCTGATACATGGGGCTTGAGCTGAGCAGGGCGGCTGCGGCCCTCGCCGTGATGCCCGCGCGTTCGCGCATCTTGCGCAGCTCGGCCCCCAAGCGCTCCTGGCGGTAGGTGGGATTGCTCCTGAGCGGCATCTTTGACGTCCCTCTGGTCTTTCCGGCCTGCGGATGTGCCGGGCCAGCATGGCACGGTCACTCGGCCGGTTGGCAGTTTCGGCATACAGGTTGCAGTGCATATACGTTGCAGCCTACCTTCTGTGATGCAGGCGGCACTCTCCGTTGCGCACATCTCCCGCCCTGCCTCAACTCACCCATGCCTAAGGCGACTTGGAGCTGACCCCCCATGCCCGAATACAGCCTCCGCATCCCCTCCCACGCCACCTCCCCCCGCATCGCCCGCGAGTTCGTCACCTCCGTCCTGCAAGCGCAGCACCTCGGCGCCATCGTCGACGACGCCGCACTCTGCATCTCGGAACTCGTCACCAACTCCTGTGTCCACGCGGCCGGAAGCGCCACCGGCGCCGGCGCCGGACCCGGACTCCTCCTCGTCACCAACCCGGTCGGCCTGCGGGCCACCGTCTTCGACACGGACGTCACCCTGCCCGTGATGAAGGAGGGGTACGACGGCGAGAGTGGGCGTGGGCTGTGGATCCTCGACTCGGTCACCGCGGGGCGGTGGGGTGCTGAGCGGCGAGGGTGGCGGGCGGGGCGTGGGGGCGGTGAGGGCGGGAAGGGCGTCTGGTTCGAACTCGGGCCGCAGGGGCCGTCGCGGTGAGCGCCATTCTCGGGAATTGAGCATTCCGATTGGGAGTGGCGTGAATGCGCCACAGGGAATGGCTCGTATGCCCAACTTGGCGTGCCTTGTGGGGCTGTTGCGGGCCGTGGGGCGTCAGTAAAATCTTCAATATGTGAGCTGGTTATGCGGCATTCAGGCACGCGGCCGCATCGACACGCACTGAAATCCCGATCGCATTTCTTGCGCGACGCTTCCGCCTGCCGTTCCTCCCCGATCCGCCTTGCGCCATCCGTCCTGCCGCCACAGCCCCTTCTCCTCTCTCCATGCGCTGCATGCACTCCATGCGCTGTGGTGGCCGGTTCGCCATGTGATGAAAGGATTCAGGGTTGAGACCCTCCCCACGGGCCCGCACCGGGCTGGCCGCTGTCGCGGCCGGTGCCGTGCTCAGCGGGTTCATTCAGACCGTCGCCGTCGCCGACAGTGAGTCCCCGCCCGCGACCAACCCGACCAAGTCCACCAGCCCGACCGGCCCCCGGCCGACCGCCGCGCACACCCCCAACGCGTCCTCCGGCGTGCCGGGCACGCAGCGGGCGCGGCTCCTAGGGGTCGGCTGGAAGTCGTCCAACGACCGGGTGTGGACGACCAGTTCGGACGCGGGCGGCTTCCATATCCTCACCGCCGACAAGAAGTCCGGCTACGCGTGGAAGACCGCCGCGTCGCTGTCCGAGCCCGGCTTCGACGCGGACGCCTGGATCGGCAACGCCTGTGTCACCGCCTCCGGCACCCGGGCCGTCGCCGTCTACGCGCCGCGTACCTTCACCAACCGGCCCGAGTTGATGAGCCGCGGTGCCTTCACCGCCGTGGTCGACCTGACCAACGGCAAGGTCACCAAGCTGCCGGTGCAGTCCTCCCTCGCCTACTTCTCGCCCGGCTGCGGGCGCGGCGAGACGGCCGTCGTCTCACAGTTCACCGACGACTCGGCCAAGCAGAGCGCGTCCCGGCTGGTGACCGTCGACGCCCGCGCGGGCAGAGCCGTCGGCAAGCCGCTCCGGCTCGACGGTCAGGTCACCTCGGCCATCCCCTACCAGGGCGGGATCGCCGCCGCCGACGGCTACCGCGTGGTGAAGATAGCCAAGGACGGCAAGCGCACCACCCTGGGCGCGGCGAGCGGCGTACCGTTCCAGCTGCGCGGCGACCGTGACGGCGGCCTGGTCTTCCTGGACCGCACGGGCAACGCCACCAGCGCGGTCAAGCGCGCCGTCGGCGGGAGGACGACCACCCTCGCCAAGGGGCGGCTCGCGGACGTGGATCTGACCGCCTCGGCCGACGGCACGGTCTTCATCACCGGCAAGGCGAACACCACCGCCCGCTCGCTGCCCGGCGCCGTGAAGAACTCCGGTGCCGCGAAGGACGCGATCGCCTCCACCCGCGGCGAGGCCCTGGTCGCCACCAAGTGGCAGCACGCCAAGCAGGCGCCGAAGGGCACGGACACCCTCGCGGAGCGTCCGGTCACCACGACCATCCTCACTCGCGCCACCGGCCGTACCGCGAGCCTCACCACGACCCCCGGCGACCGGCCCGTCTCCCCGGCACGCGTGCGGCTCGGTGCGCAGACGTCCCCCGCACTCACCGCGGGCGCCACGGCCACCCGGCAGACGCTGGCGGCCTCGCCGACCGACCCGGTCGAGGACGAGCGCACCTGCTCCGTGCCCCGCGGCAGCCTCACCAAGCAGGCGCTCCAGCCGACCCCGCGGCAGGCGGAATGGGCCGTCGACCAAGCCGTCATCCGGGGTCTCGACCCGTGGATCAGCCGTCCGGACAACTGGAACGGCACCGGCATGGGCTACTACTGGCCGCAGACCCTGTTCCCGCTGCGCGCCCTGAGCGGTGACCCGAACGGGATTCCGGACCGCGCCGACGAATGGCACATCCCCGCCCAGATCCTGCTCGGCATCACCGCGCAGGAGTCCAACATGTGGCAGGCCGCCCGCACCGTGGTGCCGGGCCTGACCGGCAACTCGCTGATCGGGAACTACTACGGCATCAAGTACTCCGCCGACGGCACCCAGGGCGACCCCTGGGGCGTCAACTGGGCCAAGGCGGACTGCGGTTACGGCATCACCCAGGTCACCGACGGCATGCGCAAGGCCGACACGAGCCTGACGAACGCGCAGAAGGAGGCCGCGGCGCTCGACTACACGGCGAACATCGCCTACGGCGCCGACATCCTCGCCTCCAAGTGGAACGAGACCCGCAGCGACGGCCTGACCGTCAACGACGGCAAGCCGAAGTACATCGAGAACTGGTTCTTCGCGCTGTGGGCGTACAACTCCGGCTACCACGCGAAGGCCGACGCCGGCAGCAACAGCGGCAAGTGGGGTGTGGGCTGGACCAACAACCCGGCCAACCCGCTGTGGAAGGAGAACCGCACCCCCTTCCTGGAGGACTCCACCGGCGCCGACGACTACAGCCACGCCGCGCACCCGCAGGACTGGCCGTACCAGGAGAAGGTCATCGGCTGGGCCGCCCGGCCCATCTCCGCGCTGTTCAAGCCCGGCGACATGCAGGCCGGTTACCGCGCCGCCTGGTGGAACACCCGCGCGGACCGCACCAGCGCCAAGCCGCCGATCGGCACGTTCTGCACCGCGTCGAACGACTGCGACAGCTCCAAGATCGGCGAGGGTTCCTCGAACCAGACCGGGGCGGGTCCGTGCAAGCTCCCCGGCGATCCGAACGAGACCGACCCGCTGTATCTGAAGTGCTGGTGGCACGAGGCCGTGAAGTGGAAGGACTGCGGCAGCGCGGCGCAGTGCGGCAACCCCGTCCACCGGTTCAACAACGACGACTATCCCGAGCAGCCCAACGAGAACTCCTCCTACCCGCCCCGCTGCGACCCGGGGCTGCCCTCGGGCACCCTCGTCGTGGACGACGTCGCCGACGGCACCAGACCGGCCGGGCAGGACGGGCACACCTGCGGCCCGGCGGAGTCGGCGGGCAGCTTCGGCTTCTCGTTCAACAACTCCAACGGCACCTATCCCGGCAAGATCGACCTGCACCAGATCGGGGCCGGTTTCGGTGACCACTTCTGGTTCACCCACACCCGCGAGGCGGGCACGTCCGACGGCGACCGGCTGCTCACCACCGGCACCTGGAAGCTCGGGCGCTCCCTGGACGAATGGGTCCGGATCATGGTCCATGTGCCCGACCACGGCGCCCACACCCAGCAGGCCCGCTACGACATCGACACCGGCAGCGGCACCTTCACCCGCCACCGCTACATCGGCCAGGAACACGGCAAGAACACCTGGGTGTCCCTGGGCGTCTACAAGGTCAGCGGCACCCCTCGCGTACAGCTGACCAGCCAGACCGACGACGGCACCGGGGACGACGACGTCGCCTGGGACGCGGTCGCCTTCCAGCCGATCGGCGCCAAGCCCAAGCAGGTCGTGGCGATCCTCGGCGACTCCTACACCTCCGGAGAGGGCGCCGGCGCCTACTCGCCGGAGAGCGACAAGGACTACGACGAGGACGACAACTCACGCTGGAACGCCTGCCGGCGCAGCGACAACTCCTGGTCCCGCAAGACCACCCTGCCGGGATACTCGTCCACCATCGGCACCCTGACCGACGACCACTCGGCGACCCTGGACGTCCAGAACGTCTCCTGCTCGGGCGCCTTCACCAGCCAGGTCACCGCGGGCGACCCGAGCGAATGGGGCTGGGACGGCAACTTCCACGAGAAGTCCCAGCTCGACTCCGGAGTCCTGAGCGCCGACACCACCCTGGTGGGCCTCACCGTCGGCGGCAACGACGCCGGCTTCCCGGTCGTGATGCAGCAGTGCGCCACCACCGGATGCCCGGCCGAGGAGGACGTACATCGCGACATCGACACCACCATGCCCAAGGTCGAGGACGCGCTCCGGCAGATCCACGGTGCCGCACCCAACGCGAAGATCGTGCTGCTCGGTTACCCGAAGATCTTCAACGCGAGCTCGCTCACCTGCGTGAGCGGTGTCGGCGGCGCCGGGATGAACCGGATCAACGCCATGGCCGACTACATGGCCACCCAGCAGAAGCAGCTGGTCGCCACGCTCAAGGCGGCGAACATCCCGGTCAGCTACGAATCTCCCGACGCCGACTTCGAAGGGAGGCGGGCCTGTGACGACCCCGAGGGCATCAACAAGATCGTCAAAGCCCCGCAGGGCGACGGGGACTTCGACTGCAGCGTCGGCGGCACCTGGTGCGTCAGCCGTGAGAGCTATCATCCGAACGGCGTAGGCACCTCCGCGTACGCCGAGGCGTTCCGCCGCGCGGTGAGCAACCTCTAGGCATCCATGGCAACCCAGCAGGTCGGACGGACCGCCCCGTGGGCCAAGGCCCTCGGGGCGGTCCTCCTCGCGCTCGTGGCGACCCTGATCGTCGCCCACGTCGTCGGCGGCAGCCGCGAACAGGACCGCGAGGACTCCGCCTTCGAGGCGACCCGCGCCGACGCACGGCACTTCGCGGACGCCGTCATCGCCCAGCACAGCGGCCCGCCCCACGACCGGCAGGACATCCAACGGGCCCTGGACTCGGCCGCGGGCACGAAGAACGGCCTGCTGTACGCGCTGGACTCCACCGAGGACCGCACCCGTGCCGTGGTGCAGTTCTCCCGCACCTACCGGCGCTCGATGCCGATCCTGGGACCGGCACAGACCACGGTCGACCGCTGCTTCACGGTCGTCCTCCGGGGCCCGGCCCCGCAGACCAAGGCGGAGATCACCGCGCACGACGCCGACGAGACCTGCGCGCAAGTGGCCCGCTGACCCAGGTACCCGGCCGCGGATATAGCACAGGCCCTCAGTGCCGGGCCGCCTTCGGATGCTGCCGCACCCACCCCTCCCACGCCGACTCGATCATGTCCTGTACGTCGTACCTGGCCTTCCAGCCCAGCTCCGTGGCGATGCGGTCGGCGGAGGCGACGACGCGGGCCGGGTCGCCGGGGCGGCGCGGGGTGACGGTCGGGGGGCGGTCGTAGCCGGTGACCTCGTTGATCAGGTCGACCATCTCGCGGACCGAAACGCCTTCCCCGCGGCCGATGTTGAGGGTGAGATCCTTGCCGGGGGTCGACTTCAGGGCGCGGGCCGCGGCCACATGGGCCTCGGCCAGGTCGACGACGTGGATGTAGTCGCGGACACAGGTGCCGTCGGGGGTCGGGTAGTCGTCGCCGAAGATGTGCGGGGGCTCGTCCGCCGTCAGCTTCTCGAACACCATCGGGACGAGGTTGAAGACGCCGGTGTCGCCGAGTTCGGGACTGGCCGCGCCCGCCACGTTGAAGTAGCGCAGTGATGCCGTGGACAGGCCCGTCGAGCGGTGCGTCGCCCGGACCAGCCACTCGCCGGCCAGCTTGGTCTCGCCGTACGGCGACATCGGCACGCACGGCGTCTCCTCCGTCACCAGGTCGACGTCCGGCATGCCGTAGACCGCGGCGGAGGACGAGAAGACGAAGGACCGCACCTTCGCCGCCGTCACGGCCTCCAGGAGGATGCGCAGGCCCTCCAGGTTCTCCCGGTAGTAGAGCATCGGGAGTTCGACCGACTCGCCCACCTGCTTCTTCGCCGCGAGATGGACGACACCGGTGATGCGGTGGGCCATGATCGCGCGGGCGACGCGCTCGGGGTCCAGGGTCGAGCCGACGACCAGCGGTACGCCGTCGGGCACGCGGTCGGGATTCCCCGTGGACAGGTCGTCGTACACCACGGCGTGCTCGCCCGCCCCGGTCATCGCCCGTACGACATGCGCTCCGATGTAACCGGCGCCGCCGGTGATCAGCCAGGTCATGTGCCGCCGTCCCCTCGTCAGTCCTTGTCAGTCATCGTCGATGAGCCTGTGGTTCGTGCTTGGTCGGTGTCGGTGTCGGTTTCGGTGCCGATGTCGGTCTCGGCGGACCGCGCTCGGGGTCAGTGACAGTGAAGCAGGCGGCGAAGCCTGCCGCGGACCACTGTCATGACTCCGCGTAAACCCGTGGCCATACGTAATGCCGGTGTCCCGGAGTGCGTGAGGTACGGGTGTACGAGTACTACGGCGTGCCGGGCGCTGACCACGGCGCGACGGCGCAGCGGACCGGCGCCCGGGAGGACGCAGGCGGTGACCTCGCGATACGCCCCGCTCCGGAAGCGCACACGCAGCCGCAGATCCCAGGTACCCGCCCCGAACCCGGCCCAGCGCACCGTCGTCGCAGCCGACCAGACTCCGTCTCCCGGCGTGAGCGCCACCGTCGTACGGGGCCCCGCCGCACGCCCCGTCTCCCGGCAGCGCCACTCCACCTCCAGCGCCTCCGGTCCCGCCTGCGCCACCCTGCCGTACAGCTCGTGCAGACGGAGCCGGAGCAGGAAGGCACGCGCGCGTGGGCGCAGCTCCGCGTCCACGGCGAGGGGGAGACGGCGGACCGGGCGGGTCAGCAGCGGTTCCAGGGTGAGCTGGGGGAGGTCGGGCGACCAGACGGGGGTGCCGTCGGGGGTGTGGGCGTAGGGCGGGAGCAGACGGGCGGGGCGGGAGGCGAGGTCCCTGAGGCGGGGCAGGTCGCGGGGCTCGGGGGAGGCCAGGACGAGGCGGCCGATGAGGCGGCCGGGCGCGGCAGGGTTCTGGGTCCAGTCGGAGGCGTCGTACTCGGCGAGAAACGACCGGGTGTGCGCCCACCACGCGCGCTGGTAGCCGGCGTCACGCAGACCCAACTCCCGGGCGTACATGCGCAGTTCGTGGTCCAGGAACTTGCCTCGCGCGGCTCGCGCCAGCTCCTTCTGTCCGGCGCCCAGCAGGATGTCGTACACCAGCCGGCAGGCCTCCGTTCGCGCCAGCCAGTTGGTGATGCCGGCCCGGTCCAGGGAGATCGACAGCCGGGCGGCGGTGCGGCGCACATGCCAGATGTACACGCGGTCCGGGACGAGCGCGATGCGCGGCGCGGCGGCCAGTACGCGCGCGGTGAAGACGAAGTCCTCGTAGGGGAAGCGGCCTTCGGGGAACCGGATGCCGTGCTCGCGCAGGAAGTCGGTGCGGTAGAGCTTGTTGACGCAGAGCGTGTCGTGGACCAGGCGCGGGCGCTGCGCCGGGCTCTCGTACACCGCGCGCCCGGCGTAGAGGCCCGCCTCCCAGGGCACCTCGCGCCCCTCCGGCAGCTCCCGCCGCACGCACAGCCCGCCCGCCACCGCCGCGTCCGCCCCCGTCGCCGCCCCGAGCAGCGCGTTAACCGCGCCCGGCGGCAGGACGTCGTCGCTGTCCAGGAACATCACGTACGGCGATGTCACCCGGTCGAGCCCGGTGTTGCGCGGGCTGCCGCAGCCGCCGCTGTTGACCCGGCGCCGGACCACCCGCACCCGCGGCTCGCTCGCGGCGAGACGGTCGAGCAGTTCCACGCTGTCGTCCGTCGAGCAGTCGTCGACGGCGACGACCTCCCGCACGGCGGGCCCCTGCGCCAACGCCGAGCGGACGGCGGTCGTCACATGCGCGGCGTCGTCGTGGCCGATGACGATGACGCCGACCTGCGGGGCGTGAGAGTGCATGGGGTCACGTTCCGGAAGCGTAGGGAGGGCAGGGATGTTGGGTATCCGCCCGCTAAGAGGCGGGTGGGGCGGAGGTGGTTCGTCGCGGGGATCGTAGGCCGGGCGAATGCCATATGCGCGGAGATACGCCGTCAATAAAGAATATTTGTCGGCTAATAGCACAAAATCGGCCCTATGGATGACGGGGAGCAGGAGCAGGAGCCGAGGACGCCAAGGGTCGCCGCCGTCTGTGTGCCCGTCGCCGTCATGTTCGGCATCGGGCTGTGGGGGCTCGACCGCGGCGGCATGTGGCGGGACGAGGGGGTGACCTTCCAGGTCGCCCGGCGCTCCGTGCCGGAGATCTGGCGGCTGGTGCAGGGCGTGGACGCCGTGCACGGCCTGTACTACCTGCTCATGCACGCCGTCCTCGCCGTACACCCCGGCGAGGTCGCCCTCCGGCTGCCGTCGGTGCTGGGCGCGACCGCGGCGGCGGGACTGATCGCGGCGCTCGGGGTGCGGCTGGCCCGGCCGCGGGTCGGGCTGTGGGCCGGGCTGCTGTTCGCGGTGACGCCGCTGGTCGGGCACTACGCGCAGGAGGGCCGGTCGTACGCGCTGGTCACCGCCGGGGTGGCGGGGGCGACGCTGCTGCTGGTGCGGCGGGTGTGGTGGGCGTACGGCGTCGTCCTCGGGGCCGGCTGTCTGCTGCACGAGCTGGCCGTGCTGGTGGTGGGCGCCCATGCGGTGACCCTGGCGGCGTGGCGGGTGCCGGGCCGGGTGTGGTTCGGGTGGGGGCGCGCGGTGGCGGGCGCGGGCGTGGCCCTGCTGCCGCTGGTCGCCGTGTCACGGGCGCAGACCGGGCAGGTGGAGTGGCTGGCGGCGCCGGGGTGGGGGAGTGCGCAGCGTCTGCTCCGGGAGTGCGCCGCCGGACCCACGGGTGCTGTGTTCGGGGCGTGTGTCCTGCTCATGCTGGTCGGCCTCGCGGTGCGCCGGGTCGCCGTGGTCGCGCTGCCGCTGCTGGTGGTGCCGCCGGGCCTGCTCATGGCCGTGTCGCAGGTGCGGCCCATGTACGACGACCGGTATGTGCTGTACGCCCTCGCGGGGGCGCCGCTGCTGGTGGCGGCGGGGGCGGACCGGGTGGTGGCAGGGGCGGACCGGCTGGCGGAGGTGGGGGCGGACCGGCTGGCGGAGGTCGGGGCGGATCGGCCGGCGGTGGCCGTGACACGGGAACGCGGCCACGGCCGCCTCGGTCGGGGCCGCCCCGCCCGGCTCCCGCACCGTCACCTCCCCCTGGCCGGCGTCCTCGCCATCGCCCTCGCCTTCCTCCACCACCTCCCCCTCCACCGCCAGGACCGCTCCCCGGCCCACCGCCCCGACAACCTCGCCGCCGCCTCCGCCTTCGCCGCCCGGCATCTGCGCCCCGGCGACCCGGTGCTGTACCTGCCGTCCATCGGCCGGCGCTCGGCACTCGCCTATCCGCAGGGCTTCCGGGGGGCGTGGGACATCGCGCTCGGCCAGTCCGGACCGAGGTCGGGGTCGCTGTACGGCCGCGAGGTCGGCGCCCGGGAACTGCGGCGCAGGCTCGACTCGGTCGACCGGGTCTGGGTCGTCGCCGAGCCGTACGCCCTGAACTCGCCCTGGTATCCCCGCAACCCCACCGAACGCACCAAGCTCACCATCGTCGGCGAGGAGTTCCGCCCGCTGCGCACCGGGCAGCCCGACGGCCCGCTACGGCTCTACGTCCGCCGCCCGCCGGGCTCCGCCTACGGAGTCTCCTCCACCGCCTCCTCCACCGCGGCCGAGTCCAGCGCCTCGGTGAGCTCATCCAGCCGGGCCCGCAGCGCGCGGATCTCGTCCACGTCGAACCCCGTCGCCCGGGCGATCCGGCGCGGCACCTGAAGGGCCCGCTCGCGCAGCGCCGCGCCCTGCTCCGTCAGCCGCACCTCCACCGAGCGCTCGTCGCGCGCGCTGCGCTCCCGGCGTACCAGACCCGCCGCCTCCAGCCGCTTGAGCAGCGGCGACAGGGTGCCGGAGTCGAGGCGCAGATGTTCGCCGAGCTTCTTCACGGGCAGGTCGCCGTGTTCCCAGAGCACCAGCATCACCAGGTACTGCGGGTAGGTGAGCCCCAGGTCCTTGAGGATCACGCGGTAGACGCCGCCGAAGGCGCGCGAGGCGGCGTTCAGGGAGAAGCAGATCTGCTGGTCGAGGCGGAGCCAGTCGGCCGTGGGCGAGGTCGTCATGGTTCCAGGGTACCTCGTGCCCACCATTTAGTTGTGTGCAACTGAATTGTGTGCTCTACTTGTGGTCGTGAGGCGGCCGACACCAGGGCCGCCGGAACGTGACTTCGAGAGGGATGGTTTTCCATGGACGCGCTCTACACCGCTGTCGCCACCGCCACCCACGGCCGCGACGGTCGTGCCGTCTCCAACGACGGCAAGATCGACCTGAAGCTGGCCCCGCCGGTGGAGCTGGGCGGCAACGGCGAGGGCACGAACCCCGAGCAGCTGTTCGCCGCCGGGTACGCCGCCTGCTTCGGCAGCGCCCTCGGTCTCGTCGGCCGCCAGGCCAAGGTCGACGTCTCCGACGCCGCCGTCACCGCCGAGGTCGGCATAGGCAAGCAGGGCGAGGGCTTCGGCCTGAAGGTCACGCTGCGCGTCGAGCTGCCCGACACCCTGGACGAGGCGACCGGCCGCAAGCTCGTCGAGACCGCCCACCAGGTCTGCCCCTACTCCAACGCCACCCGCGGCAACATCGAGGTCGACCTCGTCATCGAGTAACCACGCGCCGCACGGACGCTCACCCGATCCGCGCCAGCACCTCCCCCGACGTCCCGCTCCAGGCCACCACCACCGCCTCCTCCGGCACCCGCTTCCACCGCGTCAGCAGCAGCCAGCGCGCGTGGTAGCGCCGGGCGACGGTGATGCGCTCGGCCCGGGTCGACGTCGGGGAGAGGTAGGCGCGGACATCGGCGACCCTGCGTTCCCTGACCCGCTCGTCCAGGGCGGGGTCGGGCCAGATCGGCGCGGCCAGGTTCGGTCCGTACCCGGGGATGGAGCGAGGGGCGAAGTGCCCGTCGGAGATGATCACTTCGCCCTTTCCGACATGCCGTGCCACCCACGCGTACGACGGCCACCGCGACGGCTGCTCCAGGCCGATCGGGTCCAGCGCGCGCGGCACCACCGCCCCGCCCTGCACGGTGAGGAACCCGACGCAGGCCCCGGCCACCGCGGCCCCGCCCAGCACCCGGCGCGCCCTGCCCCACGGCCGGGGCGCCGCCAGCTCCACCGCCAGCGCGAACTGCAACGGCACCAGGGTGAGCCCGAGGATCCTGCCGTAGGTGTAGTGGCCGCTGAACCAGCCGTACCCCACGAGCAGACAGTCCAGGGCGAACAGCAGCACCAGCGGATCCCGCCAGGAACCCCGCCGCCGGCGCAGCCACAGCGCGGGCAGCCCGAGCAGCGCCAGCCAGAACTGTCCGAGCAGCTGCTCGTACAGCCGCCGGTGCATCCAGTCCACGCTGCGGTTCCCGGCCAGCGCGAACACGTCGAAGTACGGCCACCATGCGGCGACCAGCACCGCCGTGCCCGCCGCCAGCCCCCAGCGCACGGCCACGGCAGCACCCCACCCCCGCTGCCACCCGGTCACGAACGCCACCGCACCCAGCACCGCGGCCGCCGCCGTGATCGGATGGATCAGCAGGATCAGCCCGTACAGCGCGCCCAGCCCCGCGTACCCGGCGAACCCCGGCAGCCCGCTCGGCCCGACGTACCGGACGAGCCCCTCCCCGCGCGCCCGCACCCCCGTCCATGCCCAGGCCCAGAAGGTGAGCCCGATGGCGAAAGCGGACGGGTAGCCGAGGTTCCCGGTCATCGACATCAGGCTCAGATAGCCGCTCCACCAGGCCCGCTCGGTGCCCCACAGCAGCGTCATCGCGCCCAGTGCCAGCACCGGCGCCCAGGGCCGTGGTGTGAGCACCCGCACGAAGCGCCCGATGCCGGTCAGCAGCACCAGCAGGTTCAGCGGGCCGGCCAGCCGCACCACCTCCCAGCCGCCCAGCCCGGTCAGCCGGGCGAACGCGCCCTGCGCGACGGCGTACGGCGAGTAGTACGGGCTGCCCGCGCCCGGCAGGTCCGCCATCGGATGGCGGGGGTGGAGCAGGTTCGCGCTGAGCCGTTCCACGACCGCCGCGTGCTGGCCGGCGTCGCAGCACAGCGGCACGGCCCAGTACGCCAACAGCATCACCAGGTAGAACAGGAACCCGAAGACCTGGTACGGCGTCGGATGCCAGACGCGGCCACCGCGCAACGCCGTGGCACCCTGCACGGTCCTCCGGACGAGAGTCCCGACGGCCGCCTTTCTGACAGTGGAGGTTGTGTGGGTCTGGGGCATTTGCCGTATGTTCCCGGCCGGGTCAACGGCATTAACTCACGTCACCACATCGAGTGAGCCCATCGGCGGCCCCTCTGCAAGCCCGTCAGCGGGCGTCCAGCAGCGACCTCGCCGACGCCGGAGCCGGCACCGTCGCGGCGGCCGAACCCGGCATCGGCTCGCCCAGCATCAGCGTCCGTACGACCCGCTCCGCGGCCAGCCCGTCGTCGAACTCGCAGAACCGCCGCCGGAATGCCTCCCGCGCCCGCAGCGACTCCTCGTCCTGCCAGGTCCCGGACGTGAACAGCCACGCCAACTCCCGGTAGGAGCGCGACACATGGCCCGGCGCTTCGGCCGTGATGTCGAAGTAGGCGCCCCGGCTCGCCGCGTACGCCCCCCAGTCGTCGGCGTGGATCACGATCGGCCGGTCCAGGTTGGCGTAGTCGAACATCAGGGCGGAGTAGTCGGTGACCAGGACGTCGGCGGCGAGCATCACGTCCTCGACGTGCGGCTCGTCCGTCGCGTCGATCAGCACGCCCCGCCGGTGCAGATCGGCCAGGCCCATCCCGCGGGCCGTGCCCTTCGCCAGCGACGGGTGCAGCCGTACGACGAGGGTGTGGCCGGTGCCCAGGTCCGCGGCGAACCGGGCGAGGTCGATCCGGTCGACATGGCCGCCCCGGCGGTAGTCGCGGCGGGTCGGCGCGTACAGCACCACGGTGTGCCCGGCGGGGACGCCGAGCCGCGCACGGGCCGCCGCACCGGCCTCGGGACCGGCGTCGACCAGCACGTCGTTGCGCGGGCTGCCGGTCCTGAGCGAGGTGAAGTGACACGGGTACGCCCGCTCCCACACCAGCTCCGAGTGCCGGTTGGCCACCAGGCTGTAGTCCCAGCGGTCGGCCCGCCACAGCATCTTCGGCACGTCGAAGCCGTGCCGCGCACCGGGCTTGGCCAGCAGGTCGGCCGCCATGTACTTCAGCGGGGTGCCCTGGTGGGTCTGGAGATGCACACTGCCGGGGCGCTTGGCCAGCGTGCCCGGCCAGTTGACGTTGTTCACCCAGTACGTGGCCCGCGACATGACCTCGTGATAGCGCCGCGAGCCGGGCGTCACGAAGTCGGTGCCGGGCGGCAGCGCGTCCACCGCGTCCTCCTGGACCACCCACACGCCCCTGATGTGCGGGGCGATCTCCCGCGCCTTGGCGTGGATCGCCGCCGGATCGCCCAGCACCCCGCGATGCGAGAACGCCGAGTACACGGCCAGCCGCGGATCGAGCGGAAGCCTCGACCGGACGCCGTACCAGGCCCGTTGGGCCTGCTGCGACGCCGCCCGCGCGACGCGCCGCTTGCCGCTCCCGGCGGTCCTGCGCAGATCGTGCAGCCCGCGCGCCATGGCGTACGACGCGTAGGGTGCCCGCGCCAGCAGCCGCATCTCCTTGCCGCGTCGGCCGTCCGGGAGGGTGAAGCCCTCCGGCGGGACATGACGGGCGTGGAAGGCGCGGATCTCGCGGTAGAAGTCCGGCCGGTCCGCGGGCGTCACCCGGTCCTCGCGGGCCAGCACGAACAGCATGTGGTCCAGAGCCCGCTCGAACAGCAGCGGGCGCGCCCACGCAAGATCCGGGCGCCCTTCGAGGAACGCGAACAGGCCCTCGTACTGAGGAAAGATGTCGAAGTGCCGCCGCCCCGGCGTCTTGGTGATCGCGCCCTGCCGGCGCTGCCGGTACTCGACCCCGATCCGCTCCAGACAGGCGATCCGGTCGGCCAGCACCATCGAGCGGTAGGTGACGGGCGCGTCCTCGTACAGGCCCGGCGCGTACCGCAGCTCGTGCTTGAGGAAGAAGTCACGCCGGTACGCCTTGTTCCAGGCGACCAGGAACAGATGCAGGTACTCCGGGTTCTCACGGATGCCGAAGGTGCCCGTCCCGGCCGCGGCCAGCAGGTCCGCCGCCGTACTGCGGCCGCCGCGGCCCCACCAGTGGGTGCGTACGTGGTCGAAGACCAGGATGTCCGGATCGCCGGCCGACTCCAGACGGGCCGCCACCGCGGCCAGCAGGCCCGGCGTGTAGGAGTCGTCGCTGTCGAGGAAGAGGACGTAGTCGCCGCTCGCCTCCTCCAGACCGGCGTTGCGGGCCCGGCCGAGGCCGACGTTCTCCGGCAGGTGCAGCACGCGCACGCGTACGTCGCGCTCGGCGTAGCCGTCCAGGATGGCGGGGCAGCCGTCGGGGGAGCGGTCGTCGACGGCGATCACCTCGAAGTCCGAGTACGACTGCCCGAGCACCGAGTCCAGGCACTCCCGCAGGAAGCCCTGCACCTTGAAGACGGGGACGATGATGCTGAAGCGGGGCACGTCAGCTCCTCACGAGGGTCGTCGCGGCGGGGGCGGGGATGCGCTCGGCGAGCGGGATCACCGGCGGGATCGCCTCGGGCGGCTCGCCCAGCAGCACCCGGCGTACGACCCGCTCGGCGGCCTGCCCGTCATCGAACTGGCAGAAGCGCTCCCGGAACGCGGCCCGCAGCTCCTTGGCCTCCGCGTCCGCCCACGAGCCGTCCCGGAAGACGGCCGCCAGCTCCCCAGGGGTGCGCGCAACCCGGCCCGGCGGCGCCTCCAGCACGTCGAAGTAGACGCCCCGCAGCTCCCGGTAGACCTCCCAGTCGTCGGCGTACACCACGATCGGCCGGTCCAGGTTGGCGTAGTCGAACATGATCGACGAGTAGTCGGTGATCAGCGCGTCGGCGGCCAGGCACACATCCTCGGAGGAGCGGTGCCCGGTGACGTCGATGACCCGGCCGGTGCCGCGCGCTCCGCCCCGGTCGTAGAAGTAGTGGGCGCGCAGCAGCACCACGTACTCCTCGCCGATCTCCTCGCACAGCGCCTCCAGGTCGAGACTCGTCTCGAAGCCGGTGGCGTAGTCGCGGTGGGTGGGCGCGTAGAGCAGGGCCTTCTTGCCCTCGGGGATCCCGAGTTCGCGGCGCACGCGGGTGACGTCGTCGGCGGTCGCCGTGTAGTAGACGTCGTTGCGCGGATAGCCGTACTCCAGGGGCTCGTGCGCCGACGGGTACGCGCTCTCCCACATCTCGGTGGAGTGCCGGTTGGAGGTGACGTTGTAGTCCCAGCGGTCGACCCGGGCCAGCAGCTTGGCGATGCTGCCGGTCGCCGCCGCCACCACGGGATACGTCGCCTGGTCGGCGCCCATCTTCTTCAGCGGGGTGCCGTGCTGCGTCGACAGATGCACGCTGCCCCGGCGCTTGACGACCGCGTCCGCGAAGTTGGCGTTGTTCACCAGGTACTTGGCCCGGGCCAGCACATCCCAGTACTTGCGGCTGCCGATCACCGCGTACTCCACGTCCTTCGGCACCGTGTGCGCCTGGTCCGCCTCCACCAGGAACACCGAGCGCAGATGCGGGGCGAGTTCACGCGCCTTGGCGTGGATCGCGGCCGGGTTGCAGAGGTAGCCGCGGCCCCAGTACGCGCAGTACACGGCGAGGTTCCGGTCCAGCGGGCGGCGCAGCTGACGCCGGTACCGCAGCCGGGTGCGCAGTCCGTGCGGACGCGGCGCGCCCGCGGCCGCCCTCGCCAGCGCCTGGTTGACCCCGCGCAGCGCCCGAAACGCCGCGTACGCCCCGACCGCCAGCAGCCGGTGCTGCACCCCGAGGCTCCCGCCCGGCACCCGGAACCCGGCGGGCCGGTGCCGTCGGTAGAGCCTGCTCGCCCGGCGGAAGAAGGCCCGTCGCCGACGCGGCAGCCGACGCGGATGCGCGGCCGTCTTCAGTACGGCGCCGAAGAGCTGCTCGAACAGCGCCGCCAACCGCTCCCCGGACAGCCCCTGCCTGGCCGCCCGCGTCAGCACCAGCTCCACCTGGTCGAGCAGCTCGAAGTGGTGCTCCCCGGGCAGCCCCAGCCGACTGCCCTGCCGCCGCACCAGATGCCGTACGACGACCTGCCGCAGCACCGCCATGCGCTCGGCGCCCGCCACGACCAGACCGCCGAAGCCGACGTCGGTGAAGTGGCCGTCGGGGAAGGCGAGATGCCGTTCGGCGAGGAAGGCACGGCGGTAGGCGGCACTCCAGGCCGGGAGCTGCACCCCCGTCAGCTGCGGTGCCCGCTCCGGGGAGAAGGCCCCGTCCGGTGTCCCCGCCAGCACGAGCGCGGCCGGATTGGTGGGCTCGCCGACCCACCACGGGGTCCGCTCGTGCTCGAAGTGCAGGACGTCCACGTCACCGGTTTCGCGCAGCCGAGCGTCCAGCGCCGCCAGCGCACTCGGCACCAGCACGTCGTCCCCGTCCAGGAACAGCAGCCACGCCCCGGACGCCGCCCGCATCCCGGCATTGCGCGCCCCGGCCGGCCCGGCCGCGGGCGGCGAGTGCACGGGCGCCACCCGGCAGTCCCGCTCGGCATACCCGGCGACGACACCGGCCGCCGGTGAGTCGGGGGCGTCGCAGACCGGGATCAGCTCGAAGTCGCCGAAGGACTGGACGAGGACGGAGTCCAGCGCCAGGGACAGCCGCCCGGCGACCCCATGGGACGGAACGATGATGCTGAAGCGGGGCATACTGCCCTTTCTGTCGAGGTTCTGAAGGAGACCGGAACTGGTCACCCGCGGTTCGGCAGCGCCCCGAAGGGGCGCGGGGCTGTGCCAATGTGCGGCTACCGCCGCGTGGGCGCGGCCGGCCCCCACTGACCCGCAGCCTTATGACCGCCCTTCCAGCGGAGCGCCGTGCACCACATGGCGTACGACCCGCTCGGCGGCGCGACCGTCGTCGTACGGGCAGAACCGCTCACGGAACGCCGACCGCAGCTGCGCGGAGCGCGACCCGTGCCAGTGGCCGGTGGCGAAGATGTCGATCAGCTCGTCCTCGCTGCGCGACACCGCGCCCGGCGGGAAGGCCCGCAGATCGAAGTAGGTGCCGCGGGCCGCCTCGAACGCCTCCCGGTCGTCGGCGTGGATCACGATCGGCCGGTCCAGGTTGGCGTAGTCGAACATGATCGACGAGTAGTCGGTGACCAGCGCGTCCGAGGCGAGGCACAGCGACTCCACGCTCGGATGGTCGGTGACGTCGATGACCAGGCCGGGCTGGGGAGCCTCGACCAGGGGGCCGCCGTGGCGGTGGTGGGCGCGGGCCAGCACGACATGGGGCGGGCCCAGACGGCGCGCGACGCGGTGCAGGTCGAGGGCGGTGCGCTGGGTGCGGCGGTAGTCGCGGTAGGTGGGGGCGTAGAGGATCACGACCGCGCCCTCGGGGATGCCGAGCGACTCCCGGATCCGGGTCACGTCCGCCGAGGTCGCCCGCAGGAAGCGGTCGTTGCGCGGGCTGCCGTACTCCAGGGTGGTGTAGCGGCCGGGGCACACGCGCTCCCAGGTCAGCGTGGAGTGGCGGTTGGCGGACACGAGGTAGTCCCACTTGTCGACGTTGGCCAGGAGCTCGCCGAAGTCCGTGTCGCCCGCGGCCGCCGGGCGTTCGCGCAGGTCCAGGCCCATGTGCTTGAGCGGGGTGCCGCGCCGGGTCTGCACCATGACCTGGCCGCGGCGCTTGACCAGCCGGCGGTCGAAGTCGGCGTTGTGCACGAGGTACTTGGAGCGGGCGAGGGCCGTCCAGTAGGCGGCCGTGCCGGGGCGCACCCTGCGGGTGCCGGTGGGGACGGCGGCATGCTCCTCGGCGTCGGCGATCCACGCCGTACGGACGCCTGGCGCATGGGTGCGGAACGCCTGCTCCAGGGCGCCCGGGTGGCAGCCGTGGCCGCGGACACCGTCGGCCGCGAAGACGGCACGGTCGCCGCGCACCGGGAGGCAGCGCTGGACGCGGTAGTGCAGGCGCAGGACGCCGGAACGCAGGCCCTTCAGCAGACGGCCCGTGAGCTTGGCGGTACGACGGGCCAGGGCCGCCGTCCGCTGCAGGGCCCGGTAGGTGCGGTGCAGGCCCAGCCGGACGAGGGCGTAGTGGAGGCGGGTGCGGGCCGGGGCGGGGGCGCCGGGGGCGTGGTAGCGGCGGTAGTAGGTGCGGGCCGTGCGCAGGAAGTCGGCGCGGCTGCGGCGCGGGAGACGGTCGCGGCGCGCGAAGACCACGATCAGGTGGTCGACCATCCGGCGGAACAACAGCGGGCGCCAGTGGGCCAGTTCGGGGTTCCGGTCGACGTAGGCGAAGACCCGGTCGTACTGCTCGAAGATGTCGAAGTGCCGCGGGCTGACCGTGCCGAGGATGCCGCCGCGGCGGCGCTGCCGGTAGTGCACGCACACCCGGTCCAGCGTCGCGATCGACTCCGCCCTCATCAGGACCGGGTAGGTCCAGGGCGTGTCCTCGTAGTAGCCGGACGGGAAGGTGAAGCCCTCCTCCTCGACGAAGTCCCGCCGGTACGCCTTGTTCCAGGCGACCATCAGCATCCGCAGCAGCTCCGGGCGGTCCGCTAGGCGGAACGGCGCCGGGCCCTTCTCGGTGAGCCGGTCGGCGGCCTGGTTGCGGACCGTCTCGCCGGTCCAGTAGGTGCGCGCGTAGTCGTAGACCAGGACGTCCGGCTCGCCGGTCTCCTTCAGCCGGTCGGCGATCGTGACCAGGGCGTCGGGGGTGAGGGTGTCGTCGCTGTCGAGGAAGACCAGGTAGTCGCCGGTGGCCTCGGCCATCCCCGCGTTGCGGGCGGGCCCCAGGCCCTGGTTCGCGGTGAGGTGCACGGGGCGTACCCGAGGATCGCGGGCCGCGAACTCGTCGATGATCGCGCCGCACGCGTCCGGCGAGCAGTCGTCGACGGCGATCAGTTCTAGATCGGGGTACGACTGCGAGAGCACCGATTCCAGGCACTCGTGCAGGTACGCCTGAACCTTGTACGCGGGGACAATGACACTGAACCTGGGCAAGGGACATCCACTGGGTCGGCTGGTGCGGTGGGGCGCTTTCGCCTTGCCGGAAACGGCCAATGGAGTGACTTGGTTACGGTGCCTGAGGCATCCGGGGGACCGTGGGTGAACGGCAGGGGGCGGACCGGTGTCGGTCCGCCCCGCCGAGCCGTCCTTCGTCTAGGGCCACTGCCTTCCGGTACCGCTACTTGACCGCGCCCGCCATCACGCCGGACACGAACTGCCGCTGGAACGCGAAGAACACGATCAGCGGGATCACCATGGAGATGAACGCGCCGGGCGCCAGGACGTCGATGTTGTTGCCGAACTGGCGTACCTGGGTCTGCAGCGCGACCGTGATCGGCTGGCTCCCGGAGTCCGTGAAGATCAGCGCGACCAGCATGTCGTTCCACACCCACAGGAACTGGAAGATGCCGAGCGCGGCGATCGCCGGACCGCCGAGCGGCATCACGACACGGAAGAACAGCCGCAGTTCCCCGGCACCGTCCAGCCGGGCCGCCTCCAGCAGCTCCCGTGGGATCTCCGCGAAGAAGTTCCGCAGCAGGAACACCGCGAACGGCAGCCCGAAGCCGACGTGGAAGAGGATCACGCCGATCAGGGACCCGAAGATGCCGATGTTGCCGAACAGCTCGGCGATCGGGATCAGCGCCACCTGCACCGGCACGACCAACAGGCCGACCACGGCAAGGAACCACCAGTCGCGGCCCGGGAACTCCATCCACGCGAACGCGTATCCCGCGAGCGCCCCGATGGTGACGACGAGGACCGTGGCCGGGACCGTGATCAGCACGGTGTTGAGGATCGAGTCGGTGATGTCGCTGTTGCTGAGGAGCTTTTCGTAGCTGTCGAAGGTGAGCTGGGAGGGCTTGCTGAAGACCTCCCACCAGCCGCTCGCGGTCATCTCCTCCGGCGGCCGGAGCGAGGACAGCAGCAGCCCGAGCGTCGGGACCAGCCAGAACAGCCCGACGACGATGAGGAACACCCGCACCAGCCCACCACTGACGAACGAGGCGAGCCGCCCGCCGAGAGACTGCTCGCCCTTGACGCCGGCGACCGGTTCGGGTGCCGCTTTGGTGAGCCTGCCGGTGTCCGCGCTCATCGCCTGACCTCCCGCCGCAGCCTGCGTACGTTGAACCACATCACCGGGATCACCAGCAGCAGCAGGAACACCGAGATCGCGCTCGCGATGCCCGGCTGGTCCTCGGAGAAGCCCTTGCGGTACAGCTCCAGGGCGAGGACGTTCGCGTCGTCCTGGGAGGAGCCCGGGGCGATGATGAAGACCAGGTCGAAGATCTTCAGGACGTTGATCATCAGGGTGACGGTGACGACCGCGAGGACGGGTGCCAGGAGCGGCACCGTGACCTTGCGGAACACCTGCCACTCGTTGGCGCCGTCCACCCGGGCCGCCTCCAGCAGATCACGCGGGATGCCCGCGAGACCGGCCGCGATCAGCACCATCGCGAAACCGGCCCACATCCAGATGTACGACCCGATGATGGCCGGCGTTACCAGGGACGGGCCGAGCCAGTCGACGCCGTTGTACGGCTCCTTGAAGTTGTCGCCGGGCAGCCGCAGTCGGGCCCCGTCGGCCGCGGCGGGCAGCGTGAACGTGCCGTCGGCGGCGGCCTCGGTGGAGGCGACGACCTTGCCTTCCTTGACCGCCTCGATCCTCATCCCGGGATAGCCCAGCTCGGACGCGTCGACCCCGCCGAGCGTGCCGACGCCCTTGCCGCGGGTGAAGTCCTGCCAGGTGGTGCCGGTGACCTTGCCCGGCTCGGCCTTCGCCGTCACCGCCTTCTCGGCGTCGTCCGGCATCTGGTCCGGGGCGACGCCGACGAGGGGCAGGGTGACCGGGGTTCCGGCGCTGACGGTGGCCCTGGTGACGAAGGCGCCGCCCGGTGCCGCTTCGAGCGGCGACTCCCGCCCGGGGTGCGCCTTCGGGAACGCGGACGACTGCGCGAAGGTGTCATGGACGCCGACCCAGACCGCGTTGGCGACACCCTTGTCCGGGTCCGCGTCGTACACCAGCCGGAAGATGATGCCCGCCGCCAGCATCGAGATCGCCATCGGCATGAAGACGACCAGCTTGAACGCCGTACCCCAGCGCACCCGCTCGGTCAGCACCGCGAAGATCAGACCGAGCGCGGTGGCGACGGTCGGGGCGAAGACCACCCAGATGATGTTGTTCTTCAGGGCGGTGCGGATGCCGTCGTCCGTGAACAGCGCCTCGTAGTTGTCGAATCCGGCGAAGCCGTCCCCGGACTGGTCGTAGAAGCTGCGGACGACCGAGTACCCGATCGGGTAGACCACGAGCGCGCCCAGCAGCACGAGAGCGGGCAGCAGGAAGAGCGCCGCCATGGTCAAGCGTGTGCCGGTCACGCTCTTGCGCGACTTGGGTGCGGCAGGGGGCGCGGTGCCCCCTGCCGCTTCCGCCGACGCCATGACGTCAGTTTCCGTACGCCGCGGCGGCGTCGGCTTCCAGCTTGCGCTGTGTGCCCGCGATGTCCGACGGGTTCTTCAGGAAGTCCTGCAGCGCCTTCCACTCACCCTTGCCGGGCGTGCCGCCGAACGCCTGCGGGGCCTGGTCGGACATGTCGAAGCGGAAGTCGTCGCCGGAGCCGATGAGGGCCTTGGCGATCTTCTGCTGCACGGCGTTCGGATACGCCGAGTTGGCCACGTTCTTGTTCGGCGAGAGGTAGCCGCCCAGCTTCGCCTGGATCGTCGCCGCGTCCGGGGAGGCGAGCCAGGTGGCCAGGGCCTGCGAGGCCTTGGAGTCCTGCAGGATGACGGCCGCGTCGCCGCCGGAGACGACGGGCGCGGTGTCACCGACCGCCGGGAACGGGAACACCTTCGCGTCCGTGCCCACCTTCGCCTTGGCCTGTGTGATGTTGACCTGCGCGAAGTCGCCCTCATAGACCATCGCGGCCTTCGGCTGGTCGCCGCCGGTGAAGGTCTGGGTGACCGAGGCCGGGAAGTCCGTCTGCAGCGCGCCGCTCGCGCCGCCCGCCACATAGTCCTTCTTGCCCCACACCTGGGCGAGCGTGGTCAGCGCGTCCTTCACCGACGCGTCGGTCCACTTGATCTCGTGCTTCGCCAACTGGTCGTACTTCTCGGGACCGGCCTGGGAGAGATAGACGTTCTCGAACCAGTCGGTGAGGGTCCAGCCCTCGGCACCGCCCACGGAGAACGGCGTGACGCCGGAGTCGTACACCGTCTGAGCGGTCGTCAGAAGCTCGTCCCACGTCTTGGGCTCGGTGGCCCCCGCGTTCTCGAAGACCTTGGCGTTGTACCAGATCAGCGACTTGTTCGCGGCCTTGTAGTAGACGCCGTACTGCTTGTCGTCGACCTTGCCGATGTCCTGCCAGCCCTGCGAGTAGTTCTCCTGCAGCTCGTCGATCGCCTCGGGGCCGAGCGGCTTGGCCCACTTCTTCTCCACGGCCTGCTTTATGGCGCCGGGCTGCGGAAGCATCGCGATGTCCGGCGGCTGTCCGCCGGCGACCTTCGAGCCGAGGAAGTTGATGATCGGGTCCTGGGCGGGCACGAAGGTGACCTTGGCGCCGGTGCGCTTCTCGAACTCCGCGAGGACCTTCTTGAAGTTCTCCTGCTCGGCACCGGTCCAGACGGCGGCCACTTCGAGGGATTCGCCGTTCAGCTTGGGAAGGGTGACGGTGTTGGCGGACTCCTCGCCGGATCCGCCCTGTTCGTTGCCGTTGCCGCTGTCGTCGTCGCCTCCGCACGCGGTGAGCGAGAGTGCGAGGGCGCCCGCGAAGACGGCTGCCGCGGTCCTGGCGGCCCTGCTTGTCCGGTTCCTGCTGCTCGTGCTGCGCATCACTGCCCCGTTCTTCGTGCATCGTCGAACGTTCGAGCGCTGTCCCGTTTGATCTGGTCTACGCCTTGGGGTTGGGGGCGGCAAGACCGCGTCCGCTGTCAACCGGGGGATCGTGACGACCTCGTGACCAGGGACCCCGCACTCCTGCTATCGGCGCGAACGGAGCCGTCCTCAATGACCGGAACGGGCTGAAATCGCAGACCAGTGTCACAGGAGTGACGGCACCTCAGCCGCCGCGACCTGCCGCGCCGCCCGCTCCAACGCGCTGGCCAGCAACGCCAGATCCGTCGGTCCGTTGCCCAGCTCGCGGACCGGACGGCGGGTGGGCGGATCGCCCATGCGGTGCCACTCCAGCGGCACGACCGTCGGCCGCAGCGTCGCCGTCCGCGGGATACGCCCCGTGACCCGGCCGCCCTGGAACGGCACCGCTCTGCCGTCCGCCCAGGCCAACCGGCCACGCCCCGGCGCTGGTTCGTCCGGCCCCGAGGTCACCGCGTCCAGCGTCACCCGCAACGTCGCCCGGCGGGCCGGCTCCGACTCCGCCGTACGGCCCCCGACAGCGGCGGCGGCCACCAGATGCACCCCGAGCCGCTCGCCCTCCCGGGCCACGGCCTCCAGCGCGCGTATCACCGACCCCGCCGCGGGCCGGCCCAGCGACCCCAGCGGCGGCGAGACCAGCGCGTCCAGGTCGTCCACGACCACGACGAGCCGGGGCAGCGGCGGTACGGCCGCTGCCTGCCGACGGGCCGCCCCCGGCCGCAGCCGCAGCGTGGAGCTGGACGGCGAGTCGAGCTCCCCCGAGCCGTCACCGGACCCGGCCCCGGCGCCGACTCCGGCCCCCGCGCCCGTCGCACGCTGCGCGACCATCCGGCTCGACAGCTCACGGCCGGTGTGCCACTCGGTGAAGTCGGACCGCCCGAGCAGCTCCGCGCGCCGCTTCAGCTCGGCGCTGAGCGACTGCGCGAACTCCCGCATGCGCACCGGGTCGTTGGCGGTGAGATGGGTGGTGACATGCGGGACGTCCGTACAGACCCGCAGTCCGTCGCCGTGGCCGCCGCCCGAGGCCGTGCCGTCCCGGCCGTCGATCAGCACCACGCTCAGCCGGTCCGGCCGCTCGGCCGCCGCGAGCGAGGCGACGACGGCCCGCAGCAACTCCGTACGCCCGCTGCCGGACGGACCCTCGATCAGCAGATGCGGTCCGTCGGCGCCGAGGTCCGCGCCGACCGGCCCGCGCGGCCCGGCCCCGAGCACGGCACACGCCCGCCCGCCGAGGGCCTCCGCGTCATCGCCCGCGTCCGCCCACCGCGCCATCAGCGACGCCGGGGTGGCCCGCGCCAGCCCCAACTCGTCCAGCAGCCGGGCCGCCTGAGGCAACGGCACCGACACACGCGCGTGCCGCTCACCACCGGTCCCCTCGGTCCGCAGCGGCGCCAGAGCCCGCGCGAACCGCTCCGCCCAGGCGACCGAAACGGCGTCCAGGGCGGCGACGGTGCCGTGGCCCACGGGGCGGCTGCCGGCCCCGGCAGCCCGGTTCTCGTCCACGGGCGGGGCCTCGGCCATGCCCGGGGCGGTATCGGCACCGGCAGGACTCCCCGGGCCGGGAGCGCCGCCGTCCTGAGGCGACTCCGCTCCCTGCGCCGCGCCCACGCCATGGCGGGCAACCCGCATCAGCCGCAGCGCCGTGGCCACGTCGCCGCTCAGCAGCGCGACCGCGCCGCACTCCCGGAACACCGGCGACACCGTGCAGGCCGCCTCATAGGTTTCCGTCACCGGCGACGCGGGCGAGGCCGCGGCCGTCTCGGCGAGGCAGACGACATGGATCCCGGCCCGCGGACCCTCCAGGGCCAGCCGGGCCATCGCCTCACGCACATCGGCGCCGCCGGGATCGCCGTCCACGACGACCACGCTGTACGGCCCCGTGAACCCGTCCGTCGGGTCGTCGTCCCGCGCCCAGGAGGGCCGCCGAACGGCCCGCTCGGCAGGGACCTGCCCGTCCGCGCCCCGCGCCGCCCCGCCCACCGCACCGGCGGACCTGGCGCTCGCGGGCGTCTGTGCCGTCATGTCCTCCAGGCGGCGCAGCAGCTCCTCGGTGCGGGCCATGGCCTGTTCGCGGTCGTAGGCCAGCAGCAGGCGGCAGTCCTGGCCGTGCCCGGGGCGGATGTGCGGGAGCCAGCCCAGCCAGGCCCACTCGGCGGTGCGCTCCTCCAGGGGGCGGGAGCGGTCCGCGCTGATCAGGACGAGCTCCAGGGCGTCGGGCGAGTGCAGCGCCGCGAGCTGGGCGAGCACCGCGCGGGCCAGCCCGGCGAGCCGCTCGCGCGGACCGGCCAGCCCCAGCGCCCCGACCTCGCGCAGACCGGCGGTCACCGGCACCGCGGGCAGCAGCCCCGAGCCGTCGGGCGCCGTCCGGTCCGCCGTGCCGAGCCGCACCGTGAGCGCCTCCGGGTGACCCGGTGCGCGCTCCCACAGCCGGGGTCCGGGACCCAGGGCGGTCAGCAGCAGCGACGCCGGGTCCGGCCAGGCCTCCGGCTGCCGGGGGCCGCTCACCGCGGAGGGGAGCTCGATCGCCTCGCCGCGTGCTTTGTCGTCGTACGTCTCATGCCGGGTCGGCTCCTGCTCCCCGCGCCCGCCGGCCAGCCGCCGTGCCCACGCGGAGAGGCCGCCGCGCCTGCGCACGCCCTGCGGCATGTCGGTGCCCCGGAGCGGAGTTCCCTTGCGGCTGCTGCCGTGCCCGCCGTTCGCCGGGGACTCGCCGGGCCCGCTGCCGTCCGATCCGTGCTCGGCGCCCCCGCCGAGCGCGCCCACCCCGAAGCCCGCGCCGTGCGTGTCGCCGCCGCGCGGTGCTGGACGCGGCCCGTCGGCCCGTCCGTGCCGTTCGATCCGCGGGGCCCCGCCCTGTACCGGCACGATGGGCGGCTCGACGGGACCGTGTTCCTGCGCGGTCGGCATGCCTCCCGATGGCGCGGAGGCGTCACCGCCGTCCGCCACGCGTGCGTGCGGCACCGCACCGCTTGTTCCGGTCGCTGCCGTGGGTGCCGTAGGCGTCGTGTGCCCGTCGTTCCGCGGACCGGCGGCACCGTCCACGGCACGGTCGTCCGGGTCCCCGGCGGGGACCCGCACATGTCCCTCGCCGTCCGGCTCCGTCCGCACCCGCGCCCCCGGGCCCCCGGCCGGGGCCAGCCGCAGGGCCGACTCGCCGA
Organism: Streptomyces sp. NPDC059010; assembly: GCF_042740355.1. Classification (NCBI taxonomy): domain Bacteria; kingdom Bacillati; phylum Actinomycetota; class Actinomycetes; order Kitasatosporales; family Streptomycetaceae; genus Streptomyces; species Streptomyces sp. NPDC059010. The sequence continues at coordinate 69,447 of NZ_JBHYJA010000036.1, forward strand.
TCCGCAGCAGCGCCCCGGGTGTGAACCGCACCGGGCGGGTGGTCACGCCGGAGCCGTCCAGCGTCGTGCCGTTGGTGGAGCCGAGGTCGGCGACCGAGACACGGCCGTCGGCGGCGACCGTGACCGCGCAGTGGAGGCGGGAGACGTCCGGGTCGTCCAGCGGGACGTCGGCGTCGGCGGAGCGGCCGATGCGGATCTCGCCGCCGTGCAGCAGATGGACCCCGCCCGCGTCCGGCCCGGCCACCACATGGAGCTGGGTCGGGGCGTCGTCCAGCTCGGGATGGGGCTCCGGGGCCGGCGGGGCGCCCAGGGCCAGCACCGCGCCGTCCGTCAGCGGGGGCTCACCCAGCGTGCTGCGCCGGTCGTCCAGCCGCTCCGACCCCGCGTACAGCACGACCGGGCCGTCGCTGCCGGACACCGCCGAGGCGAGCGCCGACGCCACCGCCGACAGGGCCGTGCCCGCGGGCGCCGTGACCAGCACGTCACAGCTCGCGGCGCGTCCCCGCGCCGGGGCAGGCGGGGCCAGCGGATCTACGACGGTCAGCCGGATCTGCATCGGCGTCAGCGGTCCCTTCTGCGAGGGCGCGGTAACTCCCCACCCCACACGAGCACATCGGCCAGTACTCCACGCATCCTCGCACCTGCCACTGACAACGCGCCCCCCGCCCGAAGGCAAGTGATCTTGATTGGTCGGCTCTGCCCGCAAAAGTGCATGACAAGTGCACTGCCGGTGATCACTTGAGATCGCTCACGTCCGCTTGCGGCAACCACGAGACAGAGCCGAGCGTCTTTCCTTCGAACATGTACGGGAAGCCGTACGTAAGACGCACAGAATGACGACAGTCGGTGCCGCGGAGCACGGCACTACAGTGGGACGGAACGTAGGCAAGCAGCAGGGAGCGCGACGTGCGGCCGGTAGGCAGCAAGTACTTCCTTGAGGAGCCGCTCGGGCGCGGCGCCACGGGGACCGTCTGGCGAGCGCGCCAGAGAGAGACGGCGGGTGCCGAGGCGGCGGTGGCCGGGCAGCCCGGCGAGACCGTCGCGATCAAGGTCCTCAAGGAGGAGCTCGCCAGCGATCCCGACATCGTCATGCGGTTCCTGCGCGAGCGGTCCGTCCTGCTGCGGCTGACCCACCCGAACATCGTCCGGGTCCGCGACCTGGTCGTGGAGGGCGAGCTGCTCGCCCTGGTCATGGACCTCGTCGAGGGCCCCGACCTGCACCGCTACCTGCGCGAGAACGGCCCCTTCACCCCGGTCGCCGCCGCCCTGCTCACCGCACAGATCGCCGACGCCCTCGCCGCCAGCCACGCCGACGGCGTCGTCCACCGCGACCTGAAGCCCGCCAACGTCCTGCTCCGGCAGGACGGCGGCCAGATGCACCCGCTGCTGACCGACTTCGGCATCGCCCGCCTCGCCGACTCCCCGGGCCTGACCCGCACCCAGGAGTTCGTCGGCACGCCCGCGTACGTCGCGCCCGAGTCCGCCGAGGGCCGCCCGCAGACGTCCGCGGTCGACATCTACGGCGCCGGAATCCTCCTCTACGAGCTGGTCACCGGCCGCCCGCCGTTCGGTGGCGGCTCCGCCCTGGAGGTCCTGCACCAGCACCTGAGCGCCGAGCCGCGCCGCCCGTCCACGTGCCCCGACCCGCTGTGGACGGTCATAGAACGCTGCCTGCGCAAGAACCCCGACGAACGGCCCAGCGCCGAGAACCTCGCGCGCGGCCTGCGCGTCGTCGCCGGGGGCGTCGGCGTGCACGCGAACTCCGCGCAGATCGCCGCGGCCGAGGGCGTCGGCGCGCTGCTCGCCCCCGACCCTGCGCCGACGGCCGTGCCCGGCTCGGCCGACCCGACGCAGGTGCTGCAGCACGGTGCGGGCGCCGGGGCGTTCGACCCGAACGGCGCGACGAGCGTCCTGCCGCACACCGGCGCCCCCGGCCCGGCGGGCGCCGCGGACCCCACCGCCGTACTGCCGCACACGGGCGGTCCCGGCGGTCCGGGTGGACACGGCGGCGCCGACCCGACGGCCGTGATGCCGCCGATGCCGCCCGGACAGCCCGGCGGGCAGCCCGGACCCGAGGACCCGCACCCCTGGCAGAACCAGCTGCGCGCCGCCCGGGACCGCAACGAACAGACGCAGGTCCAGTACCTCGACCCCAACGAGGACCCGCTGCGCCGCCGGCCCCAGCGCCAGGTCGCCCGCCCGCAGCAGCCGCCGCGGCCCCAGCAGCGGCCGCCGCAGGGCCGGCCCCAGGGGTACGGCCAGCCGCAGCAGCACCAGCCGCAGCCGTACGCCCCGCCGCGCCAGCCGCAGCCCCAGCCCCAGCGCTACGCCCCGGAGCCGCAGCGTCCGCAGCGTGAGCCGCGTCCGCCGCGGCAACGCAGCGCCAACCCGATGCGGATCCCCGGGCTGGGCTGCCTCAAGGGGTGCCTGTTCACGATCGTCATCCTCTTCGTCGCGGGCTGGCTGGTCTGGGAGCTGAGCCCGTTGCAGGACTGGATCGGCACGGGCAAGGGCTACTGGGAGCAGCTCAGCGACTGGTTCACCACGGTGACCGACAAGATCGGGGAGCTGGGCGGGAGCTCGGGCACCAACTGACCCCGGCGGCGGTACGGGCCTCGGCCAGTTTGGTTATTTGTCGACATCTGGCGGGTGATTTCCGTCTCCGCGGTGAAGGCCGGCTCCTCGGACGCGTAGTTTTAGCGACAACACGCGTCGGTAGGAGCAGTCTTGGCACGGAAGATCGGTAGCCGGTACACCGCCAACCAGATCCTGGGGCGGGGCAGCGCCGGCACGGTGTGGCTGGGTGAGGGGCCCGAGGGGCCCGTCGCCATCAAGCTGCTGCGCGAGGATCTCGCGTCCGACCAGGAGCTCGTCGGACGCTTCGTACAGGAGCGCACGGCGTTGCTGGGCCTGGAGCATCCGAACGTCGTCTCCGTGCGTGACCTGGTGGTCGACGGCAACGACCTCGCGCTGGTGATGGACCTGGTCCGGGGCACGGATCTGCGCACCCGGCTCGACCGCGACCGGCGGCTCGCGCCCGAGGCGGCGGTCGCGATCGTCGCGGACGTCGCGGACGGGCTGGCGGCGGCGCACGCGGCCGGCGTCGTGCACCGCGACGTCAAGCCGGAGAACGTCCTGCTGGACATGCAGGGCCCGCTGGGACCGGGCGGCTCCCACCCGGCCCTCCTGACGGACTTCGGTGTGGCGAAACTCATCGACTCACCGCGCCGCACCCGTGCGACGAAGATCATCGGGACGCCGGACTACCTGGCGCCGGAGATCGTGGAGGGCCTGCCGCCACGTGCCGCGGTCGACATCTACGCGCTGGCGACCGTCCTGTACGAGCTGCTGGCGGGCTTCACACCGTTCGGCGGCGGTCACCCGGGTGCGGTCCTGCGCCGCCATGTCACCGAGACGGTGGCCCCCCTGCCCGGCATCCCCGACGAGCTGTGGCAGCTGGTCGTGCAGTGCCTGGCGAAGGCGCCGGCCTCGCGGCTGCGGGCGTCAGAGCTGGGGGGACGGCTGCGGGAGCTGCTCCCGCTGGTGGCGGGGATGCCGCCGCTGGACGTGGACGAGCCGGACGCGGAGCCGGTGGAGGAAGAGGCTCCGGTCGCGGCGGAGAAAGCGGCGCCCTCGGGGGAGGGGGCGCGACGGCGCGGCGCGGTGCCGTTGGTGCCGGGGGCCAAGCCGGCCGACTCCAACCGGGACACGCATACGTCGATGAGGGTGCCGGCGCCCGATGAGCTGGCCGGGGGTGCGCGGGGGACGGCGCGGGTGCCTCGGGCCGCGGGAGCCCCGCGGCCGGGATCGGCGCGTCATCGGTCGGTTGCGCGGCGGCGGCGGGTGGCGTTGGGGGCGGCGGCGGTGGCGTTGGTCGCCGCGGCGGGTGTGGGGGCGTGGCTGGTGACGTCGGACGACGACGCCGGGGCGACGCCCCAGGACACGAACAACACGGCTCCGGCGACCCCGTAGTTTCCTCGCCCCCGCCGCCCCTACCCGTCCCATCTCCAGGGGCTCTGCCCCTTCGACCCCGAGGCCTTGGGGGGGGGGGGGGCCGCGCCCCGCGGCCCCCCCCGCGCGCCC
>NZ_JBHYJA010000036.1:73539-76191 GCF_042740355.1 Streptomyces sp. NPDC059010
CCGGCACCCGGACCCCCAGATTTTCCCCCCCCCCCCCCCCCCATCCCCTCCCAAAACCCCGGGAAACGCCCACTTCGACCCCGAGGCCTTCTGGGGGCTGCCGCCCCCAGACCCCCGCTCCGGCCCTGAACGGGCCTTGTCCTCAAACGCCGGACGGGCTGGATGATCCGGACGGGCTGGGTGATGCGGACGGGCTGGGTGTTCCGGGCGGGCTGGGTGATGCGGACGGGCTGGGTGTTCCGGGCGGGCTGGGTGATGCGGGGTGCAGCCCTCTCCGGGGGGGCTCGGGATGGTGTGGGCTGGTCCTCGGGCGCCGGGCGGGCTGACCGGACTGGCTGGCCAGGCGGACCGAAGGGCGCGGACCGGCGTCTGGATCCTCCCCGCTTGGCGGAGCCGTTACGCTGGAGGCGTGGCAGTCGTCGATGTATCCGAAGAGCTCAAGTCCCTCTCCTCGACCATGGAGTCGATCGAGGCCGTTCTGGACCTCGACAAGCTGAGGGCAGACATCGCCGCTCTAGAGGAGCAGGCGGCCGCGCCGTCCCTGTGGGACAACCCGGACGAGGCGCAGAAGATCACCAGCAAGCTGAGCCACCTGCAGGCCGAGGTCAGGAAGGCCGAGGCGTTGCGCGGGCGGATCGACGATCTCGCCGTGCTCTTCGAGATGGCCGAGGAGGAGGACGACCCGGACACCCGTGCCGAGGCCGAGTCCGAGCTCGCCGCCGTCCGCAAGGCACTGGACGAGATGGAGGTCCGGACGCTGCTCAGCGGTGAGTACGACGCCCGTGAGGCGCTCGTCAACATCCGCGCCGAGGCCGGCGGCGTCGACGCCGCGGACTTCGCCGAGAAGCTCCAGCGGATGTACCTGCGCTGGGCGGAGCAGAAGGGCTACAAGACCGAGATCTACGAGACGTCGTACGCCGAAGAGGCCGGCATCAAGTCGACCACCTTCGCCGTGCAGGCGCCGTACGCCTACGGCACCCTCTCGGTCGAGCAGGGCACTCACCGCCTCGTGCGCATCTCGCCCTTCGACAACCAGGGCCGCCGCCAGACCTCCTTCGCGGGTGTCGAGGTGCTGCCCGTGGTCGAGCAGACCGACCACATCGAGATCGACGAGTCCGAGCTGCGCGTGGACGTCTACCGCTCCTCCGGGCCCGGCGGCCAGGGCGTGAACACCACCGACTCCGCGGTGCGCCTCACCCACCTCCCCACCGGCATCGTCGTCTCCTGTCAGAACGAGCGGTCGCAGATCCAGAACAAGGCCACCGCCATGAACGTCCTCCAGGCGAAGCTGCTTGAGCGGCGCCGGCAGGAGGAGCAGGCCAAGATGGACGCCCTCAAGGGCGACGGCGGCAACTCCTGGGGCAACCAGATGCGGTCCTACGTGGTGCACCCGTACCAGATGGTCAAGGACCTGCGCACCGAGTTCGAAGTGGGCAACCCCGAGGCCGTGTTCAACGGTGAGATCGACGGGTTCCTGGAAGCCGGAATTCGCTGGCGCAAGCAGCAGGAGAAGTAGCAGGAGAAGCAACCGGAGAAGGACCGGCAACTTCGTTGCTTTGTCGACAAGGCAACTGCCGCCACCTCGGCGGCAGTTGCCTTTTGTGTACCCGCATGTCTGGGTTTTACATCACACTCACAGACTCCAACCCATGGCATAGCTCCCGTATTTGGACATGGCGGTCGCAAACGGCCTTGACGTGTCTTTGGAAAATGGGAAGGGTAAAGCGTGGCATGCGTATCTCTGGGGCGCATGTGAACCGGGGGGCTCAAGTTCAGCTGTCCCCGTCGATCACGGCCCCCGAGCGCCGCCTCACTGACGAATTCAGCTACTGGGGGTAGCAACCACATGACGAAGAAGACGCGGATCCGCATCGCGCGGGTCGCGGCCGGTGCCGTGATCGCGGCTGGTGCCTCGCTGACCGCTGCGGGTGCCGCATCTGCCGCCGAGGCGGACGACGGCTGCGTGCTCGGTCTTTTCTGCGCGCCCGAGGACCCGACCGAGCCGCCGGTTCCGACCGACCCGCCGACCGACATCCCCACGGACATCCCGACGGACCCGGGCATCCCGACCGACGAGCCCACGGACCCGACGGAGCCGACCCTGGAGCCGACCGAGCCGTCGGAGCCCACCGACGAGCCGACCGACCCGGGTGACGACAACGGGAACGGCAATGGCAACGGGAACGGGAACGGGAACGGGAACGGCAACAACGGCGGCGGTAACAACAACACCGACCCCGACGGTGGCACGTCCCCGCAGGAGGAGGGCTCCTCTTCCCTGACCGACACCGGCACCGAGACCAACGGCACCGGCACGGGCACCAGCACCTCCGCCCAGGGCGGCGGCGACGAGCTCGCCGAGACGGGTGCCGCGCAGACCACGTTCCTGCTGGTCGGCGCCGCCACGATGATCGCCGGCGGTATCGGCTTCCGTATCCTGCCGCGCCTCATGGGCGGCCGCGGCGGTGCGGCTGCCTGACGGTAGCCGTTCGTCACGCCGTGTGACGCATGTCGTACGGCCGAGGGGGGGGGGGCGGGGGTTTTTGGGGGGGGCCCCCCGCGGTGACGGAGATATAAGGTGGGGCGCCCACGCGCCAGGATGTATTAAAAAAACAAAAAACAACAAAAAAAAAAAAAAAGATCTTATGTGAT
>NZ_JBHYJA010000036.1:76200-87597 GCF_042740355.1 Streptomyces sp. NPDC059010
AGGGGGGGGGGGGGGGGGGGGGGGGGGGGGGGGGGGGGGGGGTGTGCGGGGGGCGGGGGCGCGCGGGGGGGGGGGCGGGGGGGGGGGGGGGGCGGCCCCCCCCCCCCCCCCCCTCGGTATGTCCGTCTACGGTGCGTGCGCCGCCCTACGCCGTCTGGTGCGCCAGCAGCGCCACCGCTGCGATCAGCACCGCCAGCAGGGCGATCAGCGTCATCGGGTTCAGGCCCGCGAACGGGTTCTCCTGCTGCAGCCGCTCGCGGTTCGCCCGGCAGACGGGACAGCGGCCCTCACTCACGGGCGCGGCACAGCTCGCGCACACCAGCCGGTCGTACGTCATGCGCTCGCCCTCCTAGCGGGTTCCCTCCGGGGGGTTCAACGGGTTCGGGCCCGAGAACGTTCCCTCTTCTACTGTGCCAGGTTCCTCCGGAAAGGGCTCAGGCGCTTCCGGAGGGGTGGTTGCCCATTGTCTCGCGGCTGCGGGCGGGTGGGGGCCGTTCGCGCAGTTCCCCGCGCCCCTGGCGGCGTCACCGTCATCCGGCACAAAAGGGCACAACCCTTACGCAACCCCTTCCGGCGACTGCGCCCCCACCCCCGGTTCGCGTATGGTCACGCTCATCTACCCCCGGCGACCCGTGGTGCATCCGTGATCCGATTCGACAATGTCTCCAAGGTCTACCCCAAGCAGACCCGCCCCGCACTCAGGGATGTGTCCCTGGAAGTGGAGAAGGGCGAGTTCGTGTTCCTCGTGGGGTCCTCCGGCTCCGGAAAGTCCACCTTCCTGCGGCTGATCCTCCGCGAGGAGCGGTGCAGCCACGGTCAGGTGCACGTCCTGGGCAAGGACCTCGCACGCCTCTCCAACTGGAAGGTGCCGCAGATGCGCCGCCAGCTGGGGACGGTGTTCCAGGACTTCCGGCTCCTGCCGAACAAGACGGTCGCGGAGAACGTGGCCTTCGCGCAGGAGGTCATCGGCAAGTCGCGCGGCGAGATCCGCAAGTCCGTCCCGCAGGTGCTCGACCTCGTCGGGCTGGGCGGCAAGGACGAGCGGATGCCCGGTGAGCTGTCCGGTGGTGAGCAGCAGCGGGTGGCGATCGCGAGGGCCTTCGTCAACCGGCCCAAGCTGCTCATCGCCGACGAGCCCACCGGCAACCTCGACCCGCAGACCTCCGTCGGCATCATGAAGCTGCTCGACCGGATCAACCGGACGGGCACCACCGTGGTGATGGCCACGCACGACCAGAACATCGTGGACCAGATGCGCAAGCGCGTCATCGAGCTGGAGCAGGGCCGCCTCGTCCGCGACCAGGCCCGCGGCGTCTACGGCTACCAGCACTGACCGCCGACACGCTCCACGGAAAGGCATAACCAGACGCCATGCGCGCCCAGTTCGTTCTGTCCGAGATCGGTGTCGGTCTCCGCCGCAATCTGACGATGACGTTCGCCGTCATCGTCTCCGTCGCCCTGTCGCTCGCCCTGTTCGGCGGGTCGCTCCTGATGAGCGACCAGGTCAGCACCATGAAGGGCTACTGGTACGACAAGGTCAACGTCTCGATCTTCCTCTGCAACAAGAGCGACGCCGAGTCCGACCCCAACTGCGCCAAGGGCGCGGTCACCGAGGACCAGAAGAAGGAGATCACCGCCGACCTGGACAAGATGTCGGTCGTCGACAAGGTGACGTACGAATCGCAGGACGAGGCGTACAAGCACTACAAGGAGCAGTTCGGCGACTCCCCGCTGGCCGCCTCGCTCACGCCGGACCAGATGCAGGAGTCGTACCGGATCAAGCTGAAGGACCCGGAGAAGTACCAGGTCGTCGCCACCGCCTTCGACGGGCGGGACGGCGTGCAGTCCGTGCAGGACCAGAAGGAGACCCTGGACAACCTCTTCGAGCTGCTGAACGGCATGAACTGGGCCGCACGGGCGGTCATGGCGCTCATGCTGGTCGTCGCGCTGATGCTGATCGTCAACACGGTGCGGGTCTCGGCGTTCAGCAGGCGCCGGGAGACCGGGATCATGCGCCTGGTCGGCGCCTCCGGCTTCTACATCCAGGCGCCGTTCATCATGGAGGCCGCGGTCGCCGGGCTGATCGGCGGGGCGGTCGCGTGCGGGTTCCTGGTGGTCGCCAGGTACTTCATCATCGATCACGGACTCGCCCTGGCCCAGAAACTCGATCTGATCAACTTCATCGGCTGGGACGCGGTGTTGACGAAGCTGCCGCTCATCCTCGCCACGAGCCTGCTGATGCCCGCGTTGGCGGCGTTCTTCGCGCTGCGCAAGTACCTGAAGGTGTGACCAACGCCAAGGGGGCCGTACGGGCAACGGACCGTACGGCCCCTTGCGTTGTCCTAGACTCACCGGCATGTCAGGTCGTGACCTGTTCTGTCAGCCCCGCCGCTTCGGCCGCGGGGCCGCCCTGACATTGGTCTTCGCGAGTGTGCTCGTCGCCGGTGCCGCGACCGGCTCCCTGCCCGTATCCGACCGGAAGTCTCCGGCCGGTGCCGCACGTTCGGCCGCCTCCGCGGGCGGCCACGAGGACATCGCCGCGGTGGCCGCCGAGGCCATGGCCGCCGGCCAGTCCCCCATGGAGGCCGCCGAGCGGGCGGTCAGCCGCAGCGGGGACCGCTGGGGCGCCGTGTACTCCGAGGGCGAGTACGAGGAGTTCGAGGAGGCCCTCGACGGCGCCTACACCGGCGTCGGACTGTGGGCGCGGCGCGAGCGGGACGGCCGGATCGAGATCACCAAGGTGCGGGCGGGGTCGCCCGCCGCGGCCGCCGGGATCCGCGCCGGTGACCGGCTGCGCAGCGTCGACGACCAGAAGGTCGACGGACGTCCGGTCACCGACGTCATCGCCTTACTGCGCGGGGACGCCACCGACGCCCCCGCCGGTACGGCCGTCACGTTGGGGCTGGAGCGCGGCACGCGCGCGTGGCACCTCACTTTGAAGCGGGCCCGTCTGTCCACCGATTCGGTCACCGTTCGAGAACTCGCCGGCGGCATCACCGTCGTCAGGATCGCCTCCTTCACCAAGGGCGCCGGCGCCGCGGTCCGCTCCGCCGTGCGGCAGGCCCCGGCCGCCACCGGCGTCGTCCTCGACCTGCGCGGCAACTCCGGCGGTCTGGTCACCGAGGCCGTCACCACCGCCTCCGCCTTCCTCGACGGCGGCCTCGTCGCCACCTACGACGTCGACGGCGACCAGCGTGCCCTGCACGCCGAGCCGGGCGGCGACACCGCCAGACCGCTGGTCGCGCTCGTCGACGGCGGCACGATGAGCGCGGCCGAGCTGCTCACCGGCGCGCTGCAGGACCGCGGCCGCGCGGTCGTCGTGGGCACCCGCACCTTCGGCAAGGGCTCGGTCCAGATGCCGAGCCGCCTCCCCGACGGCTCCGTCGCCGAGCTGACCGTCGGCCACTACCGCACCCCCTCCGGACGGGCCGTCGACGGCCGGGGCATCACCCCCGACCTGGAGGCCGAGCGGGGTGTCCTGGAGCGGGCCGAGACGGTGCTGAGCGGGCTCGGCGATTCGTCGGGCGGGGCGTCGGGCGAGTCCTCGGGCGCCTCGTAAATCGGCTTTCCGTCCGCCCCCTCCGTAGTGCGAAAATGGACGGCACTATGAGCAAGGGAATGTACGTACCGAAGGAGTCCCAGCCCAAGCAGGGCGGGTCGGCCGCGAAGGCCAGGGACGGCGAGAAGGGCGGCAAGCGCAAGATCGTCGCCCAGAACAAGAAGGCCCGGCACGACTACGCGATCATCGACACGTACGAGGCGGGCCTGGTGCTCATGGGCACCGAGGTCAAGTCGCTGCGTGAGGGACGGACGTCGCTGGCCGACGGCTTCGTCCAGATCGACCGGGGCGAGGCGTGGCTGCACAACGCCCACATCCCGGAGTACCACCAGGGCAGCTGGACCAACCACTCCGCGCGCCGCAAGCGCAAGCTCCTCCTGCACCGCGAGGAGATCGACAAGCTGGAGGCCAAGTCCCAGGAGACGGGTCACACCATCGTGCCCCTGGCCATCTACTTCAGGGACGGCCGGGCGAAGGCGGAGATCGCTCTCGCGCGAGGCAAGAAGGAGTACGACAAGCGGCAGACCCTGCGGGAGAAGCAGGACCGGCGGGAGTCGGACCGGGCGATCGCGGCGGCGAAGCGGCGGCAGCGGGGCGGCTGACGGGCGGGAATACAGTGGCATCGGCGTGCGTTGGTCACGTACGATGGCACTGCACCTCACAGAGGGTGCCGCGCCTCCGTCGGTTCTTTCTGGCGGGATTTGAAAAAACAACATGGGGATGATCGGTTTCGACAGCGGTTGTCGAAGCAGGGGAAGCGTGTCGAGGAAGCGGCAATGATCTCGTAAACCATATGTCGCAAAAAATAATCGCCAACACCAAGCGCGATTCCTTCGCCCTCGCTGCCTAAGTAGCGACTTGCGAAGTGTCAGCCCGGGGCTGTTCCCGACCCGGATCCTGGCATCAGCTAGGGAACTAAACCTTGATCCCGGTCACGGGGTGAAGAGGGAAATCTAACAGTGACTGAGCCCGTTCCGGACTTGTCTGGGTGATCCGGAGGGCTGAGAAACTCGTACCAGACTGCACACGGAGAAGCCCTGATTCCGCACCGTTGGACGCGGGTTCGATTCCCGCCATCTCCACACGATCGGGAGGTTTCCGAACCTCCCAACCCATGTGGGCAAAGGCCTCGCCGCCTCCGGGCAGCGGGGCCTTTGTCATGCCGGAAAACGTGAAACACGGGGGATGAAGACGGGGATGAAGACGGGGATGCCGACGCAGCCGGACGAGCCGTACTACGTGATGTACGACGACGACTTCGGGCTCAGCGGTCTCGCCGGGAGGTCCGGGGCCGCCCTTCCGCTCGCCGGCGGCGAGGTGGAGGGGGACGAGCAGGTCGGGGAGGACGCCCGGAGGCTGCTGGAGTCGTCACTGTCGGACGGCATGATCCGTACGCTGTGGCTGGCCGCCGACGGCGAGCGGTCCGATCCGGCCGCCCGGGGCTCGACCGTGCGGTCCTGGCTGGGCGGCTGGTCGCAGGCGTATCCGGCGCCGCCGCCGAAGCCGGCGAAGCGCTTTGTGAAGTACCGGAGCACCATGTTCGTGGAGCCCTCTCGGCCCGTGCTGGTGGAGGAGGAGATGCGGGACGCCGTACTCGCCGAGATCGGGGCGGTCGAGGCGGACCTGGAGCGGGCGGTGCCGCTGCCGGAGGTCGTCCCCGTTCTGCGGCGGGCCGTCGTCGAGGCCGGGCCGGACCTCGGCTTCCGGCTGCTGCTGCGGATCCTGAAGACGTACTCCGTGCGGGTCGACAAGGCGCGCTACGACCGGTTCATCGAGCTCAGCGAGCCCTTCGAGTACTGCTTCACGGTCGTCCACGGCGGGCTGGCGGTCGACTGGCCGCCCATCGACCCGGCCCGGCGTGACAACGACTGGGACTTCGGGCTCTCGGAGCTCAGCGGGCGGTTCGCGCACTGGTACGACGGCACGGCGGACGAGGCCCTGCGCCAGGTGGCCGGGGCCGACGGCGTCCGGGAGTCGCCGGGCACCGGTGCCGCCGTGCTGCTGGACGACGTGACGCGGCTGCTCGCCTCGCCCCTGTCCACGGAGACGCTCACCACCCTGTGGCTGGCCGCGAGCGACTGCGGCTACCGGCCCGAGCGTTTCGGCCTCGGCATACGGCAGTGGCTGGAGCGGATCGCCGAGGTCTGCCGGGAGCGGCTGCGGGAGACCGCGCCCGCCTACCGGCCGGAACCGGCGTCGGTGCCGGTGCGGGCGGACCTGGCGGAGGACGTGCTGCGTGAACTGCGGGGCCTGGAAGGCGAGTTGGCGTCCAGGACCATTCAGCCGCACGGGCAGGGCGTACCGGGTGCCGACGCGGCGCGGGCGCTGGAGCAGGTCGTCGTCCAGGTGGATCCCGACCTCGGTTTCCGGCTGTTCCTGCGGGTGCTGCTCGCGCTGTGGATGCCTCTCACCCAGGAGCGGTACGGCCGTTTCCGGGCGCTCGGGGAGCGGTTCGGATATGGCGAGTTCCATGTGTCCCTGGTCGATCAGTTCATTCAGAATGATCTGTGATGTCTGCCAACCCGCGCGCCCTACGCGCCCTTCCCGGTGCTCCCGCCGTTTCCGCTGTTCCGGCCGTCCTCGCCGGTGTTCTGCTGCTCGCCGCCTGTGGTTCGCAGAGCGCCGCGCCGGGCGGTGACGGGCGGGTCCGTGCCGAGGCGCTGTGTCCGTCGGAGTTCGCCCAGAACGGCAGCCGTGCCTCCGGTACGCCGACGCCGCTTCCCCTGCCCTCGGCCGACGGGACGACCGGGGGCGACGTGAAGGTCACCGGGCTGTACGCCTGGGGGAGTGGAAGTGGCTGCGGGGCCGATTTCTCCGCCGGCTTCGAGGTCACCAACAGCGGCACGGAGAAGGCCGCTTACACCGTCACCCTCGGGTTCCTCTCCTCGTCCGGCACCATCGTCGACCACGTGGAGCGCACCGTCGCCCCGGTCGGGCCGGGGCGGACCGTCAAGGGGACCGCCGGGCTGGGGGCGTCGATGGGGGACGCGTCGGACGTGGCGAACGTCAAGGTGGAGAAGGTGCGCAGCGTTCCCGCCGACGAGGCGTCGTCCGCCTCGGGGCCGTGCCCCGCGTCCGGGGTGCATCTCTACGCGGACAAGGGGGATGCCGCCATGGGGCTGCGTGTCGTCGGCCTGCATCTCGTCAACTGCGGCACCCGGCCCTACCGGCTCGACGGCTACCCGAAGCTCGAACTCCTCGATGAGGACCACGACTCCGTCGACGGGGTGCGGATCCTGGACGGTACGGACGCGATCAGCACCGGCGTCGGCGGCACCGGCAGCCCGCGGCCCGTAGTGCTGAAGCCGGGCGAGGCCGCGCAGACCACGCTGGCGTGGCGGAACACCACAACCTTCGGCGAACCGGTGAACGCGCCGTACGTCCGGGTGTGGGCGAAGCCGGGTGCCCGCCCGGTGACGGTGGTGCCGGAACTCGACCTCGGGACGACGGGGAAGCTCGGTGTCGGGGCGTGGGCGAAGGACGAGTCGTTCCGGGGCGACGCCGGCGCCACGCCGCGGCCCACGGTGGTGCCGTAGGACGCTCTCCGCACATGGCCGACGCTTCGGTTGTGGTGTCCCACTCCATATCGGCGAGTCGTTCACGTTTCTACGGTCCTTCCCCATGACACAGACCAGAGCCGCAAGTCAGCGAGTCCTCCTATGGGCGACCCTTCTCGTCGCCGCCCTGATCGCCGCCGTCCTCACGCCCGGCCGAGCCACCGCCGCCTCCCTCCAGGAGGTCACCGGGTTCGGGAGCAATCCCGGTGCTCTGCGGATGTTCCGGTACGTCCCCGACGGGCTGCCCGCCGGGCGGCCCGTGGTCGTCGCCCTGCATGGGTGCACGCAGAACGCCTCCGGATACGGCACCGGCAGCGGGTGGACGCAGCTTGCCGATCGCTGGGGCTTCTCCGTCGTGCTGCCGCAGCAGCAGGCCGCCAACAACGCCTCTTCCTGCTTCAACTGGTTCCAGAGCGGGGACATCGCGCGCGGTCAGGGCGAGGCCGCGTCGGTTGCGCAGATGGTGGACCGGCAGGTCGCCGATGTCTCCGGTGACGTGTCGCGTGTGTATGTCACCGGGCTGTCCGCCGGGGGCGGGATGGCGGCCGTGATGATGGCGGCGTACCCGGAGAGGTTCGCGGCGGGCGGCGTCGTCGCCGGGCTGCCGTACGGGTGTGCGCAGGCCGCCGGGTCGCCGTATGTGTGCATGTACGTCGGGGCGACGCAGACGCCGAAGCAGTGGGGGGACCGGGTGCGGGCCGCCCGGCCGGGGTACTCCGGGCCCTGGCCCACGCTGGTCGCCTTCCAGGGCACGGCCGACTACACCGTGAAGCCCGTCAATATGACGGACCTGATGCGGCAGTGGACCGATGTGCACGGGGGCGATCAGGTCGCCGACGTGAGCGACAGTGTCGCCGGGTATCCGCATCAGGTCTTCCGGGACGCGGGCGGGCGTGCGGTCGTGGAGACGTACAGCGTCACCGGGATGGGGCACGGGCAGCCCGTCGATCCGGGCAGCGGGAGTGAGCAGTGCGGAAGTGCCGGGGCGTATCTGCTCGATGTGAACCTGTGCGCGGCGTATCGGATGGGGCGGGCCTGGGGGCTGGGCTGAGCCGCGGTGAGGGCGTCGGCTGCCCCGGGGTCACAGGACGCCGGGGCAGGTGCGGTCCGCCAGGAGCCGGTTCCAGGTTGCCGTCGCCTCGGTCAACTGGTCGGTGCAGCGGGCCAGTTGGGGGTGATGGAAGCTGAGCGGCGTGGCGTCCCGGAGAGTGGCGCACAGGGCCGTCAGGTGGGTGAGGGTCTCGCCGAGCCGGTCGGCGGTCGCGTCCAGCCAGTCCGACAGCTGCTCGGGGTCGGCCGGGGGCGTCTGACGGGTGAGGTGGAGCAGGGTCGCCGCAGCGGTCTCGGCGTTCGTGGCCGCGGCTTCCATGGATACGGCGTCCGTGGCCGCAGCGTCCGTGGGTACGGCTTCCATGGAGGTCTCCCTGCGTCGTTCGGCCCTGCGTCGGCTGGGGATGGCCCGCCCCGGACCCGTACGGGGGATTCCGGATCCGGGGCGGTGCCGGGGGCCGCGGCGTGGCGTCACTCGGGGGCGCCGCGGCTGTTCGGGGGTGTCGGCGTCACTTGAAGGCGTGCACGTTGCGCTGTGCCCATCCGGCGAAGGAGCCGGCCGGGCGGCCGAGGACGCGCTCGGTGTCGGAGCTGACGCGCTGCTCGGCGGGGAGCGGTTCGCCGAGGATGTCGAGGGTGCCGTCGATCACCGGCTCGGGCATGAACTGCGCCATGTGCTCGCGGGCCTGCTCACGCGTCAGCTCCACGAAGCCCACCTCCTCGCCGATGGCCTCGGCGAGCGCGGCGGCCTGCTCGCGCGGGGTGACGGCGGCCGGGCCGGTCAGCTCGTACGTCTGCCCGGCGTGGCCCTCGTAGCGCAGCACCACGGCGGCGACCTCGGAGATGTCCGCCGGGTCCACGACGGGCAGGGCGACGTCGGCGAACGGGGCGATCACCGTGCGCTGGGTGCGGACGGTCTCGATCCAGGCGTAGGCGTTGGAGGCGAAGCCGCCCGGGCGCAGGATCGTCCAGTCCAGGCCCGAGGTGCGGACGGCCTCCTCGAACTCCCGCAGCCGGCCGTGCGAGAGGGCGTCCGGGCGGGTGCCGTTGATCTGCGAGGAGAGCAGTACGACGCGTCGTACGCCGGACTCCTTGGCGGCGGCCAGGACCTCGACGGCGGGTGCGCCGCCGCCGAGCAGTTCGCCGGCCAGCAGGATGAACAGGGCGTCGGCGCCCTCCAGGGCGGGGCCGAGGGTGGTGGGATCGGCGAGGTCGGCGCGGACATGTCGCGCCCCCTCCGGAAGGTCGTGGGAGAGGGGATTGCGGGACACGGCCGTGACCTTCTCGCCCGCTGCGGCGAGCGCCTCGACGAGCGGGCGGCCGACGTTTCCGGAGGCTCCGGTGACAACGATCATGAGAACTCCCAAAGTCGTGGATAAACAGGGGTAATCAGGGAGAAGCTGGGGCGCTTTCGCGCGATGTCTGCGACGTTAGCATCCTTCGTATAGTAGGTACCTAGAGGAAAGTGACTCTGTCTTCCTCGTAGCGAGCCGTGAGGGCCCGGCCGAGGCGGGCCAGCTGTTCGCGGGCCTGCTCCGGGCCCACCACCTCGACGCGGTCCGCGAGACCGGCGAACTGCGCGGCCAGTACCTCCACGGACGGTCCGGCGGCCTCGATCTCCCGTCTGCCGTCCGGCAGCAGCCGGCCGATGCTCAGCCGCCCGTCGAACAGCCGCTGGAGCAGCGGCAGGGCGTCCTGGTCCGCGTGTGCGGTGACCGTCGCGGCGAGCAGGCGGTCCTCCAGCCGGGTGGCCAGTGAGCGCCAGGCGGCGGCCAGATCGAAGTCGGCGGGACGGGCGACCGGCTCGTCCGTGGGCTCCGCCGAGGTGACGCGGCCCAGCCGGAAGGAGCGCAGCCCGTCCGGGGTGCCGGCCACCATGTACCAGTGGCCCGCCTTGAGGACCAGGCCGAGCGGGTCCACGGTGCGTTCGTGCGGTTCGTCGCCGGGGCGGGCGTAGCCGAGGCGGACCCGTCTGCCGTCCAGTACCGCGCGCTCCAGGGCCGTATGGTGCGGGCCGCCCGCGGTCACGGCGGTGCGCGACCAGTCCAGCTCGTCGACGATCCGTGCCCGGGATGCCGCCTCGGCGTGCGGGCGCAGCGGTTCCGGCACGGCGCGCAGTAACTTCCGCAAGGCCGCGCGCAGTTCGGGGGAGGCGCCCGACGCGCCCGCGGCCAGGAACAGCGCCTGCACCTCCGGCGAGGTGAGCCCGGTCAGGTCCGTGCGGGCCCCGCCGACCAGGCGCCAGCCGCCGCCCCGGCCGCGCTGGGCGTAGACGGGGACGCCGGAGGCGATCAGGGCCTCCAGGTCGCGGCGCGCGGTGCGTTCGGAGATCTCCAGCTCGGCGGCGAGCTCCGCGGCGGTCACCCGGCCGCGCGCCTGGAGGACCAGCAGAGCCGCCACCAATCGGTCAGCTCGCATCAGAGATCAGCCTTTCCGGGGAAATAGGCCGGAGGATGGCCTATTTGGCCGCAAGACTCGACGGCATGACGAACCCTGCGAACACCCCTGCCAACCCGTCCCTCCCCGACTCCCGCGACGGTCTTTTCAAGGCCGTCGACCTGGCCGGCGACGTGCTCGCCGCCGTGCGGTCCGAGGACTACGACCGCACCACGCCGTGCCCTGACTACTCGGTACGCCAACTGTCCAATCACCTTGTCTCCGTGCTCCGCAGGGTCGCCGTGATCGGCGCCGGCGGTCAGTTCTTCGCCGTTCCGCACTTCGCCGAGGACGTCGCCGACGGCGCCTGGGCCGAGGCCTGGGCCGCCGGGACGAAGGAACTGCGGTCCGTCTGGTCGGACCCCGCGGTCCTGGGCCGGGAGATCGGGCTGCCCTGGGGGCCCGTCCCCGGCGCCGTCGCCGCGATCATCTACACCAATGAGTTCGTGCTGCACACCTGGGACCTGGCCAAGGCGACCGACCAGAGCCCCGAGTGGGACGACACCGTCCTGGCCGCACCGCTGGCCGCCATGCAGCGGGCCGTGCCCCGTGAACCGCGCGGCGGCCAGGTGCCGTTCGGCCCCGTCGTGGACGTCCCGGAGGACGCCCCCGCGATCGACCGCCTGGTCGGCTGGTACGGCCGTAGGCCCTGAGTCGGTACAGCCCGTAGAGCTCGTTCAGCCTGTACGGCAGTCGCGCCGGGGGGGGGGGCCGGCCCCGCCGGCGGGGGGGCCCCCGCCGGGTGTTTTGCGCGCCCAGGGTCGGGGGGGGGCAGAAAATAGCGGAGGGGGCGTG
>NZ_JBHYJA010000036.1:87607-104954 GCF_042740355.1 Streptomyces sp. NPDC059010
GTGGTTCTATGTTTTTTTTTCGCGCGGGGGGGGTGTTGGTCGCGCCTGCGCCCTGGTGCCCCTACCGCGTTCAGTGACCTTCCGCCGCCCCCCGGGGGGGGGGGGGGGGCCCCGCCCCCCGGGGGCCCGGCCCCCCCCACGGGGTTTTCATGCGGCGCCTATGGACTGCGGGAAGCAGAAGAACCGGTTCGGGTCGTACTTGGACTTGATCCGGGTCAGCCGCGCGTAGTTCTCCGCGTAGTACGACGCCTTCCAGTCCTTCAGGGACGGGTCCATCCAGTTCTGGTAGGTCTCGCCGTTGGACAGCGGGTCGATCGTGGCGAAGCCGTTGTCGGCCCAGGCGTTCGCCACCGCCTTGGCCTCGTCGGTCACCTGGGCCGGGTCGTTGATCAGGACCCGGTAGTTGACCGAGAAGAGCGAGTCGCGGTGGACGTACGCCGTGGCGGTGCGCGACACCTCGTTGGCGGCGCCGCCGAAGAAGTGGAAGTCCAGGTAACGCGCCTGTCCCGCCCTGCGGTTCGCGTCGAACGCCGTCATCACGTCCGCCCAGCCGCTCGCCGCGTACGGCGCGCTGCCCATGCGGGTGCGCTCCAGGCCGTAGGACGGGCGGGACAGCGTGCCCGCCGGGGTCTTCTCGGAGCGCTGGCACTGGTCCTCGGTGAGGGTGGCACAGCCGAAGATCATCATCATGAGCTGCTGATACGTCATGACGCCGTCCTGGCGCTGGAGCGGGGCTCCGGTCAGCGCGAGCAACCGGGCCGCCTCACCGGCGAGTTCGGTGGGCGTGCCGCGGGAGGCGAGGAAGACGTTGGCCTGCGGCACCGAGCCGGGCGCGGCGTCGGGCTGCACCACGTAGGCGCCGCCGCCGATGGTGTGCGGGGCGTCCACCAGCCAGCGGGCGACTCCGTCGAGGACGTCGGCCATCCGGTCGTAGGGGAAGATCAGGTTGCTGATGGCCATCTGGTCGCCGCTGTGCGGGGTGACCGTGAACTTCGTGACGATGCCGAAGTTGCCGCCACCGCCGCCCCGCAGCGCCCAGAACAGGTCCGGGTACTGCGTCTCAGAGGTGGTCACCACGCGGCCGTCGGCCAGCACCACCTGGGCGGAGGTCACCGCGTCGCAGGCCATGCCCGTCGGCCGGGTCAGGAAGCCGAAGCCGCCGCCCTGCAGGAAGCCGCCGGCACACACGGTCGGGCAGCCGCCCTCGCTGACCACCAGGTGGTGCGGGGCCAGCGCGTTGAGGATGTTGACGTTCTGCGCGCCCGGGCCGATCTCCACCGACGAGGCGCTCTTCACCGTCACGGCGTTGAGCCGCGACACGTCGATGATCAGGCCCTGGGTGGTGGACCAGCCGCCGTAGTTGTGGCCGCCGCTGCGGACCGCCGTACGGACGCCGTAGTCCTGGGCGAAGCGCACACAGGCCGCGACGTCCGCCGGGCTCTGGCAGTAGGCGACCGCCTGCGGGTTGACCGCGTCGAACTGCCCCAGCTCCAGCTGGCGGGCGACGCTGTAGTAGGGGTCGGACGGCAGCACGAGCTTGCCGGAGAGCTTGCCCGCGAGGCGGCTCCACGGGGTCCCCGAGCCTTCGGCGGCGACCGGGGCGGCGGGTACGAGGGCGAGACCGGCGGCGGCGGATCCGGCGCCGAGCAGGGTTCTACGACTGATCACACGGTGTCCCAGAGTCGGAAGCGGTTGGATAGGAGAGAAGTCGGTGAGTGGGCCCGCACAGGGGTGGCACGTGGGGGTGGCACCACGGCCCTGTGCGGGCCTGCTGAGGGGATGCGGCGGCGGTCAGGAGACCTTCTTGCCGCGTACGGCGGACTTGGCGACGCCCTTGAGCATCGAGCGGCCCAGGTCGCGCATCTCCTTGGGGCCGTTGGTGCTCGCCCACCACATGAACTTGATCATCGTGGGGGTGGTGGCCCGGTAGAAGCGGTGGTCCTCGCCGTCCTTCCAGCCGAACGGCGTGTTCACCGACTCGCAGTCGTTGATGGCCTGGAAGACGATGTCGGCCGCCTTGTCGCCGTCGATCTCACCGGCCTCGTAGCGCTCGCAGGTCTCGGTGGTGACGTCGAGCAGGTGCTTGAAGGCGTGGCTGTCCGGCCACCACAGGCCCGGGTAGGGGGAGTTCTCCATCTCCCGGAAGTGCCGGTCGTCGCCGTCCAGGACGAACTCCTGGCGGGCCTGGATCTGCCGCATGGTGGCCGGCGTGGTGAAGCAGGCCCAGACCCGGAACACCGCGTTCCAGAGCCGGAAGTGGGAGAAGGAGATGTACGAGCTGTTGACGATCATGTCGTTGTAGGTGAGCAGCCCCTGCTCCAGCCGCTCGATGTACTCGAACCGCTTGGCCGAGAAGTCGTCGTCGCGCAGCGCCTCCAGGACCCGGTAGCACAGGGCGTCCACCACCTCGAAGGTGTTGGACAGACCGCGCGAGTACAGCGGGTCGACGAAGCCGGCCGCGTGCGACATCAGGCACCAGCGGTCGCCGATGGTCTGCTTCGACGAGTACTGGATCCGGTCCGGCGTCGATATCCACTCGCGCACCCGCGACGCGCCCTCGAACTGGCGCTTCACCGCCGGGTACTTGTCGAGGTAGTGGTTGAACTCCTCGTCCGGCGTCATGTCCTTGGGCTGCGGGTACAGCCGCTCGTCGAAGGTGAGGCCCACGCTGCACATCGGGTTGCGGGAGTCCTCGTGGTTGTCGAACGGGATGATCCAGAACCAGCCGCGCTCGATCAGATGGTGCAGGGTGCCGCCGTGGAACGGGGACTCGGCCGGGGGCCGAAGCGCCTCGGGGTAGTTGCACACGTCGTCGTACGGCTTGATGCCGACGTAGTGCGTGAACAGCGAGCGCGCGTGGTGCTTGAGCCGCGAGGGCTTCTCACGCAGGTCGAACTTCTGGGCGAGCGGGGAGCGGAAGCCGCTGGCGTCGATGAGGTACTTCGCGCGGAACACCTCGCCGCTCTGGCCGGTGACCGTCACGCCCTCGTCGTCGAAGTCCAGGTCGGTGGCGCGCCAGTTCTGGCGCAGGGTGCAGCCGTACTTGGCGGCGACGTTGAAGTAGTAGGTGTCGGTGTCCTGGCGGAACATGTGCGACGCCTCGGTGAGCATCTTCGGGATGACGAACATCGTCGCCTCGCGCGGGTCCGGCTCCCGGTCCGGGACATGCCGTACGAAGCCGAAGCTCTGCTTCCTGCCGTGGTGGGCGCCGATGTACTTGGTCACCGCCTTGACGTCGAGGAGGTGCTTGATCTCGGGGACGTCGTAGCGCACGGCGAGGATGTGCAGCCACTCCACGAGCTGCGGGTTCTGCGACTCACCGACCGCGAACCGCGGGTGCTGGCCGGCGTCGACGAGCACCACCTTCGCGCCCTGCCGGGCCAGGATCGCGCCCGTGATCGAACCGCCGATCCCGGCGCCCAGGATGATGACGTCACACTCGTTCCACTCGCCCGCCTTCGGCGCCGTCTTCACTGCGTCGGCCCTGGTGGGCATCTCTTTCTCGGCCTTGCCGGTCAACTCGGAACTCCTCTTCTGACGTACGTTCATGGCAGCGCCCCAAGGGGCGCGGGGAACTGCGCGACCAGCCACGACGGCGCCGCAGACGCTGGCCGGCCCATCGCGGCACTTCCCATCGCGGTCCTTCGCGCGGAGCGCCTAGCTGCCCGCAGGGCCGAACCACCGCTGGAGTGCCTCGGCCAGACCGGCGGAGCCACCCGTGCCGACCCAGGCGATGTATCCGTCGGGCCGCACCAGCAGGTCCGCGGCCGGGGCGGCGGGATCGGGCCGGGACGCGGCGACGACGTCCACGCGGTCGGCCCAGCCGGCGGCGGCCGCGGTGAGGGCCTCGCCGCCGCGCAGGTTCAGCAGCAGCGGACGGCCCCGGGTGAGCAGCGCGTAGGTGCTGGTCTTCTCGTCGCCGACGAGCAGCTCCTGGTCGGGCAGCCGGCGGCCGAGCAGCGGGTGGTCGCCCTCGCCCATGTCGTAGGTGATGTCCAGGCCGGTGACCAGGCCGACCAGATGGCGGCGGACCGCCTCGATGCCGACCAGTTCGCCGAAGAGCTCACGCAGCGGCTGCATCTCGGGGCCGCCGAGGTAGAGGGAGCGCTGCACCAGGGTGTTGGCGACGATGCGGCCGCCGACCGGGTGGCGCTCGCTCTGGTAGGTGTCCAGCAGGCCCTCGGGGGCGTGGCCCTTGAGCTCGGCGGCCAGCTTCCAGCCGAGGTTGACGACGTCGCCGACGCCGGCGCTGATTCCCTGGGCGCCGATGGGCAGATGGATGTGGGCGGCGTCGCCCGCGAGGAAGACCCGGCCCTTGCGGTACTCGGCGGCCTGACGGCTGGCGTCGGTGAAGTAGCTGGTCCACAGCGGCTGGTGGCCGGTGATGTCCTCGCCGGTGACGCGCTGGAAGGCGGCGGCGACCTCGGGGAAGGTGGGCGGCTCCTGGGTCGGGCGGACACCGGCGCCGCGCTCGAAGACGACGACGCGGGTGGCCTTCGGGCCGAGCGGGAGCACCACGACCATGCCGGACTCGCCGACCTCGCCGGTCGGGCGGATGCGCAGCTCGTTGGTGGCGACGTCGGCCATCAGCATCTCGATGGTGGCGCTGGTGCCGGGGAAGTCGATGCCGGCCAGCCGGCGCACGGTGGAGCGGGCGCCGTCACAGCCGACGAGGTAGGCGGCGTGCAGCGTCTCGGTGCCGTCGGAGCCCGCGACCTCCACCGTGACGCCCTCGTCGTCCTGGGTCATGCCGACGACCTCGTGCCCGCGGCGGATCTCGGCGCCGAGACCGGTCGCCCACCTGTGCAGAATTGCCTCGGTGCGCGACTGCGGAACACCCCGGACGCCGAAATTGCCGCCCTCGATGATTTGATAGTCGATGGGGAGTCCACCGAAATGCCCGAAGGGTATCGTCTCCAGTTCACCGAATTCATCGAGAAGTCCGCGCTGCCCGAACTCCTCGATCGTGCGGGCGGAGAATCCGAGCGCCCGGGACTGCTGCATGGGCTCGGCCAGCCGGTCGAGCACCACCACCGAAAGCCCGGCCAGGCGGAGTTCACCGGCGAGCATCAGTCCGGAAGGTCCGGCCCCGGCGACAATCACGTCGGCATGAAAACGGTTCATGTTTCCTCTCCCAGTGGATTTTTCTCCAGTATTCCGGGGGAGTGCGAGAAGCTGAACTGCCGCAAGTACAGGTCTCTGACAAGTTTCGTCAGAGGTTCTGCAGTTCGGTCAGGCGGTGGAAATAAACGAGGGTGCCGGACGGACTTCCGGCACCCTCGGTCGGTCTCGGGCCGGCTCAGATCAGGCCCATCACCTTGTCGATCTCGATCTCGATCACGATCAGGCCCGGCGGCTCCGGCGGCGGCGTCCAGTACCGCTTGGCGTAGCGCCGTACGCCCTCCTGGACCCGGATCGGGTCGTCATGGACGGTGGCGGTGCCCTCCAGGGTGAGCCAGCGGGGGCCCACCGTCTGGCAGAGGGAGGCCCGGCCGCCGGGTGCGGCCAGCACGTTCCTGGCCTTGCGCCGGGTCACCGCGGTCATCACCCGGGCCAGTCCCGCCTCACCGTCCCAGGTGAAACGCACGGGCGTCACATGGGGCGAGCCGTCGGGGCGGAGCGTGGTGAAGGTGCACAGCTGGTTCTCGGCGAGGAAGTCCTCGGCCGCGGGGGACAAACGCGGTGACGTCGGCATCAGGGGTTTCCGTTCTCAGGTGTTGGCGGGAGCGGCGGCCGGCTGGTCCGATGCCTTGGTGAGGGGCAGCAGGATCAGCGTCAGCACAAGCCCGGCCACGGCGAAGCAGGCACCCGCGAGGAACGCGTCGTGGAAGACCTCGGTGCGCGCCTGGGTCACCCGCGCGGGCACCCCGTCCGCCCACTTGGTCAGCTCATCGACCTGGCGGAAGGCGTAGGTGGCGGCCACGGCGAGACCGAGGGCGCCGCCGACCTCCTGCGCGGTGTTGATGAGACCGGCCGACAGACCGGACTCGTCCTCCTCGGTGCCGGTGAACGCCGCCACCTGCACCGGCACGAACGACAGACCGAGGCCGAGACCGGAGAGCAGGAACGCGGGCAGCAGGTCCACGGCGTAGGAGGCGTCGGACGGCGCCCGCCACAGCAGGAACATGCCCACGCTGGTCAGCGCCAGACCGACCATCAGCACCGGCTTCGCGGCGATCTTGGTCACCAGCTGGGAGGCGACACCCGCGCCGACCGCGACGATCACGGCGAGCGGGACATAGGCCAGACCGGTCTTCAGGGCCGACCAGTTGAGGACCTGCTGCATGAACAGGCTGGCGAAGAAGAACAGCGTGACGCAGGTGCCGAGCAGCAGGACGGCGACGACGTTGGAGGCGCGCAGCGACTTGCGCTTGAAGACGCCGAGCGGGATCAGCGGTGCCTTGGCGCGGCGCTCGATCAGCACGAACGTGATGAGCAGGACCGCGGAGAGGGCGAAGCCGCCGTAGACGCGGCCCGCCGGGATGTCGGCGTCGCTGACGGTCTGGCCGAGGCTGAAGATCAGCAGCACCAGGCCGGCGGTCAGGGTCACGGCACCGGCGACGTCGAAGGAGCTGCTGCGCTCGGCGGCACGGCTCTCACCGACGATGCGCGGCGCGATCAGCGCGCAGACCAGGCCGATCGGCACGTTGATGAAGAAGATCCAGCGCCACCCGGGGCCGTCGGTGAGCAGACCGCCGAGGGTGACACCGGCGACGGCGGCGATACCGCTCAGCGCGCCCCAGGCACCCAGCGCCTTGTTGCGCTCGGCGCCCTCCTCGAAGTTGTTGGCGAGCAGGGACAGCGCGGCCGTCGCGATGAACGCGGCACCCAGACCCTGGGCACCGCGCGCCACGATCAGCATCGCCGCGCTCTGCCCGAACCCGGCGAGCAGGGAGGACAGGGCGAACAGGATCAGGCCGGTCTGCAGCATCCGGCGGCGGCCGAAGGCGTCGGCCAGCCGGCCGGTCAGCAGCAGGAAGCCGCCGAGCAGCATGCCGTAGGTCGTCACGATGTACTGCAACGACGTCTGGGAGATGTTGAGTTCGTCCTCGATGGTCGGCAGGGCCACGTTGACGATCGACACATCGAGGAAGGTCATGAACCCGGCCAGGCAGAGGAACGCCAGGATGAGTCCCGGGCGGTGCGGCGGGGCCGATTCGTGGGCGTGGCGCGGAAGACGCAGCGACTCTTGGGTCGACATGTCGCTCCTAATGGAGGGGACGGAAGGGGACACGGAAAGACATGGCGCGGGACCGGGAGCGGCGGGCCACTCACCGTCTTCCGGGAAGCTAGCATCCTGGGTAAAGTAGGTACCTAGAGGAAAGTGACTTCCTGGGAGGGTCCGAATGGGCAGCACCGGCGCCATGAGCAGTGCCACCACACAGGGCGGAAAGGTCGACTCGGAGCTGGCGTGTCCGGTCTCCCCGGTGGTCGACATCGTCTTCAGCCGCTGGACGACGCCGATCCTGTGGACGCTGCACGAGTTCGGCCGGCAGCGGTTCGTCGAGCTCCAGCGCAACATCCGCACCATCACGCCGAAGGTGCTCACCCAGCGGCTGCGCCAGATGGAGCGGGACGGCCTGGTGGTGCGCACGTACCACCCCGAGGTGCCGCCCCGGGTCGAGTACGAGATCAGCGAACTCGGCCGCAGCCTGGCGCCGATCTTCGCCCACCTCGCCGACTGGTCCGCGGAGAACCTGCGGAAGGTCGAGCGGGCCAGGCAGGAGTTCGACACGGCGGACGAGCAGGCTTCTGCGCTGCGGTGATGCGGCCTTGGGGCCTGATCCGCCGGACAGGCCCTAACCGCGGGTCGGCGCCGGGACGTCGGTGTCCAGGACGCGCATCGCGCCCTTGTAGAACACCAGCGGGTCGGTCTCCTCGGTGGAGGTGCCGAGCGCGGTGACCTCGCCGACCAGGATGGCGTGGTCGCCGCCGTCGTACTCCTCGGCGAGGCGGCACTCCAGGAAGGCCAGCGCCTCGGTGAGGACCGGCAGTCCGGCCGTGGAGCGATGGTGCGGGACCTCCGTCAACTGGGCCGACTCGCGGCCCGCGAACTTCCAGGCGAGCCCTTCCTGACTGCGGGTCAGAAAGTTCACCACGAAGCCCCGGGACCGCTGCAGCACCGGGCGCAGCCGGGACTGCCGGTGCAGACAGAACAGCACCAGCGGCGGGTCCAGCGAGACGGACGTGAAGGAGTTCACCGTGGTGGCGGCGCCGTCCTGCGGGCCGCCGGTGGTGATCACGGTGACGCCGGTGGCGAAGTTGCCGCACACGGTGCGCAACGCGCGGCCGTCGACCGGCTGTTGCGGCAGGTGCCGGCCGTGCTGGGACAACGGCTGGACGGGTATCACTTGAGCCCCTTCGTCAGGTGCGCGGCGCGGTCGCGTCCGCGACGGGTGCAGAAACCTTGTCGGTCACGCCTGCCGTGAGGTGCTCGCGCCGGGACAGCAGCGGGGCCGCCATCGCCGTCGTCACCAGGGCCATGATCACCAGCATGGTGAACATCCGTCCGTCGAGCACTCCGAGGCTCACGGCGGCGTTGAGGATGATGAGTTCGGTCAGACCGCGGGTGTTCATCAGCACGCCCAGGTCCTTGGCCTCCCGCCAGGACAGGCCGGACAGCCGGGCCGGGACGATCGCGCCCAGCAGCTTGCCCGTGCAGGCCACGGTGATGACCAGGGCCAGCGCCAGTAGGTCGGTCGCGGTCAGGGCGCCGAGGTCGACACCGAGACCGGTGACGATGAAGAACACCGGCAGCAGTACGACACTGACGTCGTCCAGCGGCCGGCGCAGGTTCGCCGCGAGCACCCGCCTGGGCTCGCGCGGCATGATGAAGCCGAACAGGAACGCGCCGAAGATCTGGTGGATGCCGATCCACGAGGTCAGCCACGACGAGGCGAACACCCCGGCGCACAGCACCGCGAGCAGCACGCTCCAGCGCTCCATCGCGGCCCACCGCCACACCAGCCGGGCCACCAGCGGCCGCACCACCAGGAACATCAGTGCGACATAGACGACGCTGAGCGCCCCGATCCGGGCCAGGCCCGCATAGTCGCCGTCCGAGCTGACCAGCGCCGACACATACGCCAGCAGACACCAGGCCAGCACGTCGTCGATCGCGGCGCTGGCCAGCGACAGGGCGCCGACCCGGGTGTCCATCAGCCGGTTCTCGGTCAGGATCCGCGCCAGCACCGGGAACGCCGTCACCGACATCGCGGTGCCCATGAAGGTGGCGAACGCGATGAACGAGATGTGCTTCCCGGCCACCGTGTCGTGGTGCGGATACAGCACGACCGCCGCGGCGACGCCCAGCCCGAAGGCCAGCACGATGGACGACAGCGAGACGCCGGCCGCCAGGCGTGCGTACGGCCGTATCAGCCGCCGTTCGAACTCCCAGCCCACCACGAACATGAACAGCACCAGGCCGACCTGGGAGACCGCTGACAGCAACGGCCGTACGTCGGCCGGGAACAGACGTCCCGTCAGATCGCCGGGCAGCAGACCGAGCAGGCTCGGGCCGAGCACGATGCCGGCGGTGATCTCGCCGATCACCTTGGGCTGGCCCAGCTTCCGGGCGAGCGCCCCGAGCGCGGCGCCGACCAGCAGGATCACCCCGATGCCGAGCAGCATGGTCGCGATCTGCGCCTCCTGGATCCCGGCCGCCAGGGAGGTCATCGGTCGCCCTTCGGCCGGGGCGGCGTGCCCGTCGCCCACACCAGCCGGAACGACAGCTCCGTCAGCCGCCAGCCCCGTTCGGTGCGCCGGGCCGCGCCGTGCACGAGAGTGCCGGAGACGAACAGCGGGTCGCCGGGCGTGTCCGGGTGGTGTACGTGGGTGGAGACCAGGTTGGCGCGCAGCACCGCCTGCTCGTCGCCGGAGAGGTCCACGACCGCCGGGGAGTTGAGATGCTGGGTGCGCGCGAACGCGTCGAGTGCCTGCCGGTGCCAGTCGGCGAGCCCCTCGACGCCCTCGTGCCGGGCCATCGGGAACTCCACGCGGGCGTCGTCACTGAACAGGGCGCGCGCCCACGCGTCGTCGAGTTTCTCCTCGTCGAGACCGATGAGATATCGGTCCAGCAGAGTGCTGATTTCGGCGGTTGCCGTGACGGAATTCATTACCCGAGCATCGCGTGCGGGCCAATGGGCACCCAAGAGCACTTGTCCAAGACCTGACGTACCTACCGAAGATCTGACCCTGCGGGAACAGACCTGACAATCCGCGCGCAGACCTGAACAGAACGCTCTTCAACCGGACTTGATGCCTTGTCATGCTGGTCGGGAAGCAAGACGCAAAGACCCAGAATTTCGAGTTCTGCTTCTTTCATCAACCGATCGACCGGAAGAGAAGAGAGAATGCCGAAGATCACAGCCGAGGGTAAGAACCTGACCGTGCTCAACCTGTTCTCGACCGACTCCGCCGAGAAGCAGGACAGCCTGCTCGCCGCGATGCGCGAGATCGTCGACGCCGCGGCCTACGACGGCTGGATCTCCAGCACCGTGCACAGCGGGCAGACCAAGTTCGGCACCGCCAACTTCATCCAGTGGCGCTCCACCGAGGACCTGGAGGCCCGTTACGCCGGCGAGGAGTTCAAGCACCGCACGCTGCCGCTGTTCGGTGAGATCACCACGGCGATCCGGCTCCTGCAGAACGAGGCGGTCTTCACCCAGGTCAAGCCGGGTGCGGGGCCGACCGAGATCGGGCCGGAGCGCGAGGACTACACGGTCATCGACCTGTACGGCGTCGCCGAGAAGCACCAGGACGACCTGGTCGAGACGCTCGGCGCGTCCCAGGACTGGCTCCAGAAGGTCCCGGGCTACCGCAGCCACACGGTGCTGCGCGGTCTGCGCGGCCGTGGCATCGAGGGCAAGTGGGTCGTCGTCTACGCGCAGTGGGACAGCAAGGAGGCCTACGACGCCTTCCGCGAGCAGGCGGCCGAGGACCGGTCGGCGGAGCGCCGGAAGATCGACGCCAAGGTGGACGCCCTGGCGATCTGGCGGGACTCCAACACCTACCGCGTGGTGCACACCCGGTCGGCGGGCGAGTGAGGGACCGGGCCGTCGGCCCCGGGCGCGTGGCGCTCAGGGGGCACGGCCCGGCGTGGAGAGCAGATGCGCGTACTTGTGATCGACCCGGATGACGGGACCGCCGAGCCGCTGGTCTGCCGCCTGGTGCGCAACGGCCATCAGGTCCGGCGGGCGCGTACCGGACGGGCCGGCCTCCAGAAGTGGGAGCAGGCCGAAGTCGTCCTGCTCGACCTGGAGTTGCCGGACCTCGACGGTCTGCAGGTGTGCGCCGAGATCCGGGCCCGCGGCAACACCCCGCTGATCACCTTCACCAGCAAGGACTCCGAGCTGGACCGGGTGCTCAGTCTGCGGTCGGGTGCGGACGACTGTCTGGTGAAGCCGTACGGGTTCCGGGAGCTGATCGCCCGGATGGACGCGGTGGCACGGCGCGTCGTCACGGGCGGGGGTCCGGCCGGAGTGTCCTGCGGGGCCCTGCGGCTGGACCCCGGCACCCGGGAGGTGTGGCTCGGGGAACAGCCGCTGGAGCTGACCCGCAAGGAGTTCGACATCCTCCTGCTGCTGGCCTCGGCACCGGAGACGGTGGTCTCCCGCCGGGACCTGATCGCCGGGGTCTGGGCGGACGAGTGGGTCATCTCCACGCGCACCGTGGACACCCATGTCAGCGCCCTGCGCGCCAAGCTGGGCGAGGGCTGGATCACCACGGTCCGCGGCATCGGCTACCGCCTGGAGGACACCGGCCGCACCACCCCACCGCCGGGCCGTGCGGGGCCCGGCGGGACGGCCGGCTGAGCGGGCCGGCCGGGGCGGCCGTTCCGTGCGGGCCGGCCCGGCTCCCGGTACGCCGGTCAGGCGGCGCTGCCCTCCCCCTCCGGGGCGGAGGCGGCGTCCCGCTCGGCGGCGTCGTCGTACTCCTCGTCGCCCGGCGCGCCCTCCTCGTCCAGTGCGGCCTCGCGCGACGCGAGGAGGGACACCGCCCGGTCGGAGGTCAGCTCCAGCGTCGGGAGCAGCTGCGGCATCGCGACACTCGGCAGGAGATGACGGAACATGGCGATCACCCGGCGCGTCAGGTCCTTGCGCTGGCACAGCACCTGGGACGTCCACTGGATGCCGGTGAACGACCCCGAGAGCAGCTCCGCCGTCTCCGCCGGGTCCACGTGCGGCAGCAGCTCCCCGCGCTCGCGCGCCTCGACCAGCAGCTCGGTCAGCCGGTCCGCCCACGACTGGAACGGCCTGCCGTGAAAGGGGTTGCCGCCCTCGGCGCTCTCGCTCCACTGGTCCATGGCGAGACCGACGCTGGCCCGGGTCAGCGGGTCGTACTGCAGCTGGTGCGCGAACAGCAGCCCCTGGTCGACGAGTTCCTGCAGCTTCGTGCGCTGCGGAGGCAACGGGCCCAGCTCCAGCTGGGCCGCTATCACCCCGAGGGCCAGATCCTCCTTGGAGGTGAAGTGGAAGTAGAGCGCGCCCTTGGTGACCCCCGCGCGGGCGATGATCTCCGTGATGGTCGCTGTGCTGTACCCACGCTCGTCGAACACCTCGGCGGCCGCCAGCAGGATCGACTTACGGGTCTGGATTGCTCTTGCTTGACGTGCCATGCCTCAGTGCCTGTTTCTATGTCAGAGCTTGGTCAGGTCCCCGCGCAAAGAGAACCGGACTGTCAGTCTTTTGTCGAGGGGGGGAGTGATCCCCTCATGTATCGACACAGGGGGCAATCCATGTCTGATGCCGTGATATCCGTTGTCAACCGACTTGTTGAGTCTTATACGTCTCTGGATTCGGTGCAGGAACGATCCGACACCGCCCCAGGGACCGTCCAGGCCCGCCCCACCGCTCTGCGCACCGGACGACCCGCGGCGATCCTCGCCGAAAACTCCGCCGCACGGCCCGCATACCGGACCGACTCCCCGGTTCTGACACCCGACGGTCTGGCCACCGGCGAGCTCTGCCACCGCCCCGACCCCGAGGACCGTTTCCCCCTGGACTGGCTGCAGCTCGCCGAGCACCGCTATCTCGTCTCGGTGAACTGGCCCGCCGCACACCGCTTCTTCGCCCCGCGCCCCGACGGCCGCCAGGACCCGCTGATCGTCGCCGAGACCACCCGGCAGGCCACGATGATGCTGGCCCACGCGGAGTTCGGCGTCCCGGTCGGCGACCAGTTCGTGATGCGGGAACTCGGATACCGGATCGAGACACCGGACTTCACCGTGCACGAGGCCTCGGGCGCGATCGACGTCGTTGTCGAGTGCTCCGACGTCCAGCTGCGTGCCGGGCGCCTCGTCGGCATGCGGGTCGACCTGCGCTTCCAGCGGCTGGGCCGGCTGCTCGCCACCAGCATGGGCATCCTCTTCTGCACCTCCGCCCGCGTCTACAACAGGCTGCGCGCCGAGCGGCTGACCGCAGTGGGCCGCCCGGTGCCGCTGCTTCCCGCCGTCGCCCCGCACCAGACCGGCCGCGCCGACCACGAGGACGTCGTCCTCGCCCTCTCCAAGCACCGCCCCGGCTGGCGGCTCCGCCTGAACACCGCGCACCCCACCCTCTTCGCCCGCCCCAACGACCACGTCCCCGGCATGGTGCTCCTCGAAGCGGCCCGGCAGGCCGCCACCGTCCTCACCCCCGGGCACGACTTCCACGCCGCGTCGATGCGGGTCGCCTTCCACAAGTACTGCGAACTCGACGAGCCCTGCTGGATCCTGGCGCGGCACGACACCGACGCGGACCAGGGCGCCGTGCTGCGGGTGCAGGGTCTGCAGCAGGAGGAACCCGTCTTCACCGCGACGCTCGGCGGCGCCGTACGGGACAAGGGGTGAGCCGGCGCGTCCTGGTGACGGGTTCCGGCGGTTTCGTCGGCCTGCATGTGGTCGCCGCGGCCCGCGTCGCGGGGGGCGTCCGGCTGCGCCTGCTGGTCCGCACACCACCGTCGGCGACTGACTCGCCCACGGCCGGCGGCCCACCGTTTCCGACCGAGGCCCCGGCCGACGACGTCCCGGTCGAGTACGTACGGGGCGACCTCACCGATCCCGGCTCGCTGCGCGGTGTCTGCGACGGCGTCGACGCCGTGGTGCACTGCGCGTCCC
Organism: Streptomyces sp. NPDC059010; assembly: GCF_042740355.1. Classification (NCBI taxonomy): domain Bacteria; kingdom Bacillati; phylum Actinomycetota; class Actinomycetes; order Kitasatosporales; family Streptomycetaceae; genus Streptomyces; species Streptomyces sp. NPDC059010. The sequence continues at coordinate 101,703 of NZ_JBHYJA010000036.1, forward strand.
AGGTCGGTGGCGACCCCGGACTACTGCACCGGGTCAACGACCTGGGCACGCTCGCCCTGGTCGAGGAGGCCCGCCGGGCCGGGGTCGGGCAGTTCGTGTACCTGAGTACGGCGGCGGTCCACGGCCGGGGTCCGTTCCGCGAGGTGCGGCCCGGGCAGGCGCCGATCGCGCCCGTGTCGGACACCAGCCGGACCAGGGCGGCGGCCGAGCGCCATGTCCTCGCGACGGGCGGCACGGTCCTGCGCCCGCATCTGGTCTACGGGGCGGGGGACCGCTGGGTGGTGCCCGGCGTCCTGACGCTGCTGCGCGCGCTCGGGGCCCGGCCGCGGGGGCCGCTCGGCCGGCAGTCGGTGATCGACGCGGGCACTCTCGGCCACGTACTGCTTTCGGTCGCGCTGGCACCGGCGGTCCCCGGGGGCCGTGTCCATTTCGTCGGCCACCCGGATCCGGTGCCGGGAGATGAACTGCTGACGGTGGTCGCCGAAACGTACGGTCTCTTTCCGGAGTCGGTTCCCGCCATTCCGCCTGAAACCGCCCATGCCCGGCTCCGCGACCACCCGCTCGCCCGGCATCACCTCGAACTGCTGACGGTGGACCACTGGTTCACCGACGAACGGGTGTGGACCGACCTCGGCCACGACCCCGGACCGGTGTTCGCCGAGCGCTTCGCCCGGTACGCCGAGTGGTACCGGAACCCGAGGCCGGTCCCCTAAGGCCTGGCCCCGGGCCCGGATCACATCACCCCCGATGTCGCCGCCTCCGTGGCGATCGCCTCCTCCGGATCGCAGGGCAGATAACGCGACGCCGCCACCGCGTAGTCGACCACGTCCCTCGTGCCGCCGGGTTGCAGTCCGCCGAGCAGGTCGGGCGCGGCGAGCCCCGGCAGGAAGCCCTGCCAGAATCCGGTGAAGGCGAGCCGGGTCCGGTCCCCCTCACCCCCCTTTATCAGTACGCCGATGCCGGTCGTCGCGGCGACGATGGCACAGGTCAGTGCCTGCAGATGGACCTGCGCCGCGAGGCCGCCGTTCTGCCGTGCGTGGTTCAGCAGGCGCTGGACGCAGGCGTGCCAGGCGTGGATGAACTGCTCCCGGCCCTTGCGGGACCGGTCGTTGTCCAGCCGCAGCCCGGCCCGCGACACCACGTCCCAGGACAGCAGCTGGCCCAGGGTGTGCGAGATGTCGGTGAGGGCCTGAAGCGGCTCGGAGTTCTTCTCGTACGCGAGGCGCGAGGCGCGCCACAGGGTGCCGCGCGCCTCACTGACGACCGCCTGCGCCAGGTCCTCCTTGTTCGCGAAGTGGAAGTGCAGCGCGCCCGTGCTCATGTTGGCGCGCGCGCTGATGTCGGAGAGCCTGGCCGAGGCATAGTCCTCGCGGTCGAAGACCTCCGCCGCCGACTTCAACATCAGCCGGCGGGTGCGGATCGCCCTCTCCTGTTGTAGTCCCACCTGCGTGAATCCTTTCATCCCACGGTCCAGGAAACGGACTTGAAGGTTTGTTTGTTGGTCCCGGGTGCCCCTGCCGGGGGAGCGCCGGTCCCGCCGGTCGCCCTCGTCCTTGTCGACACACCGTCAATACTGCCCAGAAGATCACACTTTCCCACCTCATGACCAGGGCGCTGGGGAAAGTGGAAGGAGGGAATCAGTCGACCGAGAACATCCTGGACGGTCTACCACCGTGGCCTGGGATGCGCAACGCATCGGGCGAAGCAGACCGTTGATGCTGGTTGTTCCTCGATCTACCGGTGAGTATGGCCAGCCGTTGACGCGCAGAACAAACCGCAGTGGCCGTCAGTGGTCGTTTGCACTTGGTTCACGGTCGAAATTTACCCACTTACAAGATCGCGAATTCTGTTCCCGATCACGCCATGGAGCGGAATTGATCCTTCATGTCGGTCCAACTCTGGCAAACACGGCATCAGTTGTCACAGCCGGTGAGTTTACCTAGTCTTTTTTTGACAAACCGAGAGGTAGGTTTTTAGGCTCGACAAGCTGAAGCGCTCGAAGCGGTAACTACATGTTCAGGGGGAGAGCAGTGAGCCAACGCGCAACGAGCAGCACTCTGGAGTACCGAAATCCCACCCCACAGCAGATACGCAGGTCGTCCGCCAACTGGCGGGTTCTGGTGGTCGAGAACAACGTCGGTGACATGGAGGCACTGGCCGCCGGACTGCGACGGCACGGACACCACGTCGAGGGGGTCGGGACGGGGAACGCCGCTCTGCAGGCCTACCAGGTCTCGGACATCGTCCTGCTGGATCTCGAACTGCCCGACCTGGACGGCCTGGAGGTGTGCCGCTCGATCCGCTCCCTGAGTGACGTGCCGCTCATCGCCGTCACCGGGTGGGGTACGGAGCTGGACCGCGTCCTGGGTCTTCAGGCCGGCGCGGACGACTACCTCGTCAAGCCGTACGGCTTCCGGGAGTTGATGGCCCGTATGGACGCCGTCATGCGTCGTTCACGTCCGCAAGTGCAGACGGAGCAGGTCATCTCGCGCGGGCCGCTGCGTATCGACGCCGCCTCGCGCGAGGTCAGTCTGCACGAACGGGTCGTGGAGGTCACGCGCAAGGAGTTCGATCTGCTCTACCTCCTCGCCTCCCATCCGGAGACCGTGATCTCACGCAAGCTCATCATGCAGCAGGTCTGGGGAGGTTCCTGGTCCCGGCGCACGGTGGACACGCATGTGAGCAGCCTGCGCGGCAAGCTGGGGGGCAGCGACTGGATCGTCACCGTGCGCGGAGTGGGGTTCCGCTTCGGGAACTGCTGACATCCGGCCGGCGGGATGTGACGGGCATCTCCGCCGGCCAATCGAAAAGGGCGGGCTCCATGGTGGAGCCCGCCCTTTCGTATGCGCGCCGTATGCCCGCCGTATGCGCGAAGACGGCTCGACGGGCCGCTTTCCACGGGGTTTTCGACGAGGCTTCGACGGGGTTCTGCCGGAGGTCCGCCGGGGCCTCTGACCATTCCCTGACACTTGCCTGGCGCTGCGCCAACAAAGCCGTACGGCGTCTGAGGATCTGGTCCGAAGGCTTAATTGGTGGCTGTTGAAGGCGCCCGGGCCGTGCGGTGAGGATGGACGGGTATTCAGGCGAACGCTCGGGATGGGGATTCCCCCCGGCCGCTTGATCATCCCAGAATTCCTGCCGTTTGAGGAGAGGGCCGTCGTGCGCAAGGTGCTCATCGCCAACCGTGGCGAAATCGCTGTCCGCGTGGCCCGGGCCTGCCGGGATGCCGGGATCGCGAGCGTGGCCGTATAC
>NZ_JBHYJA010000037.1:0-104749 GCF_042740355.1 Streptomyces sp. NPDC059010
CCCGCACACTCAGAGCGCGCGCCTGGTCTAGGCGCTCCGAGTCTCCCCACCACCCCACCCCCCCCCTCCCGGCGTTCGAGGTCCCCCTTGCGTCAGCCGGGCAGCGCCCAGGCGTACGGCCCCTCGGGGTCGTCCAGCCAGGCCCACTCGTGCTCGCCGCTCACCGTGATCCCGTACCGCTCCCGCTGCGGCTGCCCCTCACGCTCCCACAGGGCGTACGCCTCCTGCGGGTCGAGGCTGCCGCGGGTCAGGGCGAGCAGGAAGCGGAACAGTTCGTGGTCGCGGGCCCGGCGCGGCAGCCCGCCCAGATGGGCGGCCCCCGGCTCGGCGCGGGTACCGCCGCGCAGCGGCACGAAGTAGGCGGGCGTGTGCAGGAAGCTCCCTTCGGCGTGCCCGGCGTCCCGTACGGCGAGGGCGACCAGGCCGGTGGCGAGCGGGGTCAGGATGCGGGCGCCGGGACGGCACTGGGTGAGCCAGGCGCGCGGGATCGACGGCAGCGTGCAGGTGGCGATGACCCGGTCGAAGGGGGCGCGTTCGGGTACGCCGCGTGCGCCGTCGCCGGTGACGACGGCGGGGTGGTATCCGGCGGCGGCCAGGTGCTGCCGCGCCGACTCGGTGATCTCCGGCTCCAGGTCGACGGTGGTGACGAGGCCGTCGTCACCGAGCCGGTGGGCGAGCAGGGCGGCGTTGTAGCCGGTTCCCGCGCCGATCTCCAGGACCCGGTTGCCGTCCTTCACCTCCAGCGCGACCAGCATCATCGCCATCAGGGACGGCTGGCTGCTGGAGGAGACCAGATCGCCGTCGCGCAGCCGGGTGGCCAGCGGGGTGTCGGCGTACGCCCCGCGCACCCAGCGCTCGCGCGCTCCCGGTTCGGGGTTCTGGCCCCAGCGCCGCTCGTAGCCGCCGGCGACGCCGACGTAGTAGTACGGCACGAACAGATGCCGCGGCACGGCGGCGAAGGCATCCCGCCACACGGGGTCGTCGTCCCACGCCCCGCTCCGGTCGATCTCGCGCACCAGCGCGGCCCGCGCCGAGGCGGCGAGGTCCTCCAGATCCCTGTCGACAGCGTGCGCGCTCATACGTCCACTGTCCTGCGGGAGCCGGTAGGAGGCGAGCGCCCCGCCGGACTATCCGGAATGCGTGGCTCAAGGCGGACCGCCCCTGAGCGAGGGCCGAGCGGCCGGGTCGGCTGGTCGGCTGGTCCTAAGCCTGGAGTCCTCGGTCTCCGCGTCTGAGAGCATGGAGGGCGTGAATGAGATTCGGCGCGGCACGCTTCAGGAGCAGACCTTCTACGAGCAGGTCGGCGGGGAGGAGACCTTCCGCCGCCTCGTCCACCGTTTCTACGAGGGTGTCGCCGAGGACCCGCTGCTGCGGCCCATGTACCCCGAGGAGGACCTGGGCCCGGCCGAGGAGCGGCTGACCTTCTTCCTGATCCAGTACTGGGGCGGCCCGACCACGTACAGCGAGAACCGCGGCCACCCCCGTCTGCGTATGCGCCACGCCCCCTTCACCGTCGACCGCGCGGCGCACGACGCCTGGCTGAAACACATGCGGGTCGCCGTGGACGAGCTCGGCCTCTCCGAGGAGCACGAGCGGACGCTGTGGAACTACCTGACGTACGCGGCGGCGTCGATGGTGAACACGGCGGGCTGAGGGCTAACCGCTGACCGAACGGAATGGTGGCGCAGCTATCCGAGGTACCCGCCACAGCCGGCCACTCACCCTGTGCGGTGGCTCCGGCACCCGCCGTACCCGCTTCCCGCCCGCCGGGCCCTGCCGTGCCCGCGGAGGTCTACGGCGAGGAGCCCACCGGCCGCTCGGCGACCGGCGCCCCGATGGTCGCCCTGCTCATCGACGTCGCCCTGTGCGCCTGCCTCCTGGGCGCCCGCCGCGGCCGGGACCGCACGCACATCGCGAACGTCATGGGCTCCACGACCGTCACCCTGATCACCACGGCGGGCATCCTCACTCCCGCTGCTCCAGCGCGACGACCACGATGGGTGTCATCGGCTTCGGCCTGAGGTCCGCGCTCCGGCCGCTGGTGTGACGCCGACCGGACCTGCGGGCGGACTGGGCGTCAGCGGACGCTGACGTCGAGCGCGCCGAGTCCCGCACGCCGTACGGCGATCGACCCGTACGGCGTGCGCAGCCGTAGCCACGCGCCGGACGAGAGCAGTGCCAACTCCCCGGTGGAGCGCAGGAATCCCAGCGACTGGGCCGCGTGCACGGCCCGCACCGGCAGATGGGTGTCCCCGACGGTCCGGGACCAGATCTCCCGCCCGATCCGGTCGAGTTCGGCCCGGGTACGCCGCTCTTCCGCCAACTCCTGGGTACGGGACCGGAATTCGGCGACCCCCGCACCGACCATCGCCCGCAGGGCGTCGGGCGCGGGCAGCCCCGGCACCGGTCGCCAGCCGCCGCGCGGCGGGAGCACCCCGGCCCACGGCGGCCCGGTCACGGCGTCCGGCACGACGGCGGTGGCCGCCGACTCGTCGACGGACTCCAGCAGCTCGCCCGCGGAGACGGTCACGTCCAGCGTGACGTCGAGCCCGTTCTCGTACGGCTTCGCCAGCCGTACGGCACGGATGGCCAGCACCTCGAAGGACGGCGGCCGGCCGAAGACGGCGAGCGCGGTGCCGGCCGCCTGCAGACGCACCGCGGCTCCGCGGTCGTAGTGGAGCAGCCGGGAGAGGAAGGCCGCGAGATCCGCCGCCTCCCCCTCGTCGGCGAGGTGGAGCACCGTCATGCGGCGACGGCCTCCTCCTCTTCGGTCCCGCCGGATTTCCCGGGTTCGTCGTCCATGTCCATGTACTCGCTGAGGAACTCCTTCTCCTCCGCGGTGATGCGGCGCGGCCGCTCAGCCTCGAAGTCGAAGGGGACGACCACCGTCGAGGCCCGGACGTAGACGACGTCGTCGTCCTTCACCTCGCAGGTGATGGTGAAGGACGCGGCCCTGATCTCGGTGATCCACAGCTCTATGTCCACGGGCGCGTGCCGGTGGACGAGCTGCCGCTTGTAGTCGATCTCGTGCCGCGCCACCACCGACCCCTGCCGGAAGTCCTTCTCCGGACGGAACAGGAAGTCGATACGGGCTTCCTCCAGGTAGCGGACGAAGACCGCGTTGTTGACATGCCCGTACGCGTCCATGTCGGACCAGCGCAGGGGGCAGCGGTAGATGTGGCGCAAGACCGATCAGCCCCGGGTCAGCTTCTTGTAGGTGGCGCGGTGCGGACGGGCTGCGTCCGGACCGAGGCGCTCGATCTTGTTCTTCTCGTACGACTCGAAGTTGCCCTCGAACCAGAACCACTTGGAGTCACCCTCGTAGGCGAGGATGTGCGTGGCCACCCGGTCCAGGAACCAACGGTCGTGGGAGATGACCACGGCCGCGCCCGGGAACTCCAGCAGCGCGTTCTCCAGGGAGGAGAGCGTCTCGACGTCGAGGTCGTTCGTCGGCTCGTCGAGGAGCAGCAGGTTGCCGCCCTGCTTGAGGGTGAGCGCCAGGTTGAGGCGGTTGCGCTCACCGCCGGAGAGGACGCCGGCCGGCTTCTGCTGGTCGGGGCCCTTGAAGCCGAAGGCGGAGACGTAGGCCCGGGAGGGCATCTCGACCTGTCCGACATTGATGTAGTCGAGCTCGTCACTCACGACGGCCCACAGGGTCTTCTTCGGGTCGATGTTCGCGCGGCTCTGGTCGACGTAGGAGATCTTGACGGTCTCGCCGACCTTGATGTCGCCGGAGTCCGGGTTCTCCAGACCCTGGATCATCTTGAAGAGGGTGGTCTTGCCGGCGCCGTTGGGGCCGATGACGCCCACGATGCCGTTGCGCGGCAGGGTGAAGCTGAGGTCGTCGATGAGGACCTTGTCGCCGAAGCCCTTGGTGAGGTTGGTGACCTCGACGACGATGCTGCCGAGCCGCGGGCCCGGCGGGATCTGGATCTCCTCGAAGTCCAGCTTCCGCATCTTGTCGGCCTCGGCCGCCATCTCCTCGTAGCGAGCCAGACGTGCCTTGGACTTGGCCTGCCGCCCCTTGGCGTTGGACCGAACCCACTCAAGCTCTTCCTTGAGCCGCTTGGCGCGCTTGGCGTCCTTCGCGCCCTCGACCTTGAGACGGGTCTGCTTGGTCTCCAGGTACTTGGAGTAGTTGCCCTCATAGCCGTGCAGACGGCCGCGGTCGACCTCGCAGATCCAGCCGGCGACGTTGTCCAGGAAGTACCGGTCGTGGGTCACGGCCACGATGGTGCCCTCGTACTTGGCGAGGTGCTGCTCCAGCCAGTTCACCGACTCGGCGTCGAGGTGGTTGGTGGGCTCGTCGAGAAGCAGCAGGTCGGGGGCCTCCAGCAGCAGCTTGCACAGCGCGACGCGGCGCTTCTCACCGCCGGAGAGGTTGACGACGGGCCAGTCGCCGGGCGGGCACCCGAGCGCGTCCATGGCCTGCTCAAGCTGGGCGTCGAGGTCCCAGGCGTTGGAGTGGTCGAGGTCCTCCTGGAGCTTGCCCATCTCTTCGAGCAGCGCGTCGGAGTAGTCGGTGGCCATCAGCTCGGCGATCTCGTTGAACCGGTCGAGCTTGCCCTTGACCTCGGAGACGCCCTCCTGGACGTTCTCCAGGACGGTCTTGTCCTCGTTGAGCTTGGGCTCCTGCATCAGGATGCCGACGGTGTACCCCGGCGACAGGAAGGCATCGCCGTTCGACGGCTGCTCCAGCCCTGCCATGATCTTCAGGATGGTCGACTTACCGGCACCGTTCGGGCCGACCACACCGATCTTCGCGCCGGGCAGGAAGTTCAGCGAGACGTCGTCAAGGATGACCTTGTCGCCGATTGCCTTGCGCGTCTTGCGCATGGTGTAGATGTACTCAGCCAAGAGAAACCGTCCGGCAGCTTGAAATCAGGCAGTGGGCAGATACACCCCATCTTGCCCGACGGCTACCCCTGGGGGGAAACGCGTATGACTGGGCGGCCCTGACCTGGGCCTTCCCTGTTGGCGGCGCCGGCTCGGCTGTCCATGCCGGTCGCCGGCGGTCCGCCTCGGGCGCCCTCGCACCGCCCAGGGACGGTCCAGGAAACGATCACTCGGCAGACGTCCGCCACTCGTCCAGCCGGACCCTCACCTGACGGTTGTGGGCGTGCCAGAAGACCTCCCCCTCGACGGTGGCACCGAGAGCGGGCAGCTCCATCCCTGCCGGCATGGCCGTGATCTCGGCCAGCGCCACGACGTCGGGCAGGCCGTCTATACGTATGAAGACGCCAAAGGGCTGGCGGCCGATGACCTCTCCAGTGACGTGGGTTCCCACCGGGAGAGCTGCGACGGTCGCCGCCCAGCTCCCGAGAACCACGTCCGCGTCCGGCAGATCCGGGCCCGTGGGCCACGCGTACTCGTCCATCGACAGATCATGCCGCAGTGAGCGACCCGTGGAGCTACGCCGCCGGCAGATCTGGCGATGGTCCACCAGGCGTGACTACGGGACCAACAACGACACGTACTAGTGGTGGGGCGACCCTGGTGGGCCTAACCGAAGAGGACTGACCTGCGGTTTCGCCGTTGGCCGGAGCGCACACTTGAGTCTCCCGCAGGGGGAGACCGGAAGGTGGGCTCATGGACGGCGACACCCTCTACTCGATTGGTGAGCTGGCCCGGCGCACCGGGCTGGCGGTCAAGACGATCCGGTTCTATTCCGATCGGGGCATCGTGGTGCCCGCCGACCGCACCGACGCCGGTTACCGGCGCTACGCCCCGGATGCCGTGGCTCGCCTCGCCCTCGTGCGGACGCTGCGGGAACTGGGACTCGGCCTCGACATGATCCGGCGGGTCGTGGATCAGGAGCTCAGCCTCGGCGAGGTCGCCGCGGAGCACGCCGCCGCGCTGGACGTGCAGATCGGCGTCCTGCGTCTGCGGCGGGCGGTGCTGTCGGTCGCCGCCGAGCGAGAGCCCACCCAGGAGGAGATGGAACTCATGCACCAGCTGGCCACACTGTCCGCGGCCGAACGCCGACGCCTGATCGACGGCTTCCTCGACGCCGTCTTCGAGGGCCTCCACCGCGGCGGGGGCCCGCAGCACGCCGCGGCCCGGCGTTCCATGACGCCCGAGCTCCCCGACAGCCCCACGGACGAGCAGGTCAGGGCGTGGGTGGAGCTGGCCGAGCTGTCCCTGGACCCGGATTTCCGCGCCAGTGTGCGGCGCCTGACCGAGGAGCATGCGGCCGGGCTGCCCGACGGTGCACCCACGCCACCGCGACCGGACATCGTCGCCGTAGTCCGGGACCTCGCGGGACCGGCCCTGGCCGACGGCATCAGCCCGGAGTCACCCGAGGCCGATCCCGTCGTCGCGGCCCTCACCGCCCACTGCGCGCTCGCCCCCGACCGCCCCGACGACGCCGAGCCGCACCAGTGGCTGCTGCACCGCCTGGAAGCCGCGAGCGATCCGCGCAGGGACCACTACCTCCGGCTGCTCGCGTTGATCAACGACTGGCCACCACCGGAACGCCTCGCCCCGGTGATCGACTGGTCCGTCACAGCTCTGCGGATACGGTCGGCCCGGTGACCCGACAGCTGGAGGCAGCCGCCACCCCATCCGCCCCGGCTCTCGTGCTGCGCCCCTGGCAGCCCGCGGACGCTCCCGCCCTGGTCGAGCTCCGCCGGCATGACGCCCGGGATGACGCACTGAGCCGATGGACGAGCTCAGCCGTGCACGACGAAGCCGACGCCGTGCGGTCGATTCAGGAGCAGCAACAGGGATGGGAGACGGGGCATCGCTTCGGATTCGCCGTCGTCGAGCCCGAAATCTGCGGCACCGGCGGCCAGTTGACGGGGCATGTGGTCCTGAAGAACGTCACACCCGGCGCTTCGTCCGCCGAGGTCGGCTACTGGACCGCGGCACAGGCGCGCGGTCGCGGCGTCGCGCCCCGAGCACTGCAGGCGCTGACCGACTGGGCCCTCACCACTTTCCCCGATGACGCGGCTCTCCTCCATGTCACACTGACGCGCCTCGAACTCCTGCACCAGATCGACAACACGGCGTCATGTCGTGTCGCACAGAAGTGCCGGTACCCCCTGGCCACGCTCCTGCCCGCGGCGCCGCCCGCCTACCCGCTCGCCGGCCATGTGCACGTACGGACCCGCGGTCACTGACCCAGCCGGGTGCACCTAGTCGCACTGACGGCGACTCGCGGCGCGCCTATGGGACATTTCATTACTTTTCATATTACCTCTCGTGTGACTGTACGGAGTCGATTCGCCACGGATCGAACACACCTCACCTCACCGGAGATGGCATGCACAAGCTTCGTAAGGCTTCCGTCCTGGTCGCCGCCCTTGGCAGCGTCGGCCTCCTGACCACTGGCACGGCCACCGCCCAGGGCATGGACGGGCACGGCAGCTCGGTCCTGCAGAGCTCCAACTGCAAGTCGCACGACCTGAACGTCGATGTCCTCGGCCAGGTCGGCGTGCTCAACGGCCTGCTCGGCAACGCGCTCAACGGCGAGGGCAACTCGGGTGGCCAGGACTCCCACATCGGCTCGTCGATGGGCTGCAACAACGGGGCCTTCTAGCCCGCATCTCATCGGCAGCCGCTCGCCACACAGGGCTGCCGGGTGCGGACCGGTGCTCCACGGCAGGACCCACCGGTGGAGTACGGGCCGTGGCAGCGGCCTCAGGGTCCCGCCGATGCGACGCACCGGTGTCTGACGTCAGGGGCCTGACCCACGAAAGCGGGTCAGGCCCCTGACCGGCGTCCGCGACCCGTCAGACGCTCAGTTCTCAGTACTCAGTCCGCGGTACTCAGTCCGCGGTACTCAGTCCTCGGCACGCAGTCGCCGGTACGCAGTTCTCAGCCCCTCGGCCCTCAGTCCTGTGTCGGCGCTTCCTTCTTGCGCACGAGGACCAGGGCCGCGCCGCCGATCAGGACCAGGCCGATGGCGAGGCCGGTGATCAGGGGCGTCATGTCGGAGCCACCGGTCGCGGCGAGGTTGGTGTCGTCCGACGCCGTTCCGACCGTGGCGGGGCTGGGCTCGCTGAGGGTCTGGGTGGTGGGGCCCGCCGCGTCGGCCTCCGACGCCTGCGTCATGCAGTCCAGCACTCCGGTGAACCGCTTCTTGAAGCCGGCCGCGCCCTGGATGGTGAAGTCGTAGGCCTGGTCCTCCTGCAGCGGGACCGTCACCGTCCGCGACTCGCCCGCCGGGATGGTGTACTCGATGCCGAGCAGATCGAAGGTGAACGGCGCGTCGCCCTCGTTGGCCGCGGTGATGTCGACGCCGCCCTTGTCGCAGTTCTCCACCGCGGACAGTGCCGGTATCGCACCGGTCTTGGCCCAGGTCGCGCTCGCCGTCGCCGAGACGGTCGACTCGCTGGAGCCGGCCAGGATCTGCGTCTGGCTACGGCTCTCGGCGGCGAAGGCACGCCCCACCGGCACGGTCGTCGAGGCCTGCACCGTCAGCTCGGCCTGGCCGTCCGCGGCCTTCTCGGGCACCTCGAAGTACACCTGACCGCCGTCCGCGGCGGACGTGACGCGCTTGCCGCCCTTGTCCACGATCCGCACCCCGCTGGTGGCCGCGTCCGCCGGCGGTGTCACCGTCACGCTCTCCGCGCCGGTGTGGACCGTCACCGGGCCGAGCCGCTCACCGGGGTGACCGGAGACCGCGGGCGGGTCGAGCGTCAGCGACGCCCGGGGTTCCGCCACGCCTCGCGCGCTCTTCTCCAGATAGTCCGCGAGTTGGTCGGCCTGCGGGTCGAGGGCGTCGACGGCCACGCCGTCCGAGTAGCGCCAGATGGCCACCTGCGTACCGGCCGCGGCGTCCTGCTCGGTGAGGCCGCCCTTGACGCCCGCCTTGCCGGCGAGTGCCGCGAGGTCGTTCACCTGCGGGTAGGAGTTCTGCAGGATCCAGCGGATCTTGCCGGCGTTCTTGTTGGCGCCCAGCGACGTGCCGCTCCAGGGCGTCTCGTGGTACTTGGCGTCGCGCTGGGTGGGGTTGTGGATGTCGACGCAGTACGTCTGCAGCGTGCCGCCACCGTCGACGGACATCTCGAACAGGCCCGCCGAGATCTGCTGGTCCCCGGAGTCGGCATGGACGACGGCCGCGCCGTATGTCTTGAGGCCACCTATGGTGGCGGTCGCCCCGCCCTGGCTCGGTGCCGTGCCGTCGGCTGCGGCCGGGCCGGCGCCGGCCATCACCGAGGCGGCGACGAGCCCGGACACCAGGGTCGAGGCGGCGAGGCGGGCCATCCCTCGCCCTCGCACCGACAGCGCAGCGAACGCAGCAAACACAGAATTCCCCTTCGAGCAGGACCCGTTGACGTGGGGGGAAGGTCCCACCAGCAGCATCACAAACCCCATGAGCTATGCCCGGCATCCTAAGGACGCGGCGCACCACGCTTCCCCGTGATCCCGGCAGAGGGCCGATCCTTCTCGGAATCGTTATCGCCAAGATCCTCTGCGAGCAGGGCTTATCGACAAATCCACCGGGGTAGTTCGGAACGCATTCGCCGATAAGCCGCACTTCGGTCAGCCCAGGAGACGCTCCGGAATCAGCTCGGGAGCCAGCTCGGGAGCCAATGCCAGAGAGTGACTGACGTCACGTCACTGCCACTGGTTCCGGGGCCTGTTGGGAGCCTTCGCCCGACGGCGGTGTCTCCCAGTCCGGCTCGGGCCGGTCCGGTGCCGCGGTGGCTCCCGCCTCCGGCCGTGGGGTGCGCCGGAACGCCGTGGTGCCGCGGGCGAGGTCGTGGCCGATCGCCACCGCGTCGATGTCGGCCGAGGTCCAGTTCTGCCCCTCGCGGACGTCCGAACGCACCTTCAGCCTGCCGTGCACCACGACGGGATCGCCCACGTTCAGCGACCCGGCGGCGTTCGTCGCGAGCTGCCGATTGGCCCACACCGTGAAGAAGTTGGTGTGCCCGTCGGTCCACTCGTTCTTCCCCCGGTCCAGATAGCGCGAGGTCACCGCCAGCCGGAAGCGTGCGGACGGTCCCGTCGTGAATTCCCGGTACACCGGCTGTGTGGCGACGTTGCCCACCGCACAGATGGTCGTCTCGTTCATCTCGAACCCCTCCCTCACCCGGCCGCTCCGGCCGGGCGGATACGCGTACGGGCCCGTCCCGTACGGCTGCGTCCGACATGACGGCCGCGCGCCCCGGCCCACCCGCGGACGTCCCCCGTTGGTCCTGGGTACGCCCCGATCCGCGCCGGTGCACCGCCGTCACCGCGATCGACCGCGTCCGTCGCGATCGCCGCGCAGCCAGACTGCCTCCGCCGGCCCGATCCCGCTGAGCCCTGTGGACCACCGCCCACCTGGGGATATCTCCGCCACCCGAACGAGCGATCCCACAGGCACCGCCCCGGGGACCAGCCGCACCAGAACCCCCACCAGGCCAAGCCCCCCACGCCGTCCCAGAACCCCGACCGTCCCAGGACCCGAACCGTCCCAGCACTCCCGCGGCCCCAGAACCCGGCAGCCCCGGAACCCGGCAGCCCCGGAACCCTCCTCGCCGCCCCAGGACGCCGCACCACCCAGGGCACCTGCACGCCGTCGCCCCAAACGCCCCGTCAAAAACCGCCCCCCGGCCGCCTGATCACCTCACCTTGCCCCCAACCCCCATCACCCGCCCGTACTGCTCGCGAACCTCCCGATAGCGCAGCAGCTCGGCCGCCACGGGATCCAGTACCCGGGCCCGTCCACACCCGGCCGCTGCCTCCCGCAATCGCCGTTCCGCGTCCATGCCGTAGCGCCGGGCCGGTCCTCGTGCCGCGATCCGGCAGCCCCACTCGACGAGTGGACCGCCGACGATGCCGGCCACCATGAGCAGCACCGGTACGCCCAGGTTCGGCGCCATGACCCCGATGATCTGCGCCACCAGCCACAGCCCGCCGATGACCTGAAGGACCGTCATGGCGGCCTGCGCCAGGACGGCCGCCGGCCACCAGCCCGGCCGCGGTGGCCGCCCCGGCGGCAGGCCGGCCCGCGCGGCCAGCTCGTCGAGCGCCTCGGAGAGCCCCTGGGCGCCCTTTACGGCCGCCTCGCGCACCGCCTGCGCCCAGGGCGCCGGGAGCCCGGCCGAGGCCTGCTCGGCCACCGTCCGCACCGCCTGCTCGACGCGCTGGCGCGCGGTGGACTCCATGTCCGTCTGGGCGCGCAGGGACAGCCGTCCCGTCGGGGGTTCGCCCCGGTCCTGGTACCAGCGCCACAGCCGCAGCCACGGCGTCCCGCACGCGCGGTTGGCGTTGCGCAGCCACGCCCGCTCGGCGGCCTCACCCGCGGCGGTGGCACCGATGGCGTCCGCGAGCCGGGCGGAGAAGTCGTCCCGGTCCTCCTCGCTGAGCCCGGTCCGCCGACGCGCGGCGTACACGGGCCGCAACCGCCACCCGGCGGCCTCCACATCGGCCGAGATCCTGCGGGCCGCGGCCCCGCGCTGCGCCACGAACTGGCCGAGCGCCTCACGCAGATCACCGACGCCGTCCCCGGTGAGCGCGGACAGCGCGAGCACCGTCGCGCCCGGTTCGCCGTGCTCACCCAGGGCGATTCCGTCCTCGTCGAGCAGTCGCCGCAGATCGTCCAGGACCTGGTCGGTGGCCTCGCCGGGCAGCCGGTCGGTCTGGTTGAGGACGACGAACATGATCTCGGCGTGGCCCGCCATGGGCCGCAGATAGCGTTCGTGCAGGACCGCGTCGGCGTACTTCTCCGGGTCGACGACCCAGATGATCGCGTCGACCAGCGCCAGCACCCGGTCGACCTGCTCACGGTGGGCCACGGCCGCCGAGTCGTGGTCGGGCAGGTCGACCAGGACGAGCCCCCGCAGCTGCCCGTCCGAGGCCGCGCTCTGCGCCGGACGCCGCCGCAGGCGGGGCGGGATGCCGAGCCGGTCGATCAGGCCGACCGCGCCGTCGCTCCAGCTGCACACCAGGGGCGAGGCCGTCGTCGGCCGTCGTACGCCCGTCTCCGAGATGGTCACCCCGGCGAGCGCGTTGAACAGCTGCGACTTGCCGCTGCCGGTGGCGCCGGCGATGGCGACGACCGTGTGCTGCCCGGAGAGCCTGCGCCGCGACGCCGCCTCGTCCAGCACCTTGCCCGCCTCGGCGAGCGTCTTGCTGTCGAGCCGGGGGCGCGAGAGCCCGACCAGCTCACGCAGCGCGTCGAGCCGGGACCGCAGCGGTCCGTCGTAGGCGAGCGGTGTCACATGGTGCTGCTGCGTGGAGGCCCGCTTCTCCACGACGGGCTGCTCCGTGCCGGCGCCCTCGTTCACGCGCCGTGCGATCAGCCCGTCGTCCCAGGGGGTCGAGGATTCCGCGTCGGAGGCGGTGTCCGCGCGGGACTCCGGGTCCTTACGCGGACGCGTCTCCTTGCGCACAGGTGCCTCCTTACGGGCCGAGGCCGCCGTACGACGGGACGCGCCCCCGTCCTTGGCACCGGCGGAGCCGCGGCCTTCACCGCTGCGCACACGCGCGTGGCGGTCACCGTCCTCCACACGCGCGTGGCCGTCGGTCGGCGGCTCGTCCCGCCTGCCCCGTTTCCGCCAGAGCTTGCGCTTCTCCGGCTCCTCGACCGCCGCGGAGCCGTCGCCCTCGCCGGACTCCCTCTCGTCGCCCTCGCCGGACTCCCTCGCGTCGGCCGCGACGGAGTCCTCACCGTCGGAACCCTCGGAAGCGCCCTCCAAGGGGGCCTCCACGGCGTCGTCCTCGTGCTCGTCGGTCCGGGGAGCGGTGTCCTCGTTCGTGGTGACGCTGTCCTCCGGGCGATCGGGGTGTTGCGTCCGGCCCTGCTCCGCTTGGTCCTGGTCAGTGACGGCAGTCACCGGTCACCTCTCCTTCTGCAGTACGGACAGCGCGGCGATGAGTTCTGCCTGGGGGTCCGGATGGACCTCCAGGCCGTCCAGCGGGGCGAGCCGACGCTCGCGTTCGTTGTGCATGACCCGGTCCAGATGCTCGGCGAGCAGCCGCCCGGCCCGGTCGCGCAGCCGCAGCGCCCCGTGCGCCCCGATCCGCTCGGCGAGCCCCTCCCCCGCGGACCGTGCCCGGCGGGCGCCGAGCAGCGCCGTGGCGACGAGGGCGGCGACGACCTCGGGATCCTGGACGACGCCGCGTTCGACGTCGTTCACCTCGTCCTCGGCGTACTCCTCCAGCTCGCGCCGCCATCGCCGTACGGCCATACCGATGCGGTGTTCGACGCTCTCGGGCTTCAGGTCCCGGCCCGTCAGCTCGGGTGCCTCGGCGGCCGGTTCGCGTCGCCAGACGTCGTCGACGCGTTCGTCGGCCGCGGTGACGGAGCACAGCAGGAGGGTGCTCAGGCTCTCCACCAGCGAGTCGAGCAGCTCTCCGGCGGTGCAGTCGAGCGGGAAGGCGCGCCAGCGCTTCAGGGCGTCGCCGGCGAGCACGGCGCCGGACTGCAGACGGCTGCGCACGCGCGCGTACTCGGTGTCGTACGCCGAGTCCACGGCGGCGGTGAGCCGCAGCGCGGCGGCGTACTGGGAGGAGGCCGCGGCGGCGAGTTCGGGCATGCGGGCCTTGAGGGAGTCGAGAAGCCCGTTGGCCGTACGGGCCATGACGTGCTCGCGTGCCACCGGGTCCTGGGCCTGGTGGACGAGCCAGTTGCGCAGCTGTGCGACGGCCGTCGCCGGGAGCAGCCCGCCGCCCCAGGCCGACTCGGGCAGTTCGGGCACGGTGAAGCGGGGTACCTCGCCGAGGCCGGCCTTGGTGAGGAGTGCGCCATACTGCCGCGACACCTCGGAGACGACCTGGTGGGGAACCCGGTCCAGGACGGTCACGAGGGTGGCGTCGTACTCCTTGGCGGTGCGCAGCAGGTGCCAGGGGACGGCGTCGGCGTACCGGGCGGCCGTCGTGACCATCACCCAGATGTCGGCCGCACAGATCAGTTGGGCGGCGAGGGCGCGGTTGTCGGCGAGCAGGGAGTCGATGTCGGGCGCGTCGAGGAGGGCGATTCCGGGGGGCAGTGTGTCGGCGGTCTCCAGTCGGAGCACGCGCAGGGGATCCTCGCCGGGCAGCATCAGTTCGTCGGCGGGATCGTGTTCGGGGACCCACACGCGTGTGAGGTCGGGCAGTACGCGCATCCCGCTGAACCAGTGATGGTCCTCCGGATGGCAGACCAGCACGGGAGTCCGCGTCGTCGGCCGCAGTACGCCGGCCTCGGTCACGCGTCTGCCCACGAGGGAGTTGACGAGCGTCGACTTCCCGGCCCCGGTGGATCCGCCCACCACGGCCAGCAAGGGTGCTTCGGGCTCTCTCAGGCGGGGCACCAAATAGTCGTCGAGCTGCGCGAGGAGTTCGTCGCGGTTGGCACGCGCGCGTGGGGCCCCCGCCAGGGGCAGCGGGAAGCGTGCGGCGGCGACACAGTCGCGCAGGGCGGAGATCGCGTCGAGCAGCTGAGGCCGTACGTCCAAGGTCACCACATGCGAAGAATGCCCAATTTTAGGGGAATTCTGAAGCATATGAGCATGTCTGCGCGCCGACGGGACACAAGGGGCGGAAGGGGCGACTGGGACAGAGACACAGTCCAGGCATAACGAGTGCACAACACCCGGGGCGCGAGAGGCCAAAAGCGGTGCACGATTCGTACCTGCCTGCGATTATCAGGACCGCTTCACCGAACCTCCACATCGAGCCACGGAGGCGAAGCAACAGGGACACGGATGCGGGAGCCCTATCCTTGTCCCCGGCAACGTCACGGATCAGCCCACACCCGGGCACCACGAACGAGGCCACCACAACCGGCCCCCGTAGCTCAGTGGATAGAGCAGGCGCCTTCTAAGCGCTTGGCCGCAGGTTCGAGTCCTGCCGGGGGCGCCCATACTCCGCCATCCCATCGGGAGGGCGTTTTTGCTGGTCAGAGGCCGTTTATCGGGCTCGGCGGGGCAGCTTCGCGAGTGCGGGTGGGCCCTCGGGCAGAGTCTGCTGGTGTCCGGCTGGGGACGATTTCGTCCGGCCCTCGGCGGGTGTTCTTCCCGAAAACTTCCCGAAGTTTCGGTGTGGTCTCTTGCCGTCGAACCGCTCACCAATGCCACGGTCTGTGGTCGGCCACAAGCATCGCCCTCGGCCGCGCAGACGGCGGCCGTCATGGACGGCGGCTGGCACTCGCCCACGCTGCGTTGAGGCTCCCTGACGGTGACAGGTGCCGTTGCCTCGACGGATGAAAACACGTTGGCGGGCCGCCTCCGAGCTGCGACCATGCCGCTGTTTCCCTTATGGAGGGTGCCGTTGTTCGTTTTCGTTTGTGTGCGCTGCGGTGCCGAGTTGACAGTCCCGTTGTCCCAGGTCTCCCTTCCCTCGCATGCCCGTCAGAAGTACGGGAATGGGGTCCAACTCCCGGTGCTCATGGAGTCAGGGACGTTTGCCGTGGACCCGGACCCGTGGGGAGGGCCGTGGCGGATCTGGGACGAGATCGATCCGGGCGAGGCGGAGGCGCGCGGCATCTACGCGCCGGTCCACGCCCTGTCCGACAGCACGCCCGGGGCGATTGTCATCGCTCCCGGTGACGTCCGCGGAACCCGCCTGATTCCCGAGATGCGTGGCGGCTCCTGCTGCGGCCTCGACGGGGCCGAGGGGCCCAACATGGCCTGCGAGGCGTGCGACCTGCCCGTGGCAACCAGGGTCGACGACTGCTCCCTGTGGCAGGCAGTGCGGCTCAGCTCGGACGCGGTGCACCGCGTCCTCGTCGACGGTCTCCACACTGCGCCGTTCTCCTGGGCGGAGTTGGTGGAGAAGGCGGAGAGCACACCCCCGTTCGAGCCCATTGGCACGTGGGGCGGACCGGCTGGGTCGAGCCACTACTGGTCGTGGAGTCCCCAATGGGAGGCGGCAGCCGGCCAGGCGCTCGCCCACCTGTTGGTGGCCTCCAAGGGGCAGCCGGTGAAGGTCCCGGGCGGTCTGACCGCGGACGTGTTCCAACGCGCACTCGACGTCTTGCTGCCCGCAGGCCCGCCAACGCGGCACGCCGTCCTGGCTGGACCGGGAGAACCCTCCGCCAGTGCGGGCGTCGACATCCTCCTCGTACCGGTCCATCCCCAGACGGGTCAGACCTGGACCCCCGCCGGCCCGGCCGCATCGGCATACCCGGTGCCCCTGCCGCTGGGGGTGTGGCTGTGGCTGGTCTCCCCCGAGCCGTACCTGCCTGTTCCCGCGTCGGGCGGCATACCCCAAGACGTGCTCCGTGACGACCCGCTCCCGCCGCGCCCCAACCACCTGTTCTGGGCCGACCGGGGCAGTTTCGAGCACACCTTGGTCCGGCTACCAGCCGTTCGCAGCCCGTGGATACGCACGATCCTCGAGAACCTCACGCAGGAAACGGCGGCCGACATCTTCTACTAGCCGTATGGCAATCGAACAGCGCCACCCGCCGGTTCAGCGGTCGACGTCGCAGGACCGCCTCGTTGCAGCCTTCCAAACGATGGCAAATCGGCATACGGGTTGAAGGGGCGCTTGATATCCGATCATCCTTGCCGTCATGAGTCTCGTCTCCACTTCCTTCGATGTGCCCGCGATGGGCGAATACGCACACGACTGGGCCTTGGTCGATGTGGAGACGTCGGGCCTCATGGCCCGGCGAGATCGCGTGCTCTCCGTCGCGGTGATCACGATCGGTCCGGACGGCGAGCAGACCGGGGAGTTCTCGACGCTGCTCAATCCGGGGTGCGATCCGGGACCGGTGGAGGTACACGGGCTGACCGTCGAGCGGCTGCTGGGGGCGCCGACCTTCGACCAGGTCGCCGGGCGGATCGGGGCCATGCTCCAGGACCGGGTGCTGGTCGCCCACAACGCCCAGTTCGACTATGACTTCCTGGCCTACGAGTTCGCCCGGGCGCGGATGTGGCTGCCGGTGTCGCAGCGGCTGTGCACCCTGGCTCTGAACCGCCAGGTGGATCCGCCGACGGACGACATGAAGCTCGGCACCCTCGCCGCCCACTACGGCGTCCCCCAACAGCGTGCGCACGATGCGCTGGACGACACCCGTGTGCTGGCCGGGATCCTGCGGGCGTCACTGCGCGAGGCAGCGCGGCTCGATCTGCCCTTACCGCTCGTGACCTGCCCACCCCGGGCGGAATCGCAGTTCACGCCGAAGCCGCTGAAGACTCCCTGCGCCTACCGCAATCCGGGACGGCTGGCACCCGGCGGGCCTCTCCAGCAGGGGATGAAGGTCGCGATCACCGGCGAGACCGCCCACGCCCGGGCGGAGTTGGCAGGGCGGGCAGTTGCCGCCGGGCTGAACATGATGACCTCCGTCAGCCGGCACACCAGCGTGCTGGTCACCAATGAACCGGCGTCCGGTTCGGCAAAGGCCCGACGCGCAGTCGCCGAAGGCGTACCGGTCATCGACGAGCACACCTTCCTGCGGCTGCTGGCCGACGTACGACCGGGGACAGCGCATGAGACGACGGCCGTCGCCGGCGCCCCGGTGGCCGAGCCGAAAGCAGAACCAGTCGTCGGCCCCGTGGAGTCCGCGCCCGCCACACCACCTGCCGCACCCGTCCCGGAAGCAGCAGCCCTCCCCACGGCCGCCCCCGGTCCGGGGGTACCCGCTCCACGCCGACCGGTGCCCTCCGTCGGCACGTCGGACAAGCCTCTGGCCGGGCATCGCGTGCTGGTGCTCGGTGGTGTCCATGCCGATGCCGCGGCGGCCCGTACCCGCATCGTCGAACTGGGCGGGTCCGCGGCGATCAACCTGTCCGCCAGCGTCACCGACGTCGTACTCCTGGAGGGAGGGCAGAGCGACCGGCGCATGAGCCGCATCACCGCCCTCGAACTCCCCGTGCACGACCTCCACTGGCTCACCGCTCCGACCGCCACCGCCCCGGCCACGGCGACGCTCCGCCCTCAGGAGCCGCACGTGATGCCCAGAGGAGGTGTCATCGACCTGCCCGTGCCGCACGGCAGACCCTCGCCGGAGTGGTACGTCACCGCCGGCTGGGCCCCGCAGACCGACTACGAGATCGACGTCGTCGCCTTCCTCCTCGACGAGGACGAACAGGTCACCTTCGACGAGGACTTCATCTTCTACGGCGCTCCCGAGAGCCCCGCCGGAACCGTGCGACTGCTCACCGGCGGCCCTGCCGAACAGACCATCGCCCTCAACCTGACCTCCCTGCCACCCGCGACGCGCAAGGTCGTCGTCGCTGCCGCCATCGACGGCGCCGCCACCTTCGGGACGGTCGGTGCGATCCAGATCGGTGCCGCCCCCGGAAGCAGCGGCGCACCACTCGCCCGCGCCACCCTGGACGCCGCCACCACCGAACGCACCATGCTCCTCGCGGAGATCTACCGCAGAGGTCCGGTGTGGCGCCTACGCGCCGTCGGCCAGGGCTACAACCACGGCCTCGACGCCCTCGCACGCGGATACGGCGTCGACATCGCCGACTGAACGACGGTGCCGGAGGCGGAGGTCCGTGGGGCCCCTGGATCTGGGTCAGGCCCGGCGACGCGGCGCGGGGGTGGATCCAGGCTTGGGCACCGGCATGCTCGGGGCCGGCCCGGCGGGCAGTCGCTGGGGGCCTTCGATGCGCTGCTGTAGCTCGGCGAGCTGGCCCGTGATGCAGCGGGCGTAGGTGGCGAGCAGGACGGGGACGCCGTTGCCGGCCCACTCGGCGACCTGGGCGGGTGGGATGCCGTGGTTGAGCCAGGTGGTCAGGCAGGTGTGGCGCAGGTCGTAGACGCGCTTGCCCACGGGTGACTCGTATTCGTGCTCTGGCAGGACCGCCTTGCGGGCCTTGTTCCAGGCGCGGCGGAAGACCGATCCGGCCAGCAGTCCGCCCTTCTCGCCGGGGAAGAAGAGGTCGCCCGGCTGGAGGCCGTCCGTTTTGATCAGGTCGCGGAGGACAGCGACGAGTGCTGGGTGGGCGGGGACGGGGCGGGTGTCGCCCTCGGCGCGGCCCTTGAGGTCGCGGGTCTCGTGGACGCGACCGTCGTCGGTCCACTGACTGCCGACCTCGGGCTCGGCGGTGTGGACGAGCAGCTCGCCCCAGCCCTCGGCGGGCAATGTGGCGGCGCTGACGCGGAGGGCTACGGCCTCCTCCGGCCGCAGACCGGCGTAGTACAGGGTGGCGAAGAAGGCGTGGAGGCGGTGGCCGGTGCGGGGACGGTCGGCGATCCAGGCCAGGAGGCGGGCGACCTGACCCGGGTTGAGCAGCGACCGCTTGTCGACGGCCTCGGCCACCTTGGGGGCGGCACCCTCCTCCTTGCCCTTCGGGAGCGGGTTGGCGGTGAGGATCTTCTGCCGGACGGCGTACTTCATCGCCACGTTGAGGATCCGCTGCTCGCGCTTGACGGAGCTGGCGGCGGCCGGGCTGCCGTCCAGAAGTGTGTCGAGCGCATGCAGGACGGCGTCGACGCGTTTGGTGTCCTCCCAGGCCGTCATGGGCAGGGAGTTGCGGGCTATCCACGACAGGACAGTGCGGACTTCGGGCGGCGCTTCGTCGCGTCGGAGCTTGTTGAAGGCGTACTCGCGCAGGGCCCGGCGTACGTCGATCGGGTCGAAGCGGTCCGGGAGTTCAGTGCGGAGCAATGCGAGGGTGACCTTGGTGAGGGCCTTGGCGGTGTTCTTGCGGTTGTTGGCCGAGATGCGCGGCCACTTCATGTCGACGTACTGGAGGGCGAATTCATAGCTGGTGACCTCGGCGGCCGACGTGGCGTGTGAGACCGGCAGGCCGGTGTCCAGGTCGAACGGTTCGCCGTTGTTCGCGGCGACGCGCAGCGTTGCACGGAAGGATTCGGCGAGCGCGCTCGTGGCATAGCTCTGGCCGTGACGCCTTCCGTTGACGGACCACCGGACGGTGTAGCTGGTCTTGCGCTTTCCCCTGTAGATCTCCGTGTCGTAGAAGCGGACCTTGTAGGACCGGTTGCTCAAGCGTGGTCCTCGCAGTCGGTCAGCCAGTTCTCGTAGTCACTGCGGCGGATGCGCAAAGCGCCGTTGGGGATGCGTATGCAGCGCGGGGCTGTGCCCTTTTTGCGCCAGTCGTAGAAGGTGGAGCGGGAGATGCGGAGGTCGTCGCAGAACTCGTCGACCGTGAGCTTGTCGGTGGGGCGGCGGGGCGGAGACGTCAAGCGGTGTTCCTTGGGCAGGGGGCGGGGCTGTCCTGCGTTTGCGCCGGGTTGGTGCGAAAGCAGGCGGACTGTGGAGTTGCCAGTCGATAGCGGCGTGGATCCGTGGGCAGGGTCAGCACCTCGATTGGCACCACAACTATCCATAGAATCGCCGGTTTCGCTAACCGGCGATCGTCGTCTATATTGCGCTCGCGCGGCTCGCCGCGAAGCGGTTTCCCAGGGGCGAGAAGTACCGAAAACCGGCACATCAATCGACTATTTCGTCAACCGGCGATCGTGCCCTAAAGTTTTGGGACCGCCTTCTACCGCCTTCTTTTTCGGCACCCCTTCTGCCGTGAGAGATGTCGCGGGATAGGGCTGGACTTGCGCGGCCCGGGTGTGGCTATGTGTTGACGGCACCCCCGGAAAGCGCGAGCGGCCACCAGTGCGCCACGCGCCGCCGGCCGGTCAACTCCCCACCCCTGATGCCCGTACCGCCACGACAACGGTGAGCCGTGGGCTCCGCCCGCCTGCAACCGAGTGAGGAACCGCCCCTCTTGGCCCGAATCCGCACCATCAAGCCCGAAGCCTTCGTCTCCGAGTCCCTGGCCGCCGTCTCCCTGACCGCCGAGCGCACCTTCCTCGGCCTGCTCACCCAGGCCGACGACCAAGGACGCCACCGCGACCACGCCGCGATCATCGCGGGACAGCTGTGGGTACTGCGCCCGGAACACGGGCCCTCGGACGTCGAGAAGGATCTCGCCCAGCTCGCCGACGCCGGGCTGATCTGCCGCTACACGGGGCTCAACGACAAGCGGTACCTGCACGTCGTCACCTGGAGCCGGCACCAGAAGATCAACCGGCCTAGCAAGAGCCGCCTCCCCGCCTGCCCGCACCACGACACCCCGGCCGCCGGAGTCACGCCAAGCCCCACGGGGGTCGGCAACACGGAGCCCTCACCGCCGCCTCACGGAACCCTCCGTGAAGCCGCACGCGAGATGCGCGAGCCCGCACCGAATCCTGGTACCGATGGCGAATCTGCAGGTCAGGACGGGTTCACGGCGTCCTCCGTGAGGGCTCGTGGAGGGCGCCCGGAGCCGTCGGTGATGCCTCACGGTACGGATCTAGGACCTAGGATCATGGACCTAGGAAGTACCCCTTCGGGGGGCGCGAGCGCCCACGCACCCGACACCGTCTCGGCCCGGCAGCTGATCGCCGAGTACGTCGCTGCGTGCGCCCACCGTCCACCAGCCGGCGTCCTGGACCATCTCGGCCGGGAAGTGCGCAAGATGCTCGACGAGGGCATCGCCACCGCCCACATCCGGGCCGGACTCGACCGCCACCGCGCCAAGGGCCTGCATCCCAGCACCTTGCCGAGTCTCGTCCACGAGGCCATGAACGCCGCGCCCGTGCCGGTCGGCCACACGCCGTGGACGAACCCCAGCGACATCGACGCCGCCTACGGAGGTGACCTCTGACCGCCACCCTCACCCGAGAGCCCCGCCAGGTCGGGCCGCTCGCCAACCGGCTCAACACGATCCTGGCCACCCGCGGTATCGACCCCCGCGTCACAGCCGAGGAACCACCGCTCGAGCCCGTCACGGCACTGGAACTGGCGGACGCCCGGATCCCAGCCCGCTACCGCCGTGCCCTGGCCGACCACCCGCAGATCACCGCCTGGGCCGACCACATCGCCGGAGCAGGACGCCCCGGGCCCGGCGGACCCGGCATCGCCGAGGGCCCCTCGCTGCTGATCGCCGGCCCCACCGGCACCGGCAAGACCCACCAGGGGTACGGCGCCATTCGCGCCCTCCTCAGCCGTGGCGTCCGCCTGCGCTGGGAGGCCACCACCAGCGCCGACCTGCACGCGCGGCTCCGCCCCCGTGCCGGTCACGACGGCGAACGGGAACTGCAGACGCTGGCACGCTGCCCGCTGCTGCTCCTGGACGACCTCGGCGCGGCCAAGACCAGCGAGTGGACCGAGGAGCTCACCTACCGGCTCATCAACCACCGGTACGAGCACATGCTCCCCACCCTCATCACCACCAACCTCCCCACCGCCGAGCTGCGCACGGCGCTCGGCGACCGCGTCGCCTCCCGCCTCGCCGAGATGACCGAACGCGTCATCCTCACCGGCCCGGACCGACGCCGCGCCGCGCCCGCCGTCTGACGACAGCCGCGCCTCCCCTTCCCACCCCCACTTCACCCGCCCGCGTACAGGCATGCCCTCGACCACGCGAGCCCACGGAGAAACCCATCCCATGACACTTCGCACCACCACGCCCGTGAGCGCCGAAGCGACCTCCACGTCGTACGTGGCGTACTGGCTAAATTCCTACGAGGCAGCCCTAGTGTTCCTGCTCGTCCCCGTCGCCCTTCCCGTTGGATGTCTGCTGTGGCGGAGCGTCCGAAAGCGTGCCAACGGGCGGCGACGCGGTACCGCCGCAGGTTGGGTCGCCGCCATCGCTGCTGTCGGCTGCACCGCCTACAGCGCCAGTACCAGTTGGCGATTCGCCGCCGACTACCTGGACATGTACAACACCGTCGAGCGCTGTGCCTTCTTCGCCATGGGGGAACTCGCCATGGTCGCCAGCGCGGTGATGGCCCGCCAGAACCTGCACGGGCCACGGCAGACCGCCGGTCTCCCCGCCGTCCTCGTCTGGGTGCTCGCCGCCGTGCTGACCATCCCCTCGTACGCGGAGCACGGCCTCGTCGGCGGTACCTGGAACGCCTTCTTCGGCCCCGTGATGGCGGCAGCGATGTGGCGCCTGGCCATCGGGACCGAACCGCGCCATCGCACCCCCGCCGCCAAGCCCGCGTAGGCGTCCACCCCTGCGCCCCGTCCTGTGAACACCGTGGCGATCACGCACTCACGCCGCCCCGTGTCCCCCTGCGCCCCCCTGGCCCCCTCACCGCAAGTCCCACCGCACCAACCTCGGAGAGATCTGGCTTGCCCTCCCCCACCCCGAATGCCCCGGCCGCCACGCGCAGCGCCCGCACCGTCCGCGCCGGCATCGCCCTGCTCGCCGCCGTAGCCTTCGCCCTCTCCTACGATGCCCTGCGCCAGATGGCCGTTGCCGGGCACGTACGCGGCCTGCTCACGTACCTCTTCCCGCTCGTGATCGACGGCTTCATCGCCATCGGCATCGTCGCCCTGCTCATCCTCCGCACCGCCCCGCGGCGCTCCCGCTGCTATGTGTGGATGCTCGTCGGCGTGGCCACCGGGACCAGCATCGCCGCCAACGTCGTTCACGCCGTCGGCCTCAACGAGGGAGCCCGCCTCCGCCTCAACAACGCCACTGCGGGCGCTCTGTCCGCCATAGCCCCGCTCGCCCTCGCCGGCGCCGTCCACCTCTACCTCGTGATGAACCGCCACCTCGCCGCTGGCGGCGCCATGGCGGAGGCGTCCCCGGCTACGCCGCCCGCCACATCCGCCACATCCGCCACGCCAGGGGACGACTGCCCGATCCGCCAGGAGCAAGCGGACGACGTCGCCACCGCTCCTGCCGCCAAGGCCGCTCCCGAGCCCGAAGCAGACGCCACGATCACCAAGTCGCCACCGGCGAAGGCGAATCGGAAGAAGGGCGAGCGCAAGACCACGGCTCCCGACAAGGTTCTATGGTCAACGGCCCGCGCCATCGGAGCCGAACACGGCACAGTGCCCCGCACCACTCTGGAGGCCGCGATCAGGGCCCAGGGCTACACGATCCAGAAGGACCGCGCCAAGGAGATCGCCAACGCTGCCACGGCGGAACTCTCCTCCATCGCCAACACCGGCGCTGCCGCATAACCGCCACGGCGGAATACCCGGCGTTGGCGGAAGGCCACCGCCAACGCCGGGCGCCGCCACTCGCACTCCGCCACCTCTACTCACACCACTCGGCGGCTCTTCAACTCGATTGCACCGACAGCTCGGCCAACTACGCCGCGGCTCTTCCTCACGGCCCTTGACCAGGGCGACGAACAGCACTTCTACCCGGCTCCACAACCACACACGCCTACTTTCCGCACACTCCCTGGAGACACACTTCATGCCCGACCAGCACCGCGAAGACCCCACGACCCCCGAGAATGCACTGACGAGTAACCCTGCCCCAGGCGGAGCAAGTTGGAGGTTCGGACACTCCCCCACAGGGGGAGCGTCCGAACTCAGCCCCACCCCGGGGGTGGCGGGGCCTGTCCGTCGCCAGGGGGCGTCGGACGGGAAGGCTGCGCCCGAGGGCGGACCGCTGCCGGGCAAGGCCAGCCGCACAGGCAAGGCCAAGAAGGGGAAAGCGCGTCCGCGTGACAAGAAGCAGCGCCCCGCCCACAGTGTCCGCCTCAACGAGCAAGAGCTCGCCATCATCAGGGTCGGTGCCGACCACGTCGACATGAGCGTGGCCGGGTTCCTGGCCCACTCCGGTCTGGCCGCCGCCCGGGACCAGTCGCGGACCGCCGCCGCCATCGCCACCGAACGGGACATCCTGACCGCCCTGTTCGGTGTGCGCCGTCAGCTCGGCTGGGCGGGCAGCAACGTCAACCAGGCCGCCAAGGCCCTTAACTCCGGTGCCGACGCTCCGGAGTTCGCCGCCGCCCTCGCCGATCTGCAGCGCGCCGCACAGGCGGTCCAGCGGGCGGCGGACAGGGTCGCCAACCGGCAGGAGGATCAGGCGGCTTGATCCCTCGGATCCACAAGCAGGGCAGCAACAGCCTCGGGCTCCTGCGCTACCTGTACGGCAAGGGCACCCACGAGGAACACGTCGACCCGCACCTGGTCGCCTCCTTCGACGGTTTGGCTCCCGACCCCGGCCGCGACCCTTCCGCGATGAAGAAGGACCTCGCTCACCTGCTTGACCAGCCCCTCGCCCTCCTCCCCACAGACCAGCGTCCCGACAAGCACGTCTGGCACTGCTCGGTGCGCGCCGCCCCCGACGACCCAATCCTCTCCGACGAGCAGTGGGGCGATATCGCGCGCCGCATGGTTGCCGCCACCGGCATCGACCCCGGCGACGGCGCCGGCTGCCGCTGGGCCGCGGTCCGTCACGCCGACGACCACATCCACATCATCGCCACCCTTGTCCGCGAGGACGGCCGCCGTCCCGACCACCACCGCTCCGGCCAGCGCGCCCAGGCCGAATGCCGCCTGATCGAAAAGGAACTCGGCCTACACCAGGTCGCGCCCGGCGACGGCACCGCCGCCAAGCGCACCACCAGCGCCGAACGCCACAAGGCCGAACGCGAAGGCAAGCAGCAACCGGCGCGCGAGGAACTGCGCGAGACCGTACGGCGGGCAGTGGCGGGAGCCACGAGCGAGGAGGAGTTCTTCGACCGGCTGGCCGCCGCCGGCCTACTGATCCGCAAGCGCCTTGCACCCTCCGGCGACCTGCTCGGCTACAAAGTCGCCCTCCCGGACAACCGCAACGGCAACAAGGAACCGGTCTACTACGCCGGCTCCACCCTCGCCCCCGACCTGTCCCTGCCCCGCATCCGCGCACGCTGGGCCGACGACACCGGCACGGCATCCGCCCAGGCGGCGGGCACGGCCCCGAGCAGTCCGGCAACAGCGCGGCGGAGGGCGGCTGGAGCAGCCTGGCAGGCGGTGCTGGTCATCGACGGCGGTGAGGACGCCCAGGTGGCTGCGCACATCGCCGACGCGGGAGAGATCCTCGACGCGCTCGCCAAGACCTCCGCCGCCCACACCCGCGCCCAACTGCGTGAGGCCGCCTCCGTGTTCGAGCGGGCCACGCGATCGCATATCAGAACCGGACGCGGGCATGACCGCGCGCTGCGCCAGGCCGCCCGCGACCTCGTCTACAGCGGACCCGCATTAGGCCGCGGAGAGGACGGCGCCACCACCGCGATGGTGATCGACATGCTGTTCTTCCTCGTCACCGCCGCCGCCCACTGGCACGCCAGGAAGAACCACGCCCAGCAGGCAGCCGCCGCCCGCCAGGCCGCTGAGCACCTGCGTGCGGCCTACCAGGCCGCCGCCGACGTCCCGCTGACCATGCTGTACCAGCGGGGCCGACATCTGTCCCAGCCCCTGCGCCAGAAGCAGGCCACCCATCTGCGTCAGGCGGTGCCGGAATTGGCAGAACAGGTCCTGGCCGAGCCCGGCTGGTATGCGCTGGCCGCCACACTCGCCGACGCCGAGGCCGCCGGATACGCCCCGACAGCGCTCCTGGCAGAGGCAGCTGGGCGGCGGGAGCTGCAGACCGCGGACTCGATCAGCGACGTGCTGGTGTGGCGACTGCGCCGCAGTGCCGACCTACCCGCCGACGCGACCGCGATGCCTCACCCCACCACAGCCACGACCAGGGGCATCGGCAATGCCGCCCAGCCCTCGCCCAACCGAGACGACCGACTCCGCAAGTCACGGTGAATCAGCACATACGACGGTGCCCCTCTGCCAAAACCAAGGCAGAGGGGCACCGTCGTAATTGAGGGCGGTATCAGTCGGCGGCCCGCACCTTGGCCAGCGCCTTCTCCAGGTTGGCATCCACGAGCCCCGGCGAACCGGAGACCACCACCACGACGTTGCCGGTACGGACCGCCGTCTGCTTGACGACGCGGCGCTGCCCGCCAACCGAGTAGGTGAGCAGCTGACTCCACTGCTCGTCCCCCAAATCAGGAGCCGTCGCCTCGTGAGTGCCCATGTCGATGACGGTGCTGCCCGACACCACCTGGTACGCCGGACAAGAGACCATCGCATCGAAGATCTCCCAACCCCGGGCAATTGCATTTGCTGCATGATCTCCGGAGTCGCGACCTGGTGACGTGCAGCGTCGATGCCTCCAACTTACTGCTACCCAAGAGACCTTGACCTGTTCCTTTGCGCGGCTACTTGCATTTGATGCATGATTCGAGCACTCGATAGCGGGGGTGCGCATGGTGCGGACTGGAATGAGTGATGCTTCGGCTCGGCTGGTTCTGCTTGACGGCGTCGCGTTGCTGCACCCCGAAGACGCCGTGTTTGAGGCGATGTTGGAGGGCTGGAGTCGTCAGCAGCGTGGTGGGCGTCGGCTCCAGTTCAGGACGATCTCGGACCGGCAGAGTGTGGTCCGGGCCTTCGGTGCGTTCGCCAATGCCTATCCGTGGTGCTGGTCGGCGGGGGATGTCGATGAGTGGACGACGTACCTGATCGCGGAGTTGAAGCGAGCTGAGTCCACGATCCGCAGCTATCAGACGGCGGTGCGCCTGTTCTGCGACTACATCACCTCGCCGCACTACCAGTGGCCGCAGGAGTGCGAGGCCCGTTTCGGCACTCATCCCGTGCAGGTCTGCCACGAGTGGAACACCGCCGCGCACTTGGTCGATTACGAGGCCGACGCGAATCGGCGCCCGATGACGCGTGAGGAGATCCAGCTCTTCCTCGACCACGCCGACGACCAGGTGGAGCGGGCGATCCGGCTGGGCCGCAAGGGAGCCCTGGCGGCGTATCGCGACGCGACGGTGTTCAAGGTGATCTACGGGTGGGGGCTGCGGTGCACGGAGACCTCCCGTCTGGACGTCACCGATTTCTACCGCAGCCCGAAGGCGCCGGAACTGGGCCGCTTCGGCTCGCTACAGGTCCGCTACGGCAAGCGCACCAAGGGCTCGCCACCGCGTCGGCGCATGGTGTTGAGCGTCATGCCCTGGGCCGTCGAGGCGGTCGAGGA
The DNA here is from genome assembly GCF_042740355.1 of Streptomyces sp. NPDC059010. Classification (NCBI taxonomy): domain Bacteria; kingdom Bacillati; phylum Actinomycetota; class Actinomycetes; order Kitasatosporales; family Streptomycetaceae; genus Streptomyces; species Streptomyces sp. NPDC059010. Next base: position 27,642 of record NZ_JBHYJA010000037.1, read on the forward strand.
CTACGTGACCAACGTGCGCCCACGGTATGCGGCTTCCCGGGAGAGTCAAGCGCTGTGGTTAACCGAGCGGGGAGGCCGACTACAGGCCCGGGAGATCGAGGAGCGGTTCGCCAACTACCGTGATGCGCTGGGGCTGGACAAGGATCTGGTGCCGCACTGCCTGCGGCACAGCCATGTAACCCATCAGATCGAGGACGGTGCGGACGAGACATTCGTTCAACGCCAGGTGGGCCATCGCCATGCCTCCACGACCGCGATCTACACGGGGGTCAGCGGAGACTTCATGAACACGATGATGCGCACGGTCTTGGACCGGGCCCTTGCGGGCGGCCAGTAGGGAGATGACGTGACGGCGAAGCTGGATTACCGCTGGCATCTGCGGGAGGTGATGGCCACCCGTGGAATGTTCTCCACCACCGATCTGCGTCCCCTGCTGGCCGAGCGGGGCATCGACCTGTCGCCCAGCCAGACCTACCGCCTGGTGGTGGAACGACCCGAACGCCTCAGCCTGAAGACGTTGATGGCGCTCCTGGACATTCTGGGCTGCGCGATGGACGAACTGATCGAACCCGTACCTGTCGCAGGGCGACGCCGCACAGCGGCAGCTGGTGGAGGCGATCAGTCTTCCGGCAATGATCCTGGGGTCGGTGATCTCCGCCCGCGCCGGGCCCGGATCGTACGCGAGTAGGGAACTGCCATGGACAGTCAGGAACTTCCGCGGTACGCCACCGAGCCCGAAGCGGTCATCGTCGAAACCGTGCGGCGACTCGAGCTCGGACTCGACGCGCACAAGGTGGAGGCGGTGCTGATGGCTGCGATCCGCAAGCGGCCACAGCGCCGCGACCTGGCAAGGGTGCTGCAAACCGACCCCGGCCTGCTGACCTCCGGCCGGCCCGAGGGACCCCGGACCGTCGAGCGGCTGATCCGTGCCTTACGCGAACACGGCTCCGAACGACTGGAGTTACCGCGATGCGGGGACTGCCACAAGGACCGCCCTTTAGCCGGTCTGGGCGACGGGCTGCGGATCTGCACCCGCTGCCAGCGCCGCCGACTTAACCACGCCAACCCCTGTGCCATCTGCGGCATCAAGGACTTCGCCAGCCGCGACCGCGAGGGCAGACCACGCTGCAGCAACCACCCGCCCGACGACGGGCGTGACCCGCTGGAGGCGACCATCACGCTGATCGAGGCTCTGCCAGTCGGGCTCGACCGCACGGTGATCCGCGAAGCGGTCCTCTCGGTGGAGCGCCGCCGCAACGGCCAACGCCGCCTGCAGTGGGCTCTGGAAGACATCCCCGATCTCCTGAAGGGCCAGGGCGCCCTGGGCCCACCCAAGACGGCCGCCCTGGCCCAGGCACTCGTAGATCGCGGAGCCGTCGATGTCACTGTCCCCGCGTGCCCGGTCTGCCACCGGACCGTGCGGCTTGAGGCTGTCCGTGACGGACTGCGCTACTGCATCAAATGCTGGCACGAGTCCCATCCCCAACCGTGCGCCCGGTGCGGCAAATCCCGGCCGGTGGGCGGCCGAACCCACGACGGTGCGCCATTGTGCCCGAGCTGCCGCCACACCGACCCCTTCAACCACAGAGCGTGCACCGAATGCGGCGCCGTGCGGATCACGGTGGAACGAACGGAGCACGGGGCCCTATGCGGCAGGTGCCGCCAGCTGCCACGATCCATCTGCTCGGTCTGCGGCCGCACGGCACCCTGCCGTTTCGCGAAGAGCCCGGCGTCCCTGTGTGAGTCTTGTTGGGAGCAGGCGAAGCCGCGCGAAGTGTGCGCTGCCTGCGGCGCCGCGCGGCGCGTCAACTCCCGTACAGTAGACGGCCGTCCGCTGTGCGGACACTGCGGACAGAAACCGGTGCCGTGCTCCGGCTGTGGCAAGCCACGCCGCGTCGCCAGCCGCAGTCCGAACGGTGAACCACTGTGCCGCCACTGCTGGAGCAAACATCCCGCAGCCCGTAGGCCCTGCACCGAGTGCGGCACCGTGGACAACCCGTACAGGCGCGGCCGGTGCGCCGCCTGCGTGGCCCGCGAGCACCTGCGCGGTGTCCTGACCGGATCCCGCCCCAGCATGCGGCCGGAGATCGAGCCGGTCTTCACCGCGCTGATGCGAGCCCGGCCCCATGCCCTGCTGCGGTGGATGCGTCCCGCCGCTGCCCGCCACGCAATCCTCACGACCTTGGCCGAGGGAAGCGGGCCGATCACCCACGACACCTTGGATGCCCACCAACCCACTGTGACCGTGCAGCACCTGCGCGCCGCCCTGGTCGCCGGCGGCGCCCTGCCGCCTCGGGACGAACAGCTCGCCCAACTCGAGCAGTGGCTGTCGAAGATCCTCGTCCGCGTCGAGGCCCCCGACGAGCGGAAGATCCTGCGGACGTACCTCGCTTGGGGGCCACTCCGCCGTCTGCGCCGACGATCTGCGAGCAAGCTGGTCACCTACGGCCAGGCGATCGGCGTCCGGCACGAGATCAAGAATGCGGTGCGCTTTGTGCAGTGGCTGCACCAGCAAGGCAGCACGCTGGGCGAGTGCACCCAGGACCATCTCGATGCCTGGCTGGCCGAGGGCGCTCACAACAGGACGCTCATCCGCAGCTTCCTGCTCTGGACCAGCCGACGCGGGCACACCCGCCCGCTGGAAGCACCCGCCTACACCACCGACTTCGGACAGGACGTCATCGCACAGGATCATCGGTGGAAGTTGGTCCGCCGCCTCATCCACGACGACACCCTGGACACCGTGGACCGGGCAGCCGGCCTCCTCCTACTGCTCTTCGCCCAGCCCACCAGCCGCATCACACAGCTCACCACCCACCAAGTCACCGACCGGGACACCACCGTGACGCTCCAGCTCGGCAGCGAGCCGGTCATCCTGCCACCGCCCCTGGACGACTTCATCCGCCAACTCGTACACCGCCGCCAAGGCCGCGCGGTCACCGCCCCGCTCGACGAGGCCCCATGGCTCTTCCCCGGCGCCTACCCGGGCCAGCCCCTGACCCCCTACTCCCTGGCCGCACGCCTGAAGGCCCTCGGCATCCGCTGCCGAGTCGCACGCCGCTCCGCCCTGATCGAGCTCGCCTCGGAACTACCTGCCTACGTCATCAGTCGCCTGCTCGGTTTCCACCAGACCACCGCAGACCAGTGGCAACGAGACAACCAGGGCTACGGAGCCGCCTACGCGGCGGAACTCACCTACCGCTGAGCCACTTCACGATGCGCCGCTCAGTGAGCGGTGGAGGGCGGCTCTGCCGAGGCGTGCAGCAACAGGTCGCGCAGTGCCGTGGCGGTGTCCGACGGCTCGGTGGGGGTGAGGACGACCTGGTCGACGGTGGTCGAAGGGCCGGTGAGGGGGATGATACGCAGGCCGGGTGGCTGGTGGTCGAGTGCGGATTCGACGGTGATGCCGATGCCCGTTCCCGCGGCGACATGAGCGGCGATGGCGTGCACGCTGTCGGCGGTTCTGATGATGCGCAGGTCGGCTCCGCCAATGCGGAAGGCTGACAGGAGACGGTCGCAGAGTCCGCTGTTGATCTGGTGGGGCCAGGTGAGCAGGCCGGTGGTGGACAGTTCGGACGCGCTCAGCTCGGCGTGCCCGGCGAGGGGGTGGGTCGCGGGTACGAGTGCCATGAACCTCTCGGTGGAGAGCACCCTTGCGCGTACGCCGGTGACGTCGCCGGTCGCCCAGCCGATGCCAAGGCCGATCGTCTGTGCCCGCAGGGCGGTGAGCTGGGCCGTGGTCGGCATGGACTCCGGCACGATCGCCACGTCGGGGAACCGGTCGCGCAGTTGCGGCAGGCAGCGCAGCAGCAGCTGGTGGCCGGTGTATTCGGCGTGGGCGACGACGAGGGTTGTGCGGGCCTTGTCGCCGGCGGTCAGGGAGCGTCCTCGCTCCTTGAAATGGCGCAGCTGGGCCAGGGTCGCGTGGGCGTCGGGCAGCAGGGCTTCGCCGAGATCGGTCAGTGACACGCGGCGGCTGGTGCGGTGGAACAGCCGTCCGCCCAGGGTGCTCTCCAGGCGTCTGACGGCGTCGCTGACGGTGGGCTGGCCCCGGTGCAGGCGCGCGGCGGCGCGGCCGAAGTGGAGCTCTTCGGCAACCGCGACGAATGCTTCCAGTTCCATCTTGTCCACGGGCCCAGGCTAACGTGATCGATCGGTGCGACCGATCGCTGGGTGCCGGAGTTCGGCGTTGATGCCGTGCCGTACGCGGGGTGTGATGGCTGGACAAGGGGCAAGCAGGGATTCCCCCACGACCGGAAGCAGTGAAGAGCAGATGACAGTCAATGACGTTGCCCGTGAGCAGGATGCGCCGACGGCCACCGTGACGGTGGTCCACCACTCGGTGCATGGGCACACCCGGGTCCTGGCCGAGCACCTCGCCGACGGGGCGCGACGGGTGCCGGGCGCCCAGGTGCATGTCGTCGAGATCCGGCCCGAGGACGTCATCGCGGGCCGTTGGCACGACGCGGAGGTCCTTGCGCTGCTCGAGCGCTCCGACGCGATCGTCTTCGGCAGCCCGACGCTGATGGGCAGCGTGTCGGCGGTGTTCAAGGCGTTCATGGAGGCGGCGTTCACGCCCTTCATCAGGCAGGCGTGGAAGGACAAGCTGGCCGGAGCGTTCACCATGTCCGCCTCGCAGAGCGGCGACAAGCTGGCGGTACTGGAGCAACTGGCGGTTTTCGGCGCGCAGATGGGCATGCAGTGGATTGGCGTGGGCGACATGCCGGGCAACAACTGGAGCGGTGGCTCCCGCGACGATGTGAACCGGCTGGGCTCGTGGCTGGGCCTGATGAGCCAGAGCCACGCCGACCTGGGGCCGGAGCACGCCGGATCGCGCGGCGACCTGATCACCGCGGAGCGGTACGGCGAGCGGATCGCCCGGCTGACTCAGCGTTGGGTCAACGCCGTGCCGTACGAGACCCCCCGAATGACCGAACACGAGGCCCGCGCCCTGTCCGCCTCCCTCAGGGAGACAGCCGACGCACCGGCAGCACTGACCGGCGCCTAACCTCGCAGATCGCCCCGCCCGCAGTGCACGGCACCTGACCCGCCGGGCCGAGCCATTCCGCAGCTTCCGATAGCCGGGCTTACCAATACGATGCCCGTGGAAAGCTTCGCAGCAGTGTCGCTGTACAACTCCTCGGACACCTCGGAGCCCGCCGGCGGAATAGGTGAAGGACACCTTCGCCTTGCGCGAGAAGCCGAGGCCGGCACCGGTCGCCGCCTCCGCGCCGAGCTTCTCCAGCTCCGGGCAGCCGATCACGGTCACGTCGTCGTGCGCCGCCGGTCGCGTCGGCAGGCGGGTGTAGCCCTCGCCCAGGTCGCTCTCGCCCAGAAGCCACTTGGCCAGTGCAGCCGAGGACAACGGCGTCGGCTCCAAAGCGTTCTCGGACGGCGCAGTCGCGGCGGACATCGGGTCGGCGGAGGAGCTGCCGCCGATCGAGCAGCCAGCCAGGGCCAGGACGGCGAGGACGCTCAGACTGAGGACGGTCGTGGTGTGAAGGCGCATTTGAACCCCTAAGTGGCCTGCGAAACGGACAGGTTGACCAGGCCAGCCCTCCGGGCACCGGCAGGAGAAGGAGCGTGGGGGCGGGAGTTCAGTGGCCGAGGTGGCGCAGGCCCTCTTCGAAGGTGGGGTGGAACCGGTCGGCCGGACCGGAGTGGCGGTTGTACCAGGCCGCGTCCAGGCCGGGCTCCTTCGTCGTGTGGCCGGCCCGGCAGCGCAGCCAGACCGAGTCGTCGCGCAGGCACAGGACGATCCAGTCCCGGTACACACCGCACTCGGGACACGTACGGATCTGCCCGTCGACGACGAGCGGCTGCAGCCAGCGCATCATCAGACCGGCCACGTCCTGACGCGAGGGAACCCGCAGGTCCGGCGGCAGGAAGTCAGACGTCGGCGTCTGTGGCGCTGCCGGTGTCTCCGTGCCGGATGCGGGATCCGGCAGGGGCCACTCGGCATGCGTCTTAAGCAGCTCGTAGCCCGCGAGCTGGGCTTCCCGGAACGCGCGATCCGCGCGAGCGCGTCGAAAGAACAAGGACTCTTCCTCTCTGTCGTACAGCAGGCACGGGACCTGCCTCACACCGGTGACATGCAACTCAGGGAAATCGGCAACGAGTACCACCGCAGGCACCGTCGGACCACGAGATCCTCAGCCTCGCCGGACCACGGTGAGTCGGCCCTGCGCGCTCTCGGGCAAGGTGCGGCGGGGCACCGGGACCAGTGAGGCGAGTGAGGCGGCGAATGCAGCGACCAGGTCATGCGGGACGCTGGCGCTGAAGCTCGCGCACCACAGATACGGGGCGCCGACAACTGGTTCAGCCCACGCCTGCCAGCCCATCAGGTCAGGGCGCGGGTCGGCGTCCTCGATGAGCGGCGGCAGCATCCCCAGGGAGATGCAGGCAGAGAGCCCGGGGTCTGTGGCGGCTGTGTGGGGGCGGTCCACGTCGCGGATCCAGCCGTGGGCGATGGGCGCGTCGAGGACCGTCTCGGGCCGTTCAAAGCCCGTGTCCGGCGCCTCGCGGGCATCGAGCGCGATGAGGAGGTCGGAGAGCGCCTCGTGCGGAACGCCGGCGGTGAAGTACGCGTTCCACTCCGCCATCGCGGAGGCCGCGTGCGGGCGTGCGCTCAGCTGCCAGGCAACAGGCAGGCCACCCAGTTGGAACGGGTGGCTGGCGAGGATCCATTCGGCGCCACGCAGTCCGTCAGGGCTCACATGGAGCAGGGTGTTGCGGGCCGTGGGCCACACGCGCCAGCCGAGGCCGGCCAAGGTGTCGCCGATCCGCTCGGCGAGTACGCCGTCGTCACCGGCCAGGTGCCGCGGGGTGACCCAGTACATCGGGTCTGGCGAGTCGGGGAGGAGAGGATCGCTGGGGTGGTGCGGGTGCAGGGGCGCCTCCGTGGCTCAGGGACCAGGGTCCAGCAGGGTGTTGTACGTTGACATGCCCTGCCCCAGCGCGCCAGTCCTTTCGGGCTCTTTCCTGTCTGCCCCAGGCGAACTTGCCGCCATGCCATCGTGTGGGATCTCAAATTCCGTGTCGGAATCTCACGGTCGGTGTCGGATGGAAGTCGGATCCGACACCATGCTGAGATTCGCAGGTCGCATTAGGCAAGAGAGAGCGCGGTCAGTGGGTTGCTGCTTTTCTACGCTGGTGCCCACGTTTACTCGTTGGGGGACTCCGTTGCCAGCGGGATGCCGCACTGCAGGCAGCCGTTCGCGTGGTCGTCCCGGCAGACGTAGCCGATGGCACCATCCACGCACCATTCGGCGGCCTCCTCGGACAGCAGGTCGGGCCCGGCATGGAGCAGCCGACGAAGTTCCGTGGTGTCCGCAATGTCGACCGGGCGGTTGGTGAACCACTCGTCGAACCAAGGCTTGTCTCGGTGCACGTGCCAGTGCCCATTCTCCCGGTCGTCGACAGCCGTAGTGAACCGATCGACGATGCGCCCCCAACTCGGTGTTCCGAACCAGCCATTGTCGGACGCGCAGAAGAATTCGATCAGGGTTCGCAGGCCGAACGTCTTCTCGCGAAGGCAGTACGCTCGCCCCCAAGCGATCGCGTCCTGTGCCATCTCCGCGAGTTCTTCGCGCGGATCAGCCTCGTGTGCCGGGTCGTCAGGGTTGTGGCAGGCTAGCCCGAGCTCGAGAACAGACTGCCCGGTCGGTAGAACCCGGGACGGGTTGACGATCGCGAGACCGAGACCGATCCAGTCGACATGGTCGAACGACAACATCGAGCGCACGAGTCGGGTGGTTGCCGTGTTGATCCGCATCATTGTGCCGTCGTGGAGCGGACTCTTCCCGGCATGCCAGTTCTCGACGGGTGTGTTGCGCCACACGGCGAGCGTGATGCGGGTGGCAGCGAGCCATAGCAGGGCGTCGTCGTCGAGGTGCCCGAACCGCTTGGCGCACTCCTGGGCGCCGTAGGTGATCAACTCTTCCGGTTTCGGCCATCTGTGGCTGTCGGGCCCTTCAGGCGCGTACTCGTAGTCGTCGGCGTACTCGTCGAGGATCGCGCTCAACTCGGCTGCGCTGTAAGCCTCGCTGTACTCGGAGCTGTCCGGCTCCTCGACGGTGTACATGTCGTGGTCCCAGGAGACGTACACGTCGCGCCAGAGCACTACGTCATCGCACTCGCCGGCGTTGTCCGTCACAACCGGCCTGATGGTGATCGGGGCAGTACGCCCATCGGTTCGCTCGCCGTCCTTCTCGGCGGCCCATGCGGTGATGACCCCGAGCGGCTTCGGAAGGAGAGGACCGACCTCGGTGATGCTGAACGGCTCGTCGTCGTCATCGGTGTCGAACCGGCTGTTGACGAACGCGACCGCCTCGGAGGGCGTGCTGACAATGGACTGGCTACCACTCTCGTTGTCAATCACTCGCCACAACGCCCTGTTCTTCACGATGCTCTCCGATCGCGGTGAGTGCACCCGGGGCGGGTGCGATGCGCCGGGTCGCTCGGCACTGACTCCAATTATGGGCTGATCAACCCATCCGTAGTCCCGAAGACGCTTGTCGGCGACAACGTTCGGTACGTTCGCGTGCAACCTGCTTTTCGCGACCGCGGCAACACAGCAGAGTCCCACAGCGGAGGAGGCGAAGATGGCGCTGAACAAGAAGGGTTCCCGGCGCATAACCGTTGACGGGATCGAGTACCGCTGGCGGATCCGCAGGAAGCCCTCCTACATGCAGGGCCTCTGCTGGACACCACTGACCTATGCGGTTGAAGCAGCCAGTGGCAGCCAGCCGGGCACGACCTTGATCGTCACCAGCGGCCAGGCCCATCCCAGCAACTGGGTGGGCGTCGAGGCGGAGCCCATTCATCCGGCTCACGTTGTTGCCAGCATTCGAGAGGCACGGGATCAAGGCTGGGATCCAACCCGGGTCGGTTCTCCTTTCCAGCTCGACCGATCCGCAGGATTCATCGCCCAGTCATGAGACAGAGCGGAGTAGGGCGGCGCCTCTGGCCCGGCATCATGGCCTGGTGACCACATGGATGCGCTGCTACTGGGACGAGGAAGACATCTGGTTCTACTTCGAGGTCGACGCCGAAGGCTGGGTGATCCGGCAGGTCGAACTCGAAGGGCCAGAGCTGATCCCAATCGCAGCTGCTTCCCTCGCCGAGTGGCAGCGGGCCCGCGACGCAGGCCGCCTCGGTGATTACGACAGCAGATTCGGGATCACCGCCGAGCTGCCCGTCTCGGAATGGGAAGGCCACGACCCCGAACAACTCACCTTCGAGGAGTTCGAGGACGTCTGGGGCCTTGCCCGTCAGCAGATCGCATCCCGGCCCAGCTGACCTCTCGGCGCCGCACTGGCTTCTTGGCATCATCGCGACATGACCCCGACCCTTCCCCGCACTGTCCGAGCCGTCGACACCGCTCAGCTCCTGGACCTGGCCCAGGAGGCCGCCATGCATGGCTTCAGCCAGCGCGGCTCCCGGTCGACTGGCTACGAGAGCACCTCGCCGCAGAAGCGACGCACTACCTGTTCCCGACACTCGTGCAGCGGCTCACGCACCGTCCCGAGGTGCCGCTGCAGTGGAGGTGCCAGCAACTGCTGACCGTCAGCACCGGCGAGCAGATCTGGAGTCTCCTCGATGTCCTTCCCGACACCTTCGACAAGATCTCGGAGACCTTGGACACGGCGTCCAAGAAGGACATCGTCAACCGCATCGAGCAAGCAGTGAAGGTGCGGGAGTGGATGGAACGGACGGCCGCCGATGCAGGTTCATGAGGTCCGGCGCAGCCGGCTTGGGCAGTCTGAGGAAATGACATCGATCTGAGACAGCCGCTTGCCGACACGTCGTGAGACTGGAGGGGAACGTCCAGGTCATAGCGCCGGCGCCTGACATCGAAAGTGAGAACCTACACATCGAGGCGCGTTCCGTTTCGGAACATCAGGGCCGTTCCGCTTCGGAACAACACGGCCGTTCCGTTTCGGAACATGAAACCCTTTCGGGATGTCGAACCCTCGAAGAAGATCAGCACGATGACCACGCCCGACAGCCTGCTCGGCAAATCTCCCTCGCCGTGACATCGCCAATGGGTAGGCGGCAATGACCACAGTCAAAGCCTGTCGAACGGCTGAGGACGACGGCCCCGGTCCCTCAGGGCGGATATCGCCAGTCTCGGGCTGGGCAGGAACCCGCGGACATGCTTCAAGCCCTCACATCACGCCAACCGACCGCCATTCGCGGTCGAGGATCGCATGCACGACCGAGTCCCTCCACTTCCCGGCCTTCAGGACATGTTCGCGAATCACCCCTTCTTCGACCATCCCGACGGCCGCCATGGTCTTCGCCGACGCTTCGTTGAGGGGTGACCTCGCTCCCCAGACGCGGTGCAGGTCCAAGTCGTCGAACCCGACGCTCAGCAGCAACCGCACCGTCTCCCGGCCATAGCCAACACCCCAGGACTGGGGGCGCAGGGCGAAGCCCATGGTGGCTCCACGCTGCTGATGGGGGTCGGTGGCCAGGCGGCCGAACCCGATCAGCTCGGCTGTGCCCCGCTCGATGACGGCGAACGCGTACTCGGTACGGGGAGTCGCGGTGGCGGCGGCGATGGACCGGGCCACGATCTGCGTGACCTGTTCGCGGGTACGCGGTTCGAAGGACAGGTGCTCCGTGGCCTCGGGGCTGCCATAGATGGCGAGCACCGCGTCCACGTCTTCCACGGTGAGTTCGCGCAGATCGAGGCGGGGGCCGGAGCGGCTGACCGGGTACATGCCCCGGACTCTACCCGCGGGGCAACGCCGGTCGGCTCGCCGGGAACGCCTCGATCTCCGCACGGAGGTCCCGGGCGACGGAAGCCGTGCGCGCGGGGCTGTGCATCAGTGCCTGACGGACACGTTGCGCGGACACGACGATGCCGTTGTTGCGGTGCGAGAGCGGCAGGTCCAGCACAGGGCGGATGGCCTCGGCCGTACCGTCCACATCTCCGCTGAAGAGACGGACCAGCGCGAGATCGCACTGGGATCCCGCGAGGTCTCCGAATGCCCAGTTCGCGGACGTGGGGTCGCTGAAGCCCCGCACGGCCTGCTCCGCCTGGGCGGCGAGCCCCGCATTGCCGTGGCCGAGGAGCACCTCGGACTCGACCGTGTAGTAGAGCTGCTTCTCGGGTGCGTAGGTGAACAGGCCGCCGAGCTGGTCGAGGTCGTCGGCGACGACCCGCTCTCGCCGATCGGCCGCCTGTTGGTTGGCGGCACGCACTGTTTCCTCGTCGCCCAGGACGGCACCAGCGCGGGCCTGGAGACCGAGGAGCCACAGGCCGACGGTGCCGCGGAGGTTTGCGGCGGTCTCGGCGCCCTGGCTGGCGTAGTGGTAGGCGTCTTCCGGCTTGTCCGCCCAGTAGGCGATCAGTGACTTGAGGCCGTCGGTGAGGGCAATCAGCCCGGCGTGTTCGGCGTCCCTCGCGCAGGAGGCCGCTACACGCGTCATGGTCATCGCATGGTGGGGCGCCTCCATGTCGTTGAAGCCCTTGGCCACCAGAAAGGACAGCACGGCGGCTTTCACGTTCAGGTCACGCAGTTGCGACGGCCGGACCCTGCTGCCGTCGAGAAGGCGGAAGACCTGGTCCTGGGTCTCCAGGAGGTCTTCCCAGAGCGCCGACAGGGGCTCACGCGGGTATGCGGCGACCAGGCGCGACACCTCGTCGTCGAGGAGGCCGAGCGTGTCGTCGCCCACCCTCTCGCGGTCCTTCCCCAGCAGGAACTCCTTCGCGCGCTGCACAGCCATCGCACCCGTCCTTTTCATCTCGGTCAGGCCCACACCGACACCGGCGTGGGGTGCGGTCGGTGACGCACTGGTCAGCGGGACGAACGCCGGCTCGGCAGCCTCGGGGACTTCCGTCCAAAGGTCATCGATGCTGTAGCCCAGCATCTCGACGATGACCGGCCGGAAAGCCCGCTGCGGCATACGCCCTTGGTAGATCCACCCCTCGACAGTCTTGGGGGCCGGTTCCGCGTTCTTCAGGCCGAGTCGCTCGGCGGCTTCCCGGTACCGCGGGAGGAAATCCTCAGGGCTTCGTATGCCTCGTGCTTCGAGGGTGTGCCGGAAGAACAGCACGGCGCCTCCTATCCCGTCCGTCTGGCACGTCACTGAAATGACGTTAGAACGCTCTCCTCATCAAGTTGCCCCATACAGACGAGCCTTAGCGGTTCCGAGGAAAGTCCGAGGACGGGGCGAGGAAAACCGTCAACTTCCGCACCACAACCCGAGGTCGGGTTGGGGGTAGAGCCGTCCGCACACGGTTGGAACGCTCGTAGCAGCCCTCGCTGAGAGTGTCCGTACGAGCACAATCGTGAACCAGGGAGTCCCCTTGTGAACCCGTCCATGCAGCGCTCCGCATCCCCCGCCTTCGCCGCGGTCGCGCGCACGACCGAGTCCCGCCTTTCCCCGTACGGCAATGAAGCATCGGTCGCCAGTGCCGACGAGCCGGCGATGGGCCTGGTCGTTCCGCTCCCGATCCACGTTCCGGACGAGCCCCCTTGGGCGTGGAAGACAGCCCTGGTCGCGACCCTCGGAGCCGGCCCCAACGCACGGCTGCGTATCCGCCCGCGCCTGTCCGTGGCGGCATGGAGCGGAGACATCGACGCGGCCGCCCAGATCACCGACAAGGTGGTGGACAACGCGGTAAGTCACGCGAAACCGTTCGACGACGGCAAGTTCCCGCTGCGCGCGTTCATCCTGCCCACGAACGAACTCGTCATCGAGGTGGACGACCAGACGCCAGAGTTTCCGGGCTTCGCCGAGGCGATCTCCTGGAAGCCGACGGACGAAAACGTTCCTCCCTGCGGCTTGTGGTGGGTTCGACGTTACGGCGGCCGACTCTCTTACGCCGTCTTGCACGACGGCGACAGGAAGGCGATCGGGAAAACCGTTCAGGTCCTGCTTCCGGCTACGCCGGAGGTGTCCGCGTGATCCACGCACGCCTTCCTCGCCGTGCGGCTGCCCGGGACATGGCGCCTTCAGCGCCGCACCAACTGGCACGAGCACGGGATGCTCCCGTGACTCCTCGGGCTTCAACACCACCCAAGTCCCAGTCGGATCGATGAGGGAGCACTTCTGATGCAGGCTCGCCAGACACCCCCCGCCGCACCCGCCTGGGCACGCAACCTCAGTGAGCCAAGACTCCTTGCGGCCGGAGAGGACTGGGACGCCATCCGCGTCGAGGCTGACGTGGGGGTGCGCGCTGTGCGGCTGCTCGAAGCAGTCGGGACTCCGGTGGGACCAGTGCTCCACGATCTGTGCAGCGACAGGACATATTTCCTCACCCCGCCGGGCACGGCGGACGGCTGGAGAGAGCAGGGCGCCCGCGCTCTCGGAGCCGGATCATGGGTCGTCCTGCCCCCTCCCGCCTGGGACGGACTGCTGCGCTGGGTGATCGAACCGACCGAAGGAATCGAGCACACCGCGATCGACGACCTCGCCCCCGCCCTTGAGAGGGCATCCATGGCGGAAACGGAGTGTGGGGAGCCGGGCGAGTGAGCACCGGATCTGCTCACCTCACCGCTCCAGCAGATATCTGGGGCCATCCCGTGGAAGTTTGGACGCCTTCACTGGATCGCCAGGCCCTGGAGCACGTCCTGGAGAAGGTACGCGCGTGGCAGCCGTTCGACGGCGGCGCTCTGCTGGACGACGTGGCCGAGGTGCTCGACGACACCCTGCCCTCCGGAGAGGACGTCGAAGTACTCGACCAGCGCTTGCGCGGTCACCTCACGCGACTTGTGGACATCGCCGTCGCAGCCGAAGCGGATCAAAGCGACCAACCGGTGGCCCAGCTCCTCGAACACGCGAGCGCCATGCGCGTCCAGGACATGCCCGTCGACCACCGGCAGGCCGTGGGGCACCTGCGTCGGATGGGCTGGGCCGTGAACGAACTGCTGGAGCGGCTGGTCGAAACGGGCTTCCTCAAGGAGGCGGCCTGATCAGCGCTTCTGCGACAGCACCACCTCAGAATCATGCCGTAGCTGTGCCCGCGCTCCCAGGGAGACGACACGCGACCGGGACCAGTACCTGGCCCGGAAGCTCGGCCTTCGAACGCTTCCCACACGGCGGACACAAGCTTCGGCGCCGAGCCCCCTCCTCAACCGCCCGCCAAATCCCCTTCCGGGCGCTAAAGGAGCACACGATCTGACGATCCCTACGTTGGGAGAGGCACTATGCGAACAGTGCTCGTCACAGGCGGTGCGGGCTTCATCGGCTCGCACTTCACCAAACGTCTCCTGCGCTCCGAGGACGTGGCCGCGGTCACCGTCCTCGACGCACTCACCTACGCCGGTCACATCGAGAACCTCGGCGAGGCGTTCCTCGACCCGAAGCTGGACTTCGTCGAAGGGAACATCCTGGACACCGAGTTGGTGAACGACCTCGTCACCCGGCACAACCACATCGTCCACTTCGCCGCCGAGTCCCACGTCGACCGCTCCTTCTACGAAGCCGGCAACTTCCTCACCACGAACGTCCTCGGCACTCGCACCCTCCTGGACGCCGCCTCTCGGCTGGGCGTGGACAAGTTCGTCCACGTCTCCACCGACGAGGTCTACGGGCCGCTGCTGACGGGCATGGCCGACGAGTCGGCTCCACTGCGTCCGAGCATCCCCTACGCGGCATCGAAAGCAGCCAGTGACCTGGTGGCCCTGTCCTACTTCCAGACCTACGGGGTGCCGGTGTGCATCACACGCTCCTCGAACAACTACGGCCCATGCCAGCACCCGGAGAAGATCATCCCCCTGTTCGTGACCCGTCTACTGAAGGGCGAGCCGGTCACCCTCCACGGCTGCGGCCAGCACATACGCAACTGGCTCCACGTGGAGGACAACTGCGCCGGCATCGAGCTCGTCCTCCGCGCAGGCGTACCCGGCGAGGTCTACAACATCGCCGGCGGCACTGATCTGACGAACAAGGAACTGACCCAACACATCCTGCGGGTGTGCGACGCCGACTGGACCGCGGTGGCGTACGTGCCGGACCGCCAGGCAAACGACCTGCGCTACGCGATGGACTGCTCGAAGATCACACGCGAACTCGGCTACCAGCCCACCCGAGCTCTGAACGAAGGACTCGAAGCAACCGCCGACTGGTACCGAGCCAACCCCGGCCGGTGGGCGCCCCTCCTGCGCAATCCGCAGACGCGGATACCGCAGGTCCGCGTACCTGCCCCCGAAGGAGCGTGAGACCGGTGGCACAACGCATCCTCGTCACCGGCATCGGCGGCGCCCCCGGCTTCGACCTCGCCCGCAGTCTGATGCGGCTCGGCTACAAGGTGATCGGCACCGACAGCGAGCCCCTCGCCTACGGTCTCGCCCTGGACGGCATCACAACCCGCACCCTGCCGCCCGCCGGCCACCCCGACTACGCAGCCCATCTGCTGCACCTGTGCCGCACACTGCGGCCCCACGGACTGCTCTCCACCGTCGAGGCGGAGCTGCCCATGCTGCTCACCCTGCGAGCGTCGCTCGGAGCCTTGGGCGTCCGTACCTGGCTCCCTGGGCTCAGTGCGGTGCAGGCGTGCGGGGACAAGGCCCGCTTCCACGACGTCATGACCCAGCACGGCATCCCCACACCCCGCAGCGTCGGTCCCGAGGCGATCGACGACCTGCCGGACGGCCTGCTGGTCGTCAAGCCGCGCCGAGGGCAGGGCGCGAAGAACGTGCATGTCTGCCACACGCGGCAGCAGGCCCGCATCCTGTGCGAACTGGTACCCGACCCGATCGTGCAAGAGCACATCACCGGGCGGGAGTTCACCGCCGACTGCCTGATCGACCGCGTCGGCCGGGCCTCGGTCATCCCACGGTGGCGTCTGTTGGTGAAGGCTGGGCTGTCGATGGTGTCGGCCACCTTCGAAGACCAGGCGGTGATCGGCCAGGTGAGACACGCGCTGGAGGCCGTCGGCATGGAAGGCGTGTGCTGCGTGCAGGGCTTCGTCTCCGGCGACCAGGTCATCCTGACCGAGATCAACGCACGTATCGCAGGCGCCTTCCCGTGCGCTGAAGCTGCCGGTGCCGCGCTCGTCGAGCAAGCCGTCAACGGCCTGTTCGGACGGCCCGTCGACCACGACCGGCTCAGCTTCAAGCCCGGCGTGTACCTCACGAAGTGCTTCGAGACGCTGAGCCTGCACGAGAGGGATGCCCGATGACGCTGTCCGCCGAGATCACCCGCAATGCACGCCCCTACCTGCACGGCCCCGAATTCGAGGCCGCCGCCGAGGCCATGCGCGTCGGCCAGTACGGGCACTCCGAAACCACCGAACGGTTCGAAGCCGAACTCGCGCGATACCTCGGCGTCCCCGACGTGGTGGCGGTTGCCTCGTGCACCGCCGCGCTTCACCTCTCGCTGCTCGTTGCCGACGTCGGACCGGGCGACGAGGTGGTCGTGCCGTCACAGACGTTCTGCGCGACCATCCAGGCCATCATCTCCGTCGGCGCCAGCCCGCGCTTCGTAGAGGTCAGCCCCCGCACGTCGTGTGTCGATGGCCGCGCGGTAGGCGACGCACTCACGCCGGCAACCCGCGCCGTCCTGCCAGTCCTGTATGGAGGTCGGGCCGTCGACCTGTCCGCCATCCGCCCCGTCCTCCAGGAACGGCGCATCACCGTCATCGAAGACGCGGCACACGCCTTCGGCTCCCGTACGGGCGACGGACCCGTGGGCGCCACCGGCGACCTGACCTGCTTCAGCTTCGGCCCGATCAAGAACCTGACATGCGTCGAGGGCGGCGCCGTTGTGCCGCGCAACCCGGATGAAGCAGACGCCCTACGGGAATTACGCACCCTCGGCATCACCCAATCGCAGGCCGAGCGCATTCGCACCACCACCTACGACGTCGCCCGCCACGGACTGCGCGCCACCCTGTCCGCCGTACACGCCGCCGTCGGGATCGTCCAACTCCAGCAGTTCCCCGCCGTCGCCTGGCGGCGCCAGGAGCTGTGGCGAGCGTACGCGGCCGGCCTGGCCCGCATCGGCGTGGACGTGGTCGACGTCGATATCGACCGAACCGTGCCGTTCAACTGCGTCGTCCGCATACCGCAGCGCGATCAGGTGCACGCCATCCTGACCAGCATGGGCGTCGGAGCCGGCGTGCACTACCCGCCCAACCACCTCCAGCCCGCCTTCGCCCCATGGCGGCGCAGCCTGCCCGCCACCGAGCAACTCGGCCGGGAAATCCTGAGCCTGCCGTTCCACCCGGCCATGACCACCACGGACGCGGCCGACGTCGTATCGCTGCTGGACGGGGCCCTGGAGGAGGTGCGATGAGCCGCCGCCGCATTCTGACCGTGTGCTACGGCAACATCTGCCGATCACCGCTCGCAGCCGCCGTACTCGCCCAGCTCGGCGGAGACACAGTCGAGGTACGGTCCGCAGGCATCCGGGACAAGTGGACCGGCAAACCCGCCCACCCCACCATGGCCGAGGCCGCCGCACAGCACGGCTACGACCTCAGCGGACACCGAGCCCGCCAGGTCGACGGCGACCTGATGCACTGGGCCGACACCATCCTGGCCATGGACGCCACAAACCTGGCAGCGCTGAACGAGCTGGCCGACGAGCGCACGGTCGGCCGACTCGCGCTCTACCTCGGCGACCGCGACGTACCCGACCCGTTCGGGCGGCCTGACGGCGCGTTCGACGACTGCATCGAGATGATCGTCACGGGCGCCGCCCGTCACCTTCAGCGCCCGGACGGCTGACCTACGGCCGACAGGACCGCATCGACAAGCCGTTCCGCGGCATCGGGGCGGCCGTGAGCGCGCGCCCGCTCGGCGACACTCGCGCGCCGCGTCCCATCGGTCAGCAGGGGACCGACAGCCGCCTGCAGGCTCGCCGGTGACACCTCGTCCAGCAGGGCGACGGCGGCACCGGCATCCTGCAAGTGGCGAGCATTGTGGGCCTGCTCGTTGCCCGCCGACGACGCCAGGGGGATGAACACCGCGGCCTTGCCGAGGGCGGTGATCTCGGCGATCGTCCCTGCGCCGCTGCGGGAGATCACCACATCGGCCAAGGCCAGGACGTCCGGCAGCTCGCTGCCGACGAACCCGGTCAGGTAGTAGCGGGCCGCCAGGGCGGGCGGCAGAGTGGCCGCCAGCTCCCGCATGGCGGCCAGGTTGGCCTCGCCGCACTGGTGGATGACGTTCGCGTGGCCCAGCAGCCACGGCAGGATCCCGCCGACGGTCTGGTTGATCTGGGCCGAGCCCTGCGCGCCACCGGTGACGTACACGGTCGGCAAGGAACGGTCGAAGCCCGTCAGGGACAGCGCCTCCACAGCCTTCTCCGCCCGCCCCGCGAGCACCTCCGGCCGCACCGGATTACCCGTCACCACGGCGCCGGCACGAGCCGCCTCCGGCAGCAGCGAAAGTGTGGACTCCGAAGACACGGCGAAGACGGCCGCAGCCCGCGCGAGAGCCTTGTTGGCGAGGCCGAGACGGACGGTCTGCTCGTGCACCACCAGCGGACGCCGGCACATCTTCGCCGCCAGCCCCACCGGCACGGCCACATAGCCACCCGTGGCGAGCACGACGTCCGGCCGGAAATCAGCGACGATCTTCCGCGCCTGACTCACACCGCGCGGCACGTTCGTCATGTCCTTCACGTTGGCCGGCGAGACCAGCTTCAACGGATTCTTCGAACGACGGATCTTGCCCGTGGCGACCTCGACGAACGGGATGCCCTCGGCGGCGGCCACACGAGCCTCCAGCCCACTCGCTGTGCCCACCCAGAGCACATCGAGAGCCCTACCCGCAGTGGCCAGACGTGCCTGCAGTGTCCGCACAGCGGTGAGAGCCGGATACGTATGCCCGCCGGTCCCGCCGCCGGTGACGATCAGGCGGAAGGGCGCCGCAGGGCTGGTACCAACGCCCTGGAAGAAGTCAGCCATTCCGGGAGACTAGCGCGACCTCCCAAAGCGACGTCGCACGGTCGAGGTCGAGGTGGGTCAGCCAGTTGGCGGTCTTCACCACCCGGGAAGCGCTCGCGGAGGTCACCGAGCTGTTCGATTGCGAGGGGCCGAGTTCGGCCTCCGCGACCGTGGGCTCGTCATAGCCGACAAGGACACGCGCGGGGGCACCCCCTCTGCCGACGGAGGCGACCGCCTGCGAGTCGTACGGCTGCTGTGGCATACAGCCAGTCTCGCTCCGCGCGCCGTAGACCTCACCCTCCAGCCGCCCGCAGGCCCCGACGTTCGTGTTTCGTAAGGAGCCGATGCCCGTTATATACGGTTCGCGCTCGTAGGGTGAGAGCTGTGATGACCTCTTCCGAGCCTGCGGATGTCGAAGTCGTCCTCCCCTGTCTGAACGAGGCCGAAGCCCTGCCAAGGGACCTCGCCCGTATCCTGCCCGGCTGGTGTGCCCTCGTCCTGGGCAACGGTTTCACCGACGGCTCGCCGGACATCGCCCGCCGACTCGGTTCGACGGTCGTCCATGAACCTCGCCGCGGCTTCGGAGCCGCCTGCCATGCGGGGCTGACTGCCGCGACGGCCGCGATCGTGTGTTTCTGTGACCGCGACGCCCCGCTGACCCAGGCCCTCCTCGTACTGTTCGTGCGCGAAGGGCAAGACGGCGAGGTCGACTTGGCGCTCGGGCGGCGCCGACCTCTGGGCCAAGGTGCCCGGCCCGCGCACGCCCGGGCCGACAACATCGCACTCGCCCGGATGCTGCGCCGCCGCACCGGCCCGCGCCTGCACGACCTCGCCCCGCGGTGGACCGCCGGCAGCGCTGCGCTGCTCGGCCTGACCGACCGGCGCAGCGGCTGCCCTCTGCAGACGGTCGTGCAGGCCGCCGACGCGGGCTGGCGCGTCGCCGAGCACGACGTCCCCTGTCTGCCGCGCTCCGGTACCTCGAAAGTGACCGGCCCCGGCGTAGGACCTGGCAGGCGGTACGGGACATGAGCCGCGTCCCGGCCGAGCAGCGCGTCACACCCTCGGCGACCGCGGCGCGAGGAGGAACCTGCCGATGACCACCCTGCTCGTCATCGCCAAGGAGCCCCGGCCGGGACGGGTGAAGACCCGGCTCACCCCGCCGTTCACGCCCGAGGAGGCCGCGGCGCTCGCCGAGGCGGCTCTCACGGACACACTGCGAGCAGTGGCCGCCGCACCGGCCCGGCGCCGGGTCCTGGTGCTCGACGGGACTGCCGGGTCCTGGCTGCCGCCGGGCTTCGACGTCGTACCGCAGTGCGCGGGCGGTCTCGACGAGCGGCTTGCGGATGCCTTCGCCCGCTGCAACGGTCCGGCCCTGCTGATCGGAATGGACACCCCGCAGGTGACACCGGAGCTGCTCACCGTGGACTTCGACGGGTGTGGGTATGACGCCTGCTTCGGCCCGGCCGAGGACGGCGGCTTCTGGGCGCTCGGGCTGGCCCACCCGGACCCTGAGCTGCTGCGCGGGGTCCCGATGTCGACGCCCACAACCGGTGCCGCACAGCGTGACCGGCTCGTCGCCTCGGGCCTGCGCGTGCACGACATGCCGCGCCTTCGGGACGTCGACACCGTCTCCGACGCCGAAGCGGTCGCCGCCACAGCACCGCACACCTGTTTCGCCGCGGAGCTGGCCCGACTCCAGCAGATCGCCCGCCGATGAGCACGGCACGCGAGGTGGGAGCGCGGGACACCGCGGAGCACAGCTGGTGCGCCGCCCCCTACACAGACGCCCTCCGGGCCGGCCACGGGCCCCTCTTCCTGCGCCGCAGCGACGGATGGCTGCTGCCCCTGAACGTCGAGCGGTGGTGCGCGCCCGCCGATGCCGTGGACCGGCAGATCCTGGACCGGTGTGAGGGGGCCGTGCTCGACGTCGGCTGCGGACCGGGACGACTGGTCGCGGAACTTGCCGCCCGTGGCCGGACCGTACTCGGCATCGACATCAGCGAGGCCGCCGTCGCCCACACCCTAAGGCTCGGGGGGCGGGCCCTGTGGCGGTCGGTCTTCGAACCACTGCCCGGCGAGGGGCGGTGGAACACCGCCCTGATCCTGGACGAGAACCTCGGCATCGGCGGCGACCCGCACGCCCTGCTCCGCAGACTCGCCGAACTGCTGCTGCCGGGTGGCCTGTTGATCGCCGAGACGGTCCCGGTGGACGTGGACGAGCGCGTCGATGTCCGCATCGTGCCCGGCACCGATGCCCCGGGGACCGCCGGCGCCCCGTTCCCCTGGGCCCGGCTCGGCACCCCGGCGCTGCTCCGGTACGCCCGCCCGCTGGGCTGGCATGCCGTCGATCAGTGGTCGGCCGGTGGCCGCTGCTTCGTCGCCCTGCGCAGCCGCTGCACCAGCAGCAGCGCCGAGCCGCCGAAGAGCACGGCCGTGATCAGCAGCCATCGGGCGAGGAAACCGTCCCCGGACAGGCCGGTCGCCGACGGGTAGTGGTCCGCCACACGGCCGCTGATGAGCGGGAACCACACGAGCAGGAGCAGCCCGGACAGGGCGGCCGGTACCCGGACGTACAGGGCCCATTCCCGGTGGCCGGCGGCGCCGAGCGACCCCACCACCGCGTGGTCCGCCACCGCGTAGAGCGGCAGCAGCACCAGGTCGTGGAGGAGGGCCGCCCCCACGAACCACAGCGCCACCTGGAACCAGTCGTCCGCCAGCAGCCGCACACCCGCATAACCGGCCAACGCGAACGAGCAGGTCAGGAGCAGGAGTTGCAGCGGGCTGCCCACCTTCACACGGGGTCGCCTCACAGGTCTCCTCGCAATTCCTCTCATCGCAAGTCCTCTCAGAGGTCGCCGAACGTCATCCGGGCCACCCACTTGGTGTTCAGCACGCCGGGAGCGGCGGGCACGATGATCCGGGCCGGGTAGCCGTGATCGGGGGTCAGCGGCTCACCGTTGACGTCCAGGGCGAGCAGGGAGCGCGGGTCACGTACCTGGTTGGCGCGCAGGGCCGCCGAGCGGAACGCCCCTCGGCGCTGGAGGGACTCCACCAGGACGTCGGGCGCCGCGTCCGCGTCGTATCCCACCAGGGCGGCGAGATCTCGCAGTCGTACGCCCCGCCACCACTGGTCGGAGGTCGACCAGCCCTCCACGCAGGCGATGGGCAACGCCGCACTGTGCAGGGGAAGCGCCAGCAACTCGGCCCGGCTCAACCGGACCGTCCCGGTGCGCCCCCTGACGACCAGCCGCCACGCCTCCTCGCTCGTCTCGGCGGCGCTGATCCCCCGGGACGCGGCCGTCTTGTTGATCTGGAAGCCGCCCGGGTCGCTGCCCGGCTCGGCACCCCCGTGTGGGGCGAGGAGGGCCGTGCGCCGCCACGGACCGTCGAAGTTCTGTCCCACCGTGGTCACGAACAGCAGCAGCGAGCCGCCACCGACGAACCACAGGGCCCCGCGCCGCGACACGGTGGGCTCCGCGGGCCGAGGGGAGACCAGCGGGAACTCCGGCTCCACGCCGGCCTCCTCCTGAGAGCCCGTCCCCTCCCGCATGCGACGCAGATTGCGTACGGCAGCCGGTGCCCTCAGCACCACGTGCACGACGAACGCGGCGAAGAAGACCCACGCCCCGTAGAAGTGCAGGGTGTAGAAGGAGCCGGGGAAGATGTAGTCCAGCTGGATGTTGAGCACACCGGTGACGAACTCGAAGAGCACGCCGCCGACCAGCAGGAGCAGCGAGATCCGCTCCAGGGCGTGGGCCAGCGACCGGGCCGGCGGCAGCGCGAACAGCTTCGGCACCACCGACCACAGCTTGGCCAGCAGGACCGGGATGAGCGTGATGCCGAGCGTGACGTGGACGCCCTGGTTGAGCCGGTACAGCCAGTGCGGGTCGGTCGGCCAGGAGAAGAGGTAGAAGCCGAGGATCCCCTTGTCCGGGGTCTTGTCGTTCACCGGAGACAGGTTCGGGTTGTACGCGGCGTAGGACACCAGCCCCGTCACGAACAGCACCGTGATCCCGCCGAGCAGCACGACCCCGAGGACCGAGGTGAACCAGGGACCGCGCAGGGGACTGCGCCAGAAACCAGGGGACGAAGGCAGGCGTTGGTCGGGCATGTCCCGACGTTAGGCAGGAACCTGCCCTTACAGGGTGCGCGACCCATGACGAAACCCTGACGTCAGCACCGCGGGCGACCCTGCTCGCCCCCTTCCGCCCTAACGTTCCGTGTGTGATCCGCCCCCTGTTCCGCGATCTGGCCGCTGTCCTGGCCGCCGTCCTCCTCGTCGTGGCGGCCGTCCTGGTCGGCCGGCACCTCCACTTCACCTACGACAACCTGCACGTGAGCTGGCCACCCCTGTACGCCAACTGGGGCCCCCACGTCGGCCCCGGCACCCCTGCCGCGCTCGTCGTGGCAGCCGCCGTCGTGGCGTACGGCCCACGCCTGGCCGCCCAGCTGCCGTGGCGCACGCTGCTGGGCGCCGCCTGGGGTGCGGCGATGGCATGGACCTGGTCCCTGGCGCTGATCGACGGCTGGCAACGCGGGATCGCGGTGCGGCTAACGACCAAGTACGAGTACCTGCAGGTCATCGACCGCTTCCAGGACATCCCCGCGACGCTGCGGGACTTCACCCAGCACATCCTGATCGGCTCCCCCGACCACTGGCCCGCACATGTGGCGGGCCACCCTCCGGCGGCACCTCTCACGTTCGTCCTGCTCGACCGGGCCGGGCTCGGCGGCGGGGCCTGGGCCGGAATCTGGTGCATCACCATCGGCGCATCGGCGTACGTAGCGGTACTGGTCGCCGTGCGGGCGCTCGCGGACGAGGCGCTCGCGCGCCGGGCGGCGCCGTTCCTGGTTCTGACGCCGGCGGCGGTGTGGATGGGGACGTCCGCGGACGGCTACTTCGCCGCGGTCGCCGCCTGGAGCATCGCGTTCCTCGCCCTCGCGGTGACCGGACACCGGCTGCGGCTCACCGGCTTCGCCTCCGGGCTCCTCTTCGGCCTCACCTGCTACCTCTCCTACGGACTCGCCCTCTTCGCCGTGATCGCGGCCGCCGTCCTGTTGCTCGGGCCACGACGAACCCCGCCCCTGCCCTACGCCCTCGCCGGAGTCACCGTCGTCCCGCTCGTCTTCACCCTCGCCGGCTTCAACTGGTGGGAGGCGTACCGACTGCTCGTCGAGCGCTACTACCAAGGGGCCGGCGGCATCCGGCCCTACGGCTACTGGGTGTGGGCCAACCTCGCCTGCACCGTCCTGATCGTGGGCCCGGCAACGGTGGCGGCCCTGCGGCGCACCGGCGCCACGCTCCTTGAGATCCCGGCACAGCCCACGGCACAGCTCACGGCACATCCTCCCCTCGACGCACCTGTGCCCGTCCGGACACCCGACCGTCACGGCGCCTCCGCGGGTATCCGCTCCGCCCTTCGCCAGCGTGTCCTGCCCCGGGCAGGCACACCGGGCACCACCCCCGACCTCCGCCTCGCCCTGCTCGTTGCCGCCGCGTTCGCTGCTCTGCTCATCGCCGACCTGTCCGGGATGAGCAAGGCGGAGACGGAGCGCATCTGGCTGCCGTTCGCCCTGTGGCTCCTGGCCGCAGGCGCGTTCCTGACCCGCCCCCGTGCCTGGCTCACCGCCCAGGCCGTCCTCGCCCTGCTCCTCAATCACCTGCTGATGACCGGCTGGTGACCGGCTGGTGATGAGAGGTAACAGGTTCCGTCAGCCCCAGCCCGTAGATCTCCACCACCGTCCGCAATACCCACTGCTCAAAAACACCGCCGGCTGACGTCACCAATCCGTAAGCCTGCCGCACTGTGCTCCCTGGGCCCGACGGCTCTACAGTCACAGCCGATCCCGACTCACAGGAGCCGTCATGCGTGCCCGCATTCTCCTCCCGGCCGTCCTGGCCGCCGCTTTGTTCGCCGCCACGGCGTGCGGGTCCGGTGGTACCGACTCCGACAGTGCCGCACAGGTCCCACCGTCGCAGACGGCATCTGCCGAGCAGGAGTCCGCCGACGCGGGCGAGAGCGGCGCTGCGCAGGTTCCCGAGGTACTGCGGTTCACCGGCACCACGGTGGACGGCAAGGCGTTCGACGCCAAGACGCTTGCGGGCAAGCCAGCGGTGCTGTGGTTCTGGGCCCCGTGGTGCCCCAAGTGCCGTGCCCAGGCCGCCGAGACCGCCAAGGTAGCCGCCGCCTACCAGGGCAAGGCCAACGTGCTCGGCGTCGCCGGCCTCGACAAGAACGCCGCCATGAAGGACTTCGTCTCCCAGACCGGCACCCAGGACTTCCCCCACCTCTCCGACGAGGCCGGTGACGTGTGGAAGCGGTTCGGGGTCACCGAGCAGAGCCGCTACGTCATCCTCGACAAGGACGGCCAAACCGTCTACGAGGGCGTGCTGCCCGCGGGCGAGGGGCTGGCCGAGAAGGTCGCCGGGCTCACCGGCTGAACGCGCCATGGCCGACCTGCCCCTGGCCCTAGCGCTCAGCGCGGGCATGCTCGCCGCCGTCAACCCGTGCGGCTTCGCCCTGCTCCCTGCCTACCTGTCCCTGCTCGTCCTCGGCGACGACTCCCCCAGCCGTGCGGCCGCCATCGGGCGGGCGTTGATCGCCACCGTCGCCATGACCGCCGGATTCGCCGCACTCTTCGGTGTCTTCGGCCTGGCCGTCCAGCCCGTGGCGGGGCAGGTTCAAGAGCATCTGCCCTGGTTCACCATCGTCTTCGGGCTGCTCATGGCCGCCGCCGGAACCTGGCTCCTCGCCGGACGTCAGCTGCCCGTCCTGGCCCCGAAACTGCGGCGCGCCCCGGCCGTGACCCGCTCGCTGCCCTCGATGGCCCTGTTCGGGATGGCGTACGCAACCGCCTCCCTGGGCTGCACCATCGCCCCGTTCCTCGCCATCGTCGTCTCCGCCTTCCGCAGCGGCTCAACAGGTGAGGGCATCGCCCTGTTCGCCGCGTACGCGGGCGGGATGGGCCTGATCGTCGGTGCCGCCTCGCTGACGGTCGCCCTCACCCGCACCACCGCGGTCACGCGCCTGCGCCGTCTCGGTGCCGTCGCGCCCCGGCTCGGCGGCGCACTGCTCGTCTGCGTGGGCGCGTATGTGGCGTACTACGGCTGGTACGAGATCCGCGTCCAGCGCGACCCCACCACCCAGGACCCGGTCATCGACGCCGCCGGCACCGTCCAGCGCACCGTCGCCGAGGTCCTGGACACCCTCGGCCCCACGACGATCACGGTCCTCTTCGCGGGGCTGCTGGTCACGGCGGCAGCGCTCGCCCGCCGCCGGAGGACCCGCCGGTCACGCGGTACGAAGACCGGTGGTCGGCCGGCGCCCGGCCCCACTTCTTGACGCGGCCCCGGGCGTCTGGAAGGTCGCCGGAGGGCCGGCCTTCTCACCGCTTGGGCCCGGACCCGCTGCGCGAGCCCAGGCCCAAGGCGCTGTTCCCGGGCCGTAGCCGACCCGGGCGGGAAGGCCGAAACGTCAGACGGCGAGGGTGCTGCCGTCGAACCGGCTCAGGGTGAACACCGCGTCTTCCAGGGTGACTTCCTTCGCCTCGCGCAGCACGCCGATGGCGATCTCCTCGCCCAGCCGCACCGCCTCCGTGAAGTCGGTGCGCCAGTGCACACCGGCCATGTTGCGGCCCGTGGCGATGTTGGCGGCGACCTTGTTCAGCTCACCGCCGACCGTGAGCCGCCCGGCGTCCGGACCGGTGTACGGCTCCAGAGCGGTGCCGTCGGTGCTGGGCACGACCGGGTCGGCCAGGATGTGCGACTCGTCGAACCACGCCTTCAGGATCGTCACGCACGCCCCCGCCACCGTGGCGTGGCCGGACCCGTACGAGGGATGGGTCGGGCTGCCCTCGGGGAACGCCTGCGGCAACAGGTAGCTGCCGTACTTCTCGAACACCCGCTTGACCGCGACGGAGTCCAGCACCTCACCGTCGATCGGGTACTCGCGCTGCCCGCGCAGCTGCTGGTGGACCCGCCCGCCGAACTCCTCCGGCCGCAACCGCCGGTGCACGAACCACTTCTGGAACCACACCGCCTTCAGCGCCCGGGTGGCCACCTCGGTGACGAGCGAGAGGATGTGCGGGCCGCCGTACGTCCCGAAACCGATCTGGTTGCGCGAGAAGTTGTACGGGTTGCCCGGATCCGCCGGCGCGTTCATGCCCAGCAGGATCAGGGCGGCGTTCAGGTACGCCTCGTACAGCGCGTCGAAGTGCACGTAGTGCGCCAGGTCGCGGGGGGTCTGGATGTAGCGACGGCTGGCGAAGTCCCGCTCGTCCGGCTCGGGTTCGGAGCCGTTCTGCACCTCCAGCCAGTCGCCCCAGGTGGTCAGGTGGTCGACCGGGCGAACCAACGTGTCCTGCCGCTGCGGGATCAGCAGCGTGCCGTACGGGATGTCCTTGAGCAGGAACTGCGAGAGGTACGGCCCCACCAGGTCGCCCCGGGTGTCGCCGCGGAAGATGGTCTGCGCGGTGACCTGGCCGTTCTGCTTGGGCGCCCGGAAGTCCGACAGACCGCTCAGTTCGGTGGCCGCCTCGGCGACCAGTTCACTGTCGCCGAACCGCGTGAACAGCACGTCGCGGCACAGCGCCATCCAGTACAGCTCCACCGCCTCGGCGGAGTTCTCCGCGCTGTCGATGCGCGGGGCCGACCGGATGGCCAGCGCCTGACCGTCCGGGCCCTGGAGGTCGAAGGAGGCGCCGGCCTGCGGGTTGACCAGCTTGCGGGTGTCCCCGAGCGGGATCCGCTCGAAGTCCTCGTAGCTCCCGGTGGCCAGCGCACGGCGCAGCAGGTGGTAGGCGGCCGGGTCGACCTCGCCGAACTTGTTGTGCGGCAGCGCCTTGGAGTAGTTGGCCACGAACGGGTGGTCCGTCTCCTCCCCGTTGGCTGCGAGAACCGGTACATGGCGCTGGAACTCGGCCTCGGCGGCCCGGACCCGCGCGTCGCGCGCGGCTAAACGACGATCACTCATGTGAATCCCCCGTGCTCCCCGTGAAAGGTGCGAATCGCACCACATCCCATGAGACATCCTGCGCCGCAGGACCGTTGCACAGAACACGGGCAATCGCGAATATCTGCACATATAAAAAGCAGGCTTCCGAATCGACCCAAATCGGAAGCTGCAACTCCGAGGAGCATCCTGTTTCGTTGGAGCTCTGGCTCGGCTGCGGCCCTGGACAGACTCGCCGGCCAGGATGATGTCGCCGTACCCCTGTCCGGCAGCAGCCAGGACTTCAGGACCCCGAGGACCTGCGACCTGCAGGAAACACCGGACGCCACGGGCAGGCGTGGTGCGACGAGACGTCGGCGCAGGACCGGCTCCAACACGTCGCGCGCCAGGGCCGGTCAAGATTGAGGATGAACCGACCGAGGGAAGCGCGGGCGGCAGCGTGCCTCGGGCGCCTCAGCCACGACCGGCCTCGCCGGGCCCGGTTCGAATCGCTGTCGCCTTGACGACAACGCCGCGAGCGGCCCGCATCCAGCACTCCCCGGCGCGTGTGCCGCCGGGGCCGCCCGGACCCCCGGGCTTCCTGCTCGGCGTGGGCAGCGGTCAGCGGTGCGACTTGCAGGCGTTCAGCAGGGCCCGGTCACCGTCCAGCGCCATGACCGCCGGCATGGCGGCGCGGAAGCATGCCGGTCTTCCCTGTGGGGGCGCTCCTCCCGGTCCCCCAGGCGAGCAGTGCGAAGCCCAGGGCGAAGCCGAGCATCGTCCATACGCCGCGTGGCCAGAAGATGTGGCTGTCGATGAAGGACCAGCCGGCCGCGAGGAGCACCATCGTGCCGGGAAGGATTCGGGCGCCGTGTTTCGGAAGCAGCGCGACCGCCGTGGCGGCGACGGCGCAGATGAGGGCGTAGGCGCCGGCCTGCCCGAGCGCCTCGCCCGTGTCGTAGAGCGGTCGTTTGATCGGCCCGAGGTTCGCTGTCTTGTCGGCGTGCTCGACCGCGGTCCCGGCCGCGATACCGGCGACCGTGTCGAGACCGGTATAGAAGGCCGCGTAGACGAAGGCACCCGCCCAGGCCACCACGGTGGCGAAGCCCGCGAGGTCGAGTCGGGGCCGATGCCACAGAGGGACCAACAGACCGACCGTGAGCAGGGGAAAGACAGGCAGCAGTGCGATGTGCAACCGTGCCCAGTCCGAGGCCGTCGATGCGGACAGCCCGTGCGGATGCGCAATGCCCGCCACAGCCAGAACAAGAGGGGCGGCGGTGACGAGGGTGATGCTTCGGATGACCGACACGCCTGCGAGCGTAGGCGCGTGACGTCACCTCATGTGGCCGCGTAAGGATTCCGTAAGACGCAGGCCGCCCACAACCTCACACGACAGCCGCCTGCACTCATGACCAGGCGCGGCCGCGCCTCTCGCACACGTTCCAGAGCCCAGTCGACTCCCTCATGGTCGGCATGCCCGAGGCTTTGGCAGAACCCGCGGAGACCCGTCCCCCGGTTCCGGCGGCCTGGCCGCCTCTTCGAAGGCGCGGACGGTGGCGGGGCTTCCCAGCCCAGGGTGGCGGAGACGAGGGCTATCGACGGACGGATCTCCGGAGGGACGGGATAGGGCGGGTGCGGACCTTGCTGGTCAAGCCGTGGGTGATCGGGGTGATGGTGCTGGCTGTTGCGGGGCCGGATTCGGGCTGTACTGGTTCCAGCTCTGGAAGCTGTGGCAGGACGAGACGGTCCAGAACGCTCAGGCTTGTACGACTGGCCGACGGCTCTCATGCCGTGCGGTTGGAGGACCTTGACACCAGCAACGGGCCGGATCTGCGCATGTGGCTGACGGACGCTCCGGTGAAAGATGGCCGGGCCGGCCTGGGGGTCTTCGACGACGGCGAGTACGTCAGCCTCGGCAAGTTGAAGGGCAACAAGTGCAGCCAGAGCTTCGTCCTGCCGAAGACGTCGACCCGGCCCGGTTCAGCGGCGTCAGCATCTGGTGCGACCGGTTCGACGTCTCCTTCGGTGCTGCCGAACTCTCCCGTGTCTGACAGGCCCTGACAGCACTGACGCCGACCGGGCTGCCTGCTTCAGGCCAGCGCGTCGAGAGCAGCGAGGATGTCGGCCGGTTCGGCGCGGGTGGTGTAGTCGGTGTTGACGAATGCCCAGCGGATCACGCCTTCGCGGTCGATGACGTACGTGGCGGGCAGCGGCAGGGTGCGCGGGTGGCCGGCGTTGACGCGCTGGAGGTCGAAGCCGAGCTTGTCGTAGACGGCGGCGAGGTCGTCGGGGAGGTCGAAGGCGAGGCCGTACTGCTTGGCGGTGTCGGAGCCGAGGTCGCTCAGGACGTCGAAGGCGAGGTCGTGCTTCTCGGTCAGGGTGAGGGACTCGTCGGGGATCTGCGGGGAGACGGCCACCAGGCGGGCACCGCGTGCGGTGATCGCCTCGTGGTGCTGCTGGAGGGAGCGCAGGGCGATGTTGCAGTACGGGCACCAGGCGCCGCGGTAGAAGGTCAGGACCACCGGGCCGTCGTCGAGCAGGGCGTCCAGGGAGAGGGTCTGCCCGGCCGCGGAGGGGAGGCTGAAGTGCGGGGCCTTGTCACCCACGGTCAGGGCGCGGTCGGCCTGGCCGGAGTCGGCGAGTTCCTGGCCGGCCCGCTGCATGATCTCCCGGATCTCGGCGGGGATCTGCTGCTGACGCGCCTCGTAGAAGGTGCGCAGCTCGGTGTTGAGGGTGGTCATGGTGCTCGTTCCTCCTGGTGGGCGACTGGAACGGGACCGGACGCGACGGAGCATCCGAGCGGTACCCGCGAGCAATTCTTGAAACGTTCGTTCCAAGATAAGGGTATGCGTAGTCCCGCGCCAGCCGTGTGGAGGTGCCGATGCGTCAGAGACTGGTGAAGGGGCGATGGTCGGTCAGGGCGAGAGCCCGGATGAAGGCGCCGAGATGGACCACACGGCGGGCGACGAAGCGGCGGAGGCGGGGTGACTGCGACCCGTACGCGGCCGCCCAGAGGGCTGGTATGCGATTCATGGGGGCATGGTCGCGGCGCGCGGGCGCCCAGCGGGCGGATCGTGGACGAAGCTGGACGCCCTCGAGCTGGTGGGCGAGCTGCCCCGCTCTGTATCTGTCAGCACCTTTGCGGCGTGCTGAACGGGGAGTATCTTGGAATTTCTATTTCAAGATGGCGGGGTGAAACATGCCGGACATCAAGCACTTCGATCCGGATGCCACCTTGGAGACCGTGGTGCGACTGTTCTGGCGGCAGGGCGTGGCCTCGACCGGGATCCAGGACGTGGTGACCGCGACCGGGCTCAACCGATCCAGCCTGTACGCCACGTTCGGCGGCAAGCAGCAGCTCTACCTCGCTGCGCTGCGCCGTTACATGGAGCAGCGGTCCGAGCCGATGTTCCGGCGCCTGGCCGAGGACGAGCGGGGCCTGCCCGCCATCTCCGAGTTCTTCGACGGCCTGATCGAGGCGCGTTGCTCGGGTGAGTACGCCCGCTGGGGCTGCATGGTCTCCAACGCGCACGCAGGGGCTGAGAACAGCGATCCTGAGGTACGCGCCGTCCTGGACCAGCACCACCGAGGGCTGCGCGAGGCGATGTACGCCGCCCTCGTCACCGCCGACCGCGACGGGCAGCTCGCCCCCGGCGCCGACCCAGGAGCCTCCGCCGATCTGCTGGCGCTGCTCGCCTATGGCGTCAACCTGCGCTCCCGTGCTGGTGCGGATGCCGCGACACTGGGCAAGACGGTGACCGCCGCCCTGGACTCGATCGGCGTCCGGGCGGCGGCATAGAGGTGCCTGGAAGCGGCTCAACTGGGGCTGGCTGCAGGTGAAGTGCTGGGACGGAGCGTGGAGGCGGCCTACTCTTCCGCGTCTGCCGTGTAGTCCCCGGGAGACGTGGCATCGATGCCCTCGGGTGCCTTCGCAGCCTTCAGGACGAAGGTCAGCACCACCGTCACCACCACGTTCAGGACGAACGCCGTGAGGCCGATGTAGCCGATCTCGCCGATGCCGGGGGTTTCCTTCGCGGAACCGCCGAAGTGCTTCTGGGTCGGGGAGGCGACGCCGTACGCGGGGGCCCGCAATCACTGCTGGACACGCTCACCGCCTACTTCGCCAGCGGCTGTCTGAACACCGCCACCGCCCGCAGCCTGGGCATGAGCGTGCGGACGGTCACCTACCGGCTCAGCCGCATCCGCCAGCTCACCGGCCACGACCCCACCGACCCCGACCAGCGCTACATCCTGCAGACCGCCGCGCTCGGCGCACGTCTGCTGAACTGGCCGTCCCAGCCCCTCCAGCCGGCCGACTGACCCTGAACGGCGCGACCGCCGACACTGCGTACGGCTCTCGACACGACGTACGGCCCTCGCAGCACGTACCGCTCCGCAACAGCACGGTCGACGTCGACTCGGCGGACTACGCGCCCCGCCACCGTGAGAGCTCTGGGTGTGCTCTCCAGCCCGGGGGCCAAGGGCCAGGGCCACCGCGCTGGAAAATGGCCCCACGTGGCGGATGGCCTCCATGAGCTCGTCAGTGGCGGTTTGGGCCCGGCCCTCTAACGGAGCCCCGTCAGACGGTCTTCGACAATGGCTTCGAGCTTGTCGCGCTGTTCCTCGTTCGCGAGCGCGATCAGCCGGTCCGCGACATGTGGCGGCACGTCCTTGATGCCCAGCCCGACGCCCGCCTTGTGGGAGTGGTCGACGAAGGTCAGCAACGCCTTCGCCCCGGACATGTCCATGTAGCTGACGTCCTTCAGGCTCAGCGACAGGTTCGACCGCTCGTCGCGCAGCGCGGCGAAGACGCGGTCGACCGACAGGAAGGACAGTGGCCCCTCGATGCGGTAGGCGTCGGCGCCGTCGTGCACGATCGACGCCCTGCGCCGACGCGACTTCATCGCGTGCACGATGAGCGCCAGGGCGACGCCGACGGCGACGGCCACGGTCAGGTCGACGAGGACCGTGACGATCATCGTCGCGAACATCACGACGACATCACCCCGCGGAGAGACGTGGGCCTTGCGCAGGCTCTCCCAGTCGAACATGCCGACCGCGGTCAGAATCAGGATCCCGGACAGCACGGCGAGCGGGATGTACCGCACCACGGCCCCTAGGCCGACCACGAGAGCGAGAAGGATGACGCTGTGGGTGGCCGCCGACACGGCCGTACGGCCGCCGCTTCTGACGTTGACCACAGACCTGACGGTCGCACCGGCGCTGGCCAGGCCCCCGAACAGTCCGCTGACGGCGTTGCCGAGCCCCTGGCCGACGAGTTCCTTGTTGCTCCGGTGCCGGTTGCCGGTGATGTTGTCCATGACGACCGAGGTCAGCAGCGAGTCGATGGAGCCCAGCAGCGCGATACTCAGCGCCGGGAGCAGGAGGGTGAGGAGCAGCGACCCGCTGAGCTCGGGGACGGTGATCGACGGGATCGACTCCGGGATCCGGCCTATGTAGTCGATCGCCGTGTTGAGCGGAACCGGACCGATGCGTACGTCCCGCAAGGACGAGTCCGCGGGCCGCAGGACCAACGTCATGCCCACGAGCGCGATCAGACTGGCCGGAATCGATTTGATCACTCGCCCGGACACCAGCATGAGCACGATCGTGCCCGCCACCACCAGGAAACTTCTCTCCACCTGGTCGATCTCACCCAGGATGATGATCAGAGCGATGCCGCCCATGAAACCCGACACCACAGGGTGGGGGATGTAGCGGATGAGCGACCCGAGCCTGCACAGTCCGAACAGGATCTGAAACGCGCCGGCCATCACGAAGGCGAGGAAAGCGCCCTCAAGTCCGTGCTCGGCGATGACCCCGGTGGCCACGACGGTGATAGGACCTGTCGGACCGGTGACCTGGCCGGGAGTCCCGCCGAACAGAGCCGCGAAGAACCCCGCGAAGATAGCGCCATACAGCCCGACGAGCGCGCCCTCGGACGTGCCGGTCGCGGTGATCCCGAACGCGATCGCCAGGGGCAGCGCCACAATGGCCACGGTCAGGCCGGAGAGAACCTCTCGCGCAATGCGCTGGAACATGGGGCCCCGTTTCGGGTCGACGGCATGGCGAACTCACCCCATGACGGGGCGAGTTGCCGACCAGACTTCCCGGCGCTCCGAGCGTAAAGAATACGTATAGAACCCATCAAGGCAAGACCAAGGTCTGTCGGAAGGGATCAGCCGATATTCCATCAGCGACCTCGTTCCGCGGTCAGCAGCCACTGAGGGCCTTCAGTCGGGCGCAACCTCGGGGCGCTCGCGTTCGCGTGGGCGAGCGGATGGGCGCGCCGGCGAGGGAGGGCTGGTCGGCGGCCTCGCCCCGGCGACCCGGAGCTCCGGGTCCTCCATCCGCGGCGAACAGCCCTCACGGAGAGGAAACAAGCAGCTCAAACGCGCCTTCTTCCTCTCCGCGTTCGCCGCACTGGCCGACCCGACCTCGCGCACCTACTACGACAAGAAGATCGCCCAGGGAAAGCACCACAGCCAGGCCATCCTCAGCCTCGCCCGACGCCGGGCCGACGTGCTCTTCGCAAGTAACTGCTGGAAAGTCGCCAGTCACTCGGACCCGGCCAGCCCAAACGCGACGCTCACCACTGAAGCAGTGGCCAGAACGCCACAAACGAACCTCACCGTCGCCGGCGTCAGCAGCCGGTTGGCACCAACCGTGTTCGACATGAAGCCGTGGATCCGCCACGCAACATCGCGATAGTTGAACGCCACCACCAACATGGCGCCCCCGAAGACCAGGCCCCACACGAGCTCCGCCCACGCACTCATCGATCCCCCACAGAGACGCTCGATGCCCAGTATCGAGCCTCGCGCTTGACCAAACCCATAGGGGCACCCCCCGACGGCGCAGAGTCCCGCACACCTCACCATCCGCAAGACTCGGCTCGACGCTGCGGCTCTCCTCACCCTCGCCCCCCCTCACCGCCCCGGCCATGGCCGGCTTCGCCCAGCGATGGCAGGCGGACTGCGCCCTGCGGATCACCCAAGGCGCCCGCCCGGACACTCGCCGCCCGCGCGCGGCAAAACGCCCCCCGTTCTGCCCGGCCGGCAAATAGCCGTCGCCGTCCCGAACAGGTTGCTCCGCCCTCGGCGACCACAACCCGCCCCAATGTGACGCAAGACACAGAGCAGGATGCAAAATTTACCTAGTGCAATGATGGCTCCACATGACGTGTCCGTACCTCCTGACACCAGGACCGCTCACATCAGGAGGTTCCATGCCCCTCTCCCGAAACACGATCGGTGCCGTCTTCGTGGGCGGAGCGCTGGTTCTCACCCTCTCCGCGCTCGCCTATCCCGCCATGCTGGGCATCGAGAACACGGCGACGAACACCTCCCGCATCATCGCGAACACGCCGTACGGTCCCCTCACCGAGGCCGACCGCGATTTCGTGGTCAAGGTCCGCGCGGCCGGTCTGTGGGAGTACCCCCTGGGCGAGATGTCCATGGAGCGCGGTACGACGCAGGAGATGAAGGAGGCGGGCGAGCACCTGGTGGTCGGGCACGCCGGCCTCGACGCGATGTGCCGCAAGATCGCGCCCGAGCTGAACATCACGCTGCCCAACCAGGCCAGCCCGCAGCAACAACAGTTCGTGGCCACCGTGGACGCCAAGTCGGGCAAGGAGTTCGACTCCACCGCCGTCGCCATCATGCGCGTGACCCACGGTCAGATCTTCCCGGTCATCGCCAAGATCCGGGCGAGCACCGAGAACACGCTGGTGCGCCAGCTCGCCGACCTGGCCAACGACACCGTGCTGGACCACATCACGGTTCTGGAGAAGACCGGACTGGTCAACTTCGATCAGGTCAACTTCCAGCAGACCACGCCGCCGAAGCTGCCCAAGGAGCAGCTCACTCCGCCCGCGCCCCAGCCGGGCGCCCCGGTCGTGGTTCTCACCCCACGCCCGGACCTGGACGTGAACACGGCCTCACCTTCGCCTTCCCCATCGGCGGGCTGAGCGTCAGGGTGTGGCCGCCTCAGTACCGTGCGCAGGGCCTGCCGTGGTGTGGGTCAGCCGGTAGGAGCGGACCACTGCCAGCAGGCATGCGGCGACCAGTGCGGCGGCCCAGCCGGCCACGTCGCGCAGCGGTCCCACCGCTGTCACCTCGGCCTGCACGCCCCGTGTCGGCACGTGCCCCTTCGGGTCGTACACCACGGCGAGCGCGTCACCCGGCCGGGTGGTCTGCCCGCAACCGCGCCAGATGCGGACCCTGAGCGGGACGCCGCCCTGGTCGGCCACCGAGCACAGGTAACGGCCGCGTGTGGCTGCGCCCGTCGCTCCAGCCTCGACGGAGGTCACCACCACGGATTCCACGCGCCCCCGGTCCGCCAACACCACGCCCGCGGCCGCCTGCGGGACCTGGAGCGCAAGGCACACGCCCAGCACGGCGACGAGGCCGATCAGTGCCCGGCCTGCACGCACCATGCCCAGATAGAGGACGAGTGCGACGGCGCAGACCAGCCCGGCCTCGCCGTTCGCCAGCGCGGGCAGCCCGTACCAGGCGCCGACGAGAGCGGTGCCGGCGATGGTCACCGCCCCGACCATTCCAGCGAGGAGTCCCTCCCCGACCAGCCACCACGGCGGCAGGCCGACGAATTCCGCCGGCCCCCACACAGAGGTGCGCAGGTGGGCCATCAGGTGCGGTTCTCCGGTGGGCAGGGGTCGACTCGCCCGGCGCATACGCCTCTCCGCCTCCAGCCCTGGTCCATGTCCGTCCGCGACATCCTGGCGTCACGGGCAAGCGATCAACACTGCCCCCGGCCGGACACACATACGCGGGTCGGCTTGCCGGGATCCGGCATCCTGGCGGCGCCTTCACAGTTCCCTTGCATTATGCAAAACGTGGCGGGGCTGGAAAAGTTCGGCCTGATTCCGATGTCGGCCAGGGGTGGGTCAGGCGTCGCGCGCCGCCGCGACGTCCATCGCCCAGCCCAGCGGGTGCGGTTCGGTGTCGTCGAGCGCTGGGGCGAGGGGCTCTCCCCCGGCTTCGTTGAAGGCGGCCAGGGCCTCGATGAGGGCCAACCGCTGCGTCGGGGTGAGCCGTTCGACGATCGCGGCGATCTCGGCCCGGCGCCGGGCCGTGACGTTTGCGACGGTACGGCGACCCTCCTCAGTGAGCCGGAGCAGGGTCTCGCGCCGATTGGCGGGATTGGTCTGCCGGTCGGCGAGTCCGGCAGCGATCAGCCTGTCGACCATGCGCATCGCGGTGGACGGTGCCACGCCGAGCAGGTCGGCGAGCGCGACCAGTTTGGTGGCCCCCCGGGTGTGCAGGACCACCAGCATGCGGAACTGCGGGAGGGTCACTCTCTCCTCGACCTCGGCAAGGGAGCGGGCGGAGACCGCCACCAGCAACCGGGACGCGGTCAGCACCGCCCGGGTCACCGCATCGACATCGTCCATGGCCCCGTCAGGGGTCGCGCGCTCCGCCATGCGTCCTTTCTACCGCGCCCAAGGCGCTGCTCACTCACGGCATGGGAACAGATTTTCCTTCCCCATGACCGTGGTAGCGCAACAGGAGCATCGCGGCATCGTCGCGAGGCGGCCCGGCCGCATGCTGGGCAAGGTCCGCGCGCACCGCCTCCAGGGCGCGGTGCGCGTCGAACTCCTTCAGCAAGTGCGCCCGATCGCCGAGCGGATAGAAACTCCCCTGCTCGTCACGGGCCTCGGTGACACCGTCGGTGTACAGCAGCAGCTGCTCGCCGGGAGCGAAGTCCACCCGGTACGGCTTCGGACCCTCGCCACCGTGGGCGCCCAGGCCCAGCGGCAGAGCGAAGGAGGGTGGGTGCGGGAAGTCGACGGTTCCGTCCCGGCGCACCAGCATCGGGGCCGGGTGGCCGTAGTTCAGCAGGACCGCCTCCTGGTCGGAGCCGATCTCGGCCAGGATCGCGGTGACGAACTTCTCGCCCTCCAGCTCCCGAGCCACACTGCGCTCCAAGCGCTCGCCCAAGCCCACCAGGTCTGGCTCGTCGTGCGCCGCTTCCCGGAACGCGCCGAGGACGACCGCCGCCGTTTCCACCGCGGCCAGCCCCTTGCCCTGCACGTCCCCCACGATCACCCGGATGCCGTGCGGCGAGGCCACCACCTCGTACAGGTCGCCGCCGATCCGCGCCTCGGCGACGGCCGAGGTGTACGACACCGCCGCCTGCAGCGGGCCCGCGGTCAACGGCACCGGCCGCAGCAGCACCCGCTGTGCGACCTCGGCGATCGACCGCACACTGGCCAGTTCCGCCTCCCGGCGCTCGCGCATCACGGCCGCCGTGATGCCGACGCCGGTGACGCCCGCCACCGCGGCCAGCGCGATGTATCCCCGACGCTCCTCGAACAGCCCGTCGTACAGCCCGAGTGCCACACCCAGCATCAGCGCCACGAGTCCGAAGACCGCCGTACGACGCCACCCCCCGACCAGGCCGGAGAACGCGGGTCCGAGCGACACCAGGGGCAGGAAGCCCACACCCGGGCCGGCGACGACGTCCGCGGCCGCCACCACCGCCATCACCACAACGGGCATGGAGGACAGCACCGTCGAGGTCGGTGGCGGTTTCGTGTCGATCATGTGCGTACTCCAGCGGTGTCGAGGCGCTCGAGAGTCGCCCCTCGGCTCCGCGGGCACGCCTCCCCCTCACCTTTAGGCTATGCAAAGGTAGGTCGCGCCAGACGGCTTTTGCCCCGGGTCTTTTACCCAATCGAGTCCAAGAGCCGACATTCCCGACCACCTGTGGAAGGCAACCATGGCGCGCAGCGACACCGCACCCGGCCGCCCTCGACTCCCCACCGGATGGCGGCGCTTGGCCGTACGGGCACCGATCCTCCTGTTCCGCGCGGGGCTGGGGCCGCTGCTCGGGAACCGGCTGCTTCTGCTGCACCACGTCGGCCGCGTCACCGACCTCGACCGCCAGGTGGTCCTGGAAGTGGTGTCCCGAGATGCGGGTGGCGAGAGCTGGATCGTCGCCTCCGGCTTCGGGCCGAAGGCGGACTGGTACCAGAACCTGCGCCACCAACCGAAGACCGTCGCTCAGATCGGCAGCCGCCCGCACGCCGTCACCGCCCGCTTCCTCCCACCCCCCGAGGGCGCCGAGATCATGGTTGACTACGCCCGGCGGCACCCGCGAACGGCTCGCCGTCTGTGCGGCTTCATGGGCTTTCCCGTCGACGGCGGTGAGGCGTCGTTGCGCGAGGCCGGGCGTGCCATCCCGTTCGTCCGGCTCGACTGCGCCGGCGGACACCGCCGGCACAGACGCACGTGACGCCCCGGACAATGCGTCCGGGGCGCCGGGCCGCGGTGGCCGCTTTCCCTTACACCGCGGCGATACCCTCCGTGCCCGTCGGCGGCGATCCGGAAGCCCTTACGCCGCCTGCGCCACCTGCACTCAGGACCAAGGCGAGATCGCCGTACCCCGCGATGGCGGCCGGGAAATCACCGCCGGAGGGCTCCCGACCGGCATGGCGGGACCTGGACAGCCGGGGCAGACTCCGGCGGGTCGGCAGCATGATCGCCACGGCCGCCGCAATAGCGCCGCCCCTGACCGTCTGGTCCCAGCTGGCCACCAGTGGGAGCACTCCGCAAGACGGACAGGGCGACATCACCCGGGAAGGGTCGGAGGACGCTCCCGACGAAAGTGCCGGTGGCGCCTTCCCCACTGTGCATGCCTCTCCCGGGGCCCTCGTCGTACACCACGCCGGCTCGGTCGTTGTCCGGCGTGCGGCGGCAGCGTGAGCCCGAGGAACACCGATCCGGATTGGACCTGCCGCGGGGGAAGGTCCACAGCTTGCGCAGCCGCCTCGGAAGCATCGGTGTCGGCCATGACTTCCGCCGGATCCACCGCACATCTCCACCAAGACTCCGCATGAGCGGGGCGGACGGCTCCAAATCGTGGCACGATGCAAAAGTGCCCCGCCGCTCACTGCCCTCGATGGGTACGCGGCAGGGCTGGAGCGCCGGGAAGCCTGGTCGGCACGGAGGAAGACCGTGTGCCGAGAGGGGACGGCCGTGTCCACCATCCAGGTCGCGCTGGACCGGGCGATGCGCGTCGAAGGAGCTCTCGGCGCCGTCCTCGTCGACTACGTCAGCCGGATGCCGCTCGGCTCGCTGAGCCGTCGGCAGGACCTCGACATGAACCGGGCCGCCCACGGCTGCACCGACGTCGTGCGCGCCCACCTCTCCGCTCTGAACCAGTCGGGCTGCAAGCCGCAGCAGATCGAGGACATCCTGGTCACCTTCGTCGGCGAACTCCATCTCATCCGCCCGCTGACCCGGCGGACCCACGAAGGGCTCTTCCTCCTCCTTGTCCTCGACCGCGAGCGTGCGCATCCAGATCTCGCACGCAAGGAACTCCGCGGCATCGAGGCCCTGTTGTGAGCGTTGACGCGGGCTCACGTGACGCCTGCACCGGGCTGGTCAGGCCCGCTCCACGCGCCCCGCCCCTACCGCCCGCCTAGGATGAGCGTCACAGGCCGGACCTGGGCGCCCGTCCGGGCGGCCCCCGCAGACGAGCCGCAGAAGTGCACGCCGACGCCGTCAGAAGGGGGACAGCCATGAGCGCACCGCGCCTGAGCAGCACGCCGTTGCCGGGTATCGGAGTCCGCTACGACCTGACGACCCGGGAGAACCGCCGCCTGTCGGTGATCGCCCACCGCGACGGCCATCGCACGTTCAGCGCGTACGACAACGACGACCCGGATGCCTGCTCCCTGTCCGCGCGCCTGACGGCGGAGGAGGCAGCGACACTCATCGACGCCCTGATGCCCGCCCACCACACGCCGAACCTGCTCTCCACGACCGACCTCGGGCTCGTGGCCGAGCGGATCGAACTGTCCAGCACCTCGTACTGGAACGGGCGCCTGCTCGGCGAGACCCGGATGCGCACCGACACCGGAGCCTCGATCGTGGCCGTGCTGCGCCGGGCCGAGGCGATACCCTCCCCCGCCCCCGACTTCCGACTGGCCGGCGGCGACACCCTCATCATGATCGGCACCCGCGAGGGCGTGGAGGCTGCCGCCGCGATACTCGGGCGGGAGTGAGCCGACATGCACTCATCCGCTGTCTTCCTGATCGAGTTCGGCTGCCTCATCCTCGGACTCGGGCTGCTCGGCCGGCTCGCCGGGCGGCTGCGCTTCTCGCCGATACCGCTGTACCTACTGGCCGGGCTCGCCTTCGGCAAGGGCGGACTGCTGCCGCTGGGCTCCAGCGAGGACTTCGTCGCCGTCGGGGCCGAGATCGGCGTCATCCTGTTGCTCCTCATGCTGGGCCTGGAGTACACCGCCAGCGATCTGGTCACCAATCTCAGAACCCACTATCCCGCCGGCATCGTTGACGCCGTCCTCAATGCCCTGCCGGGTGCGGTACTGGCCCTGCTACTGGGCTGGGGACCCGTCGCCGCCGTCGTGCTGGCAGGCGTCACCTGGGTCTCCTCCTCCGGCGTCATCGCCAAGGTGCTCGGCGATCTGGGGCGGCTCGGCAACCGCGAGACGCCGACCATCCTAAGCATCCTCGTCCTCGAGGACCTCTCCATGGCGGTCTACCTGCCCATCGTCACCGCTCTGCTGGTCGGCGCGGGCTGGGCGGCCGGAAGCATCACCCTCGCCATCGCCCTGGGTGCCGCTGCTCTCGTACTGGTCCTGGCCGTCCGCTACGGCCGCCACATCTCCCGTTTCGTCTCCAGCGACGACCCCGAGAAGCTGCTGCTCGTCGTCCTCGGCCTCACCCTGGTGATCGCCGGGCTCGCCCAGCGACT
Organism: Streptomyces sp. NPDC059010; assembly: GCF_042740355.1. Taxonomy (NCBI): domain Bacteria; kingdom Bacillati; phylum Actinomycetota; class Actinomycetes; order Kitasatosporales; family Streptomycetaceae; genus Streptomyces; species Streptomyces sp. NPDC059010. The sequence continues at coordinate 69,165 of NZ_JBHYJA010000037.1, forward strand.
GCAGGTCTCCGCCGCCGTGGGAGCTTTCCTGGTCGGCATCGCCCTGTCCGGCGAGGTGGCCGAGGGTGCCCACAGCCTGCTCTCCCCGCTGCGGGACCTGTTCGCCGCGGTGTTCTTCGTCTTCTTCGGCCTGAACACCGACCCCGCCACCATCCCGCCCGTCCTCCTGCCCGCCCTCACCCTCGCCACCGTCACCACCCTGACGAAGATCGCCACCGGCTACTGGGCCGCCCGCCGCGCCGGAATCGGCCGCAAGGGCCGCTGGCGTGCCGGGGGCACCCTCGTCGCCAGGGGCGAGTTCTCCATCGTCATCGCCGGGCTCGCCGTCACCGCCGGCATAGAACCCTCACTCGGCCCGCTGGCCACGGCCTACGTCCTGATCCTCGTCCTCCTCGGCCCCATCACGGCGCGCTACACCGAACCGCTGGCCACACGCATGCTGGTACGGCGCCGCCGGACGCCGACCCCGGCGGCTGTGGATGCGGCCCCGGCACCGCCGTACGAGACCATCGACAGCCAGGACACCGTCGACCATGCGTGACCGAGAAGGAACTGTCGAGCGCCGTGGGGCACCGGATCGCGTATGTGGCCATACCGGACGATGAGGCCCTTGCGGGGCTGACCGGGCTGGGGCTTCCTGACTGGCTCGCGGAACAGATCGTCGCGGCGTTCCGGTCGCTGCGCGCGGGCGTGAATGCGTACACCGCCGACTGGGTGCAACGGCTGACCGGTCGGGAGCCGCGGTCCATCGCGGAGTACGCCCGTTGGATCGCTCCGCAGCTGAGCGATCGATAGCCTGCGGACCGACGAGGCCCGAACAGCTGCTGCCTTTCGCAGCCTGCACCCTCCTCGCCCACAGCCTCACACTCGACGTGCGAGCCTGACCTACTACCTGCACTCTCTCGACCCCTGCGTTGCCAGCCGTCACCACGTGCGACGTCGGCCGGCGACCTGAGCGAGCGCGTTTGAAGCGGGACTCCGTCGCCGCGCAACGATCGCGACGAGCGCCACCGCCACCCCACAGATACGCTGCGAGCAGGTGTGCCGGGAAGCCTGGTCGGCGAGCACCTTGCCTGCCTACCCCGGAGTCCGCGATGCGTCTCTTCCGCTTCCCGCACCGGCCACGGCACGCGCCGGGGGAACCGCGCGGGCGTGAAGTGGTCCGGCTGCGCGGCGAACTGGACGCCCGCAACGCCTCCGCGACCGGTCGGCGCCTCGTGCGGCTCATCAACACCGGGCCGGAAGTCCTGGAGGTCGACCTGGCGCAAGTGAAGTACGTCAGCCCGGATGGCTGCGAAGCTCTTTTCATGGCGCTCAGGGCCGCTCGGGCCCGCGGCACCACCCGTCTGGTCGTGACGCACGCCAACGACCGCGCACGGTTGGTCATGTACCAGCTCGGCCTCTCCCGCGCCCTGTGGAGCGAAGACAGCGATGGCTCGTAACGGGAGGTCGCCTTGCTTCCGGGATCCGGCAATGTGCGGCACGCCAAGGTGCGCGTCAAGGACCTGTCAATGCCGCGTAAAGAACGTGTAGGGTTCCCAGCGGTGTGCCGGGAAGCCTGGTCGGCGGTTTTGAGGACAAATCTCTTCGTCGATCGGGGGTTCAGGTCATGGTGCTCGTTGTGGTCTTCGGGGTGGCGCTGCTCATCGCGGTGCTGCTGTCAGGTCTGGCCGCCCGGACCGTGCTGTCCACCTCCTTTCTCTTCCTGGTCGGCGGCGCTCTCGTCAGTGACGGCTTTCTCGGGCTGATCCACATCACGCCGGACAGCGAGATCGTGTCCGTCACAGCTGACCTGGCGCTGTTCGCGGTGCTGTTCACCGACGGTATGCACGTCTCCTTCCCGAAGCTGAAGGAGAACTGGAGGAACCCGGCCCGCGCGCTCGGGCTCGGCATGCCGCTGGCGTTCGTCGGGATGGCGCTGATCACGCACTACCTGGTGGGTCTGGACTGGACGACGTCCTTCCTGGTCGGTGCCGTTCTCGCTCCGACGGACCCGGTGTTCGCCTCCGCGATCGTCGGACGCAAGGAAGTCCCGGCAAAGCTGCGGCAGTTGCTGAACGTGGAGAGCGGCATCAACGACGGGCTCGCCCTGCCGGTCGTCCTCATCCTGATCGCCGCGGCCGGGCCGACCTCCGGGCACGCCGAGGCCGAGTTCGGGAAGATCGCACTAGAGCTGGTCCTCGGGCTTGTCTTCGGCATCGTCATCCCGTTCGTGGTGATCGAGCTCGTACGTTTCCGGCTGCTGGGCGCCGAGCCCAAGCTGCAGCCCCTTCTGCCGCTGGCGATCGGTGTGATCCTGTACGCCCTGTGCCACCTCACCCACGCCAACCCCTACCTCGCCGCCTTCTCGGCGGGTGCGGTGCTCACCGCGCGCTCGCTGGAGGCGAAGGAGGCGTTCGAGCCGCTGGGCGAGGCGCTGGCCGAGCTGGCGAAGTTCGCGGCGCTGCTGGTGTTCGGCGCGCTGCTGACGCCTCAGCTGTTCGGCGATCTGTCCTTCGGCGGCTACGTCGCCGTGGTCCTGGCGATCGTTTTGATCCGTCCGGCCTCGCTGCTGCTGTCGCTGCTGGGGACGCGCTTCACCCGGCAGGAGAAGCTGGTCGCGGCGTGGTTCGGGCCGAAGGGCTTCGCCTCGGTGGTGTACGGGCTGCTGGTGCTGCAGGCCGGGATCCCGCAGGGCGAGGAGGCGTTCACACTCATCGCCGTGTGCATCGCCTTCTCGATCATCGCGCACAGCTCCACCGACGTACCGATCGCCCGCCTCTTCCACGTCGAGGACATCGCCGGCGTGGACGGCGACGGCACCACCCCTGCTCCCCGTACCGCCAAGGAGGCCGGCCATGTCGGCGCGTGAACTCGCCGAGCCCTACCCGCACGTGTCCACCGATGACGACGCCACCGACGCGGCCCGGCTGCTGGCCGAGCAGAAGCTGCCGGCGCTGCTGGTCGTGGACCGCGACGGGCAGCCGTATGCCATCGTGCCCGGCTCGCAGCTCATCGGGCAGCTCGTGCCCGAGTACGCGCGGGAGGACCCGCATCTCGCGGCCGGGCTCGACGACCGGGAACTCGAGGAGGTGCCAGGCAAGCTCGCCGCGCTCACGGTCGCCGAATGGCTTCCGCGCCGCAGGTTCCAGCCGCCGGCAGTCGGCCCGGACACGAGCGTCATGCACGTCGCGGCACTGATGGCCCGCACCCACACGCCGCTGGTCGCCGTCGTCGAACACGACGGCGACCAGATCCGCCTGGCGGGCGCCATCACGGCCGCCCGCCTCATGCAGCGACTGGTCGGAGAATCGTGAACGGCTGGCAGAGCTGGGCCGCGATAGCCGTCTTCGTCATCACATACGGCCTGATCATCAGCGAGAAGATCCATCGCGTCGGCGCGGCCCTGGGCGGCGCCGCGCTGATGCTGGCGATCGGGGCGACCGATGACAAGGCAGCCTTCTTCTCCGAGCACTCCGGCATCGACTGGAACGTCATCTTCCTGCTCCTGGGCATGATGATGATCGTCGGCGTGCTCAAGAAGACGGGCATGTTCGAGTACCTCGCCATCTGGGCCGTGAAGCGGGCACGGGCACGGCCGTTCCGGGTGATGGTGATGCTCGTCGTCATCACGGCCCTCGCCTCGGCCCTGCTGGACAACGTCACCACGGTGCTTCTGGTCGCCCCGGTGACCCTGCTGGTGTGCGAGCGGCTCGCGCTGCCCGCCGCCCCCTTCCTCATCGCCGAGGTGTTCGCCTCCAACATCGGCGGCACCGCCACGCTGGTCGGCGACCCGCCCAACATCATCATCGCCAGCCGGGCCGGCCTGACCTTCAACGACTTCCTCGTCCACCTCGCCCCGCTGTCCGCGATCCTGACCGTGGTGCTGGTCGTGCTGTGCCGGTTCCTGTTCCGCAAGTCCTTCGTCTACGACGAGACGCGCGCCGAAGAGGTCATGGCGCTGGAGGAGAAGGAAGCAATCAGGGACCCTCGGCTGCTGGTGCAGGGCCTGATCGTGCTCGTCCTGGTCGTCGCCGGGTTCGTGCTGCACCCGGTGCTGCACTACGAGCCCAGCGTCGTCGCCCTGCTCGGCGCCGGCCTGCTGATCGCGATCTCCGCAGTGGAGACCGGCGACGTACTCGGCGAGGTCGAGTGGCCCACCCTCGCCTTCTTCGCCGGACTCTTCATCATGATCGGCGGCCTCATCGAGACCGGCGTCATCGGCGAGGTCTCCCGCTCCCTCGCCGACGCCATCGGCGACAACGAACTCGGCGGCTCGATGCTGCTGCTGGGCGCCTCGGCCGTGCTGTCCGGCATCGTCGACAACATCCCCTACGTCGCCACCATGGCCCCGATCACCGCCGACCTGGTGAACAACATGGGCGGGGACCCCGACCACGTCATGTGGTGGGCCCTGGCTATCGGCGCCGACCTCGGCGGCAACGCCACCGCGATCGGCGCGAGCGCCAACGTGGTCGTTCTCGGCATCGCCGAACGCAATCGGCAGCCCATCACCTTCTGGCAGTTCACCAAGTACGGCCTCGTCGTCACCGTCGTCACGGTGACTCTGTCCGCTCTGTACGTGTGGCTGCGCTACTTCGCGCTCGCCTGAGTCGGAGGTGTCGTAAGGCATGGTCGTCCTCCCTCCGCAGACACGCGGGTCCACGCGTCCGGGACACATGATCGTCGCCGGTGACGACGCGCTCGCCGAGCGGCTGGCCGCCGAACTCGGCACGGTCTACCGGGAGCGGATCACCCTCGTGGTGCCCGCCAGCCGGAGCCACCCCGGCGGGCCGCCGACGAGAGCCTCCGCGCTCCTCGGCCGGGTGCAGACGGCGATGAACCGCGCCGCCACCCTGGACACCGGGGTGCCCCAGGTGGTCGAGGCGCCCGTGCTGGACGAGGCCGCGCTGGCCGAGGCCGGCGTGCGCGAGGCCGCCGCGCTGGCACTGGTTCATGACGACGACGAGACCAACATCCACGCCGCGCTGGCCGCCCGCCGCCTCAACCCACGCCTGCGGCTCGTCATCCGGCTCTACAACCGCAAGCTCGGCCAGCACCTGGAGGAACTCCTCGACCAGGCCGCCGCCCTCGCCGTCCCCGGCTTGGACCCGGAGGCCCTGGACACCTCCACCACGGTCCTGTCCGACGCGGACACCGCGGCTCCCGCCCTCGCCGCCACGGCCGTGGCCGGCACCAGCAAGGTCGTCCAGGCCGACGGGCTGCTGTTACGCGCGGTGGAACGCACCCCGCCGGGCCAGGGCCGCGTCGCCGATCGCGGTCTGTGCACGCTCGCGCTGCTGTCCTCGACGACCGTCGACCCTGCGGGCGCGGAAGGTTCGGACGCCAGCGGCCGGGAGGGGCCCCAGTTGCTGCCGGACGAGGAGACGGTGGCCGCGGCCACCGGCCGCGGCACGGTGGTCCTGGAAGCCATCGCGCACACCGGATCGGCTCCCCCGCCGAACCGCCTTGCAGGACGCGGACTGCCGCTCGGCCGACTCTTCTCCCGCCGGCTTCGCTGGTCGCTGGCCGGTCTCGTGGCCTGCGTTCTGGCACTGGCCGTGGCGACCTGGCTGACCAGCGAGCCCCATCTGCTGCACGCCTCCTACCTCACCCTGCTCGACCTCTTCGCGATCGGCGATCCCGCACTCGACGAGCCGGCCTCCCGCCAGATACTCCAACTCCTCTCCGGGCTGGCCGGGTTGCTGTTTCTGCCCGTGCTGCTCGCGGCCGCCCTTGAGGCGTTCGGTACCTTCCGCACCGCGTCCACTCTGCGCCGCCCGCCACGCGGACTGTCCGGCCACGTCGTCCTGCTCGGACTCGGCAAGGTCGGCACCCGCGTCCTGTCCCGGCTGCACGAACTCGGCATACCCGTGGTGTGCGTCGAGGAGGACCCGGAGGCACGCGGCATCCCCGTCGCGCGGCGGATACGGGTGCCCGTGGTGATCGGGGATGCCACACAGGAAGGCGTGCTCGAATCGGCCCGGATCAACCGCGCGCACTCCCTGCTCGCCCTCACCAGCAGCGACACCACCAACCTCGAAGCGGCCCTGTACGCACGCTCCGTCAAGCCCGACCTGCGCACAGCGCTGCGGCTGTACGACGACGACTTCGCCGCCGCCGTCTACCGCACCCTGCGCGCCGCCCACCCCCGCGCGCTCACCCGCAGCCGCAGCGTCTCCACCCTCGCCGCACCCGCCTTCGCCGGGGCCATGATGGGCCGTCAGATCCTCGGCGCCATCCCGGTCGAACGCCGCGTGCTGCTCTTCGCCGCCCTGAACGTCGCCGGCCACCCGCAACTGGAGGGCCGCACGATCGCCGAGTCCTTCCGACCGGGTGCCTGGCGCGTCATCGCTTTGGACACCGCCGCGCCCGACGAACGCCTCCCCGACCTCTCGGCCACCCCGGCCCACGACACCGCCGACCGCGCCGCCGGCCTCGTATGGGACCTCCATCCCGGCTACGTGCTACGTGCCGAGGACCGGGTGGTACTGGCGGCCACCCGACAGGGGCTGGCCGAGCTCCTCGGACGGGCGCCAGGACTGGGAACACGGTCCGGCCACGGGCACGGCACGTAGCAGAACCCCGCGAAGACTGCCGGAACCAGGCAGTGACGCTCTGCAACGCCCCGTGGGACCGTCACGTGCGGTGGTCGACGGCGCCGCGGCAGGTAGGCCCGCCGATGGGCGGCCACCCGGACAGACAAGGAGGGTGCGCGTGTTCGACTTGCTCTGGGTGTGCGGTTGGTCGGTGCTCGTCCTGCCTTTCGCGATCGCCCTGCTACGGGGCTGGGCCCCCGAGCGGGTCCGGCGGCACGCCACCCCGTGGGAGATCCGTGTCCGCGCAGTCGCGCTGCTGGTGTTCTGGGCGAGCGGACTGGCCGTTCCACTCGCGCGGTGGGGTGGGCTCGATGCCGAGGACACCGCGTTCTTCGCGTTTCCGGCGCAGTTCGGGCTGATGCTGTTCGGGGCGGGAATCATGTGTGGTTCGCAGCTCGGTGAGCGGTTCCGTCGGCAAGCCATGCGGTCCTGGACGCCGGATGAGGCGCGGGGCGGTGACTGGGGACCGCCGGGTCCGCGGTCCGTCGGCTGACTCAGCCCGCCTTCCACCCCCACCGCGTGCCGATCCGCTCCCACTCCGTGTCCCACTGCGCCATACGACGCCGCTCCAGCCCTCGTCGCACCACCCACACCGCTCCCCAGACCACACCGCCCGCGCCCGTCCCCACCATCACGCCTCCGAAAACCGCGTGCAGCCGGGCCTCGCCCTCAGTCAGGGGGTCGACCGTGATCCGGCCGTTCCCGTCCGTCCACACGGTCACCGTGCTCCCGGCCCGGGCCCTGACCGGCACCCTGGCCTCGTCCGTGTGCGTCGAGCCGTCCGTCGCCGTCCAGCGCACCGTCGCCCATACCCGGTAGTCGCTCGTCCCCCGCATGGAAACCCTGTCCTGCGCGTCCTCCACGAGCACGGCCGGGACGCGGCGGCTCTCCGCCCGTTTCCGCTCGGCGTCCCGCTCGAACGCGCCGGCCGACGTCAGCCCTGCAAGGATGCTGCCGACGAAGACGAGCGCCCACCCGGTGAGCACGACCCATGCCTCGATGAGATCGCTGCGGCGTCTGAGCGGATTCCGCCGCCACCGCCACATCCGCACCCGCCGAGACCTCACCATCGGCCGACACCCCCTCGGGCCCTCGTGAGCACCGACAGCACACCTCCAGTGTCCCCCTGCCTGGCCCCGCGCGTATGTTTCGCGTCAATGCCCTGGCCCGTGCACCACACGTGTACGACGCTGAGTACAGGGACGTTTTCAGCAGATGAGGAGCCCGCCGTGCGCGCGCGTGACCTGGCGGTCGGATACGAGACGGTGAGCGTCGACAGCGACGCCATGGAGGCAGCCCGGCTGATGGCCGAGCACAGGCTGCCCGGCCTGCTGGTGCTCGATGAGCGGGGTGAGCCGAAGGCGATCCTGCCCGCCTCCCAGATGGTCAAGGTGCTGGTGCCCTCCTACGTCGTCGAGGACCCGACCCTCGCGGCCGTGGTCGACGAGAAGCACGCCGACCGGCTGTGCCAGGCGCTCGCCGGCCGACGCGTCGGCGACTGTCTGTCCAGCAGGGCCGAGCCGCCGCCGATCGCGGACCCCGACGACACCGCGCTGGAGGTGGCCGCGCTGATGGCACGGGTGCGCAGCCCGCTGGTGGCGGTCGCCCAGAGGGACAAGGCCGGTACTCATCTGCTCGGCGTGATCACTGCCTCACACCTTCTGCACGAACTTCTCGGGGCCGCGGGCGTGGTCGGCCAGGCGTGAGCGCACGGGTCACTCCAGGCCGGAGGCCCGCAAGATCCCGTGGCACGCCTCGCTGTCGATGCGTCGGCCCAGCCGATCCAGCACCGCCGTGCCGTATCGCAGCGTGCCGCGCCTGCGGGATCGGCGGGCGCCTTCGTCGAGGTGGTGCCACAGCAGAGGGTTGGCGGCCAGCACCCGTGGGTCCAACACCAGTCGCCCACCGGAAGTGTCGGTCAGGACCAGCCGCTGCGCGACTCCCTCGGACATCCGCACGGCCACGAGCCGGTCGGTACGCACCCGCCGGCGCGTCAGCAGCCCGCGTGCGTCGAGTACGCCGCGCTCCGCTGTCACACGCGCGGGCGTGAGCAGGGTGCTCAATAGCACGCCGAGCGCCGCCCACAGCACGGCCCGCCCAGCGGTGAGGTCCCTGAACACCCAGTCGAGCAGCACCAGTACCCCGAAGAGCATCACACCGCAGACCACTGCATAGCGCAGTTCCCGAGCCCAGGAACGGTCGTGAACCACGCAGGTGGCAGCGAGCCGGGGAGCATCGCCTGACTGGGCGCGCTTGTTGATGCGCCGCCCCATACGAGCCACATTAGGCACGGCATCGGGTTGTGTCTTCGGCCTCGACAAACCACTTGTGGCGCCCGGCCGGTCGACGCCTCCGCCGTCCGATACTCAAACGCCCTGAGCACCACTGCTTCCTTCAGTTGCTTCCTTCAGTGGCTCTCCGGGTCCGGCGCCGGGCGTATCGCGTGCCGGGCCAGAGGATTCGCAACCAAGTGGCGTGGGTCGGCCGCTCGGTTGATCGCCGTCTCCACCGCCGCGATCCGGTCCGCGAGCAGGCCGAGCGTGGCGACAGCCCGGGTCACGGGGTCGTTGTCGGGGCCGCCGAGGGTCTGCGTGCGAACGTACGCTGCCTTCAACTCTGCCCAGCGGTGCGTCTGTTCGTCCGTGAGCGTGCCCCGTAGCTCGCCGAGCTTGAGCAGGTTGGCCTCGGCGCGGGTGGTGAGGGTCTGAGCCTCGGCCGTGTAGTGGTCGTCGATCAGCGCGGCCAGCTCGGCGTGGTTCATGACCGGCTGGATGCGCTGGGCGATCTTGTTCATATTGCGGTAGGAGCCTTGGAGTTGGAAGGGCGGCTCCGTGCGGGTCGTGTCCGATTGGGCGGCCGCGGCGATGTACGCCGCGTTCACCGCCACGACCGTCTCCCGGGCGGTGAGCAGGTGGCTCAGCACGGCCAGGATCCGCTCCAGTTCCGCGGGGGCGTACGGATGCGTAAGGCGGTCCGCGCGGGCCGACGCGTCACCCTGCGCAAGGCGGATGAGCAGGTCGAGGTCGGTGCGGTCACGGTCGGCCAGCGGAGCCAGGACCGGGTTGGCGGTGAGGGCGTTCTCGATGAAGCTGAGCGCGAAGGCGTCCTGTTTGCCGGTCAGGACGTCGCCGAGGTTCCACACGTCGGCACGGTTGGCGAGCATGTCGGGGATCTGGAAGCGGCTGCCGGACTCGGTGTAGGGGTTGCCGGCCATGCAGACGGCGAACCGCTTGCCGCGCAGGTCGTAGGTGCGCGGTTCCCCGTCCCGCACGCCCTCGATGCGGCGGGTGGCGTCGCACAGCGGGATGAATTTCTGCAGCAGTTCGGAGGAGGTGTGCTGGATGTCGTCGAGGTGGAGCAGGGTGTTGTTGCCGGCCTCCAGTGCGAAGTTGATCTTCTCGATCTCCTGGCGGGCGGTGGCGTTGGGGGCCTCGGCCGGGTCGAGCGAGGTGACGGCATGTCCCAGGGCCGGCCCGCTGACCTTCACGAGCATCATGCCGAGCCGGTCGGCGACGTACTCCATGAGAGTCGTCTTGCCGTAGCCGGGCGGGGAGACGAGCAGGAGCAGGCCACCGGTGTCGGTGCGCTTGGACTCGCCCGTGGTGCCGAGCTGTTTGGCGAGGCTGTCGCCGATCAGGGGCAAGTACACCTCGTCGATGAGCCTGCTGCGTACGAACGCGGACATCACGCGGGGCCGGTACTCGTCCAGGCGGAGGCGGGCGCGCGCGGCGGCCACCAGCGCGGTGCGGCGGCGCTGGTAGGCGCGGTGGGCGGGTACCTCGTCGGCGCGGAACCTCCGGACACGGACGAGGAGTTCGTCGATGCGGAGGGTGAGCGTACGTCCGGTGAGGCGCGGGTGGGAGCCGAGCAGTCCCTCGACGGTCGCGGTCAGCGGCGCGTCGGACTCGTAGCGGGCCAGGTCCGGGCAGAGTTCGGCGGCCACCGCCTCGGCCAGGTCGCCGGAGGAGAGATCCGTGCCGGTCGAGGCGGCGTACGACGTCAGCCACGCCTCGACGAGCTGCCGGCGTGCGGGCAGGTCACCGAGGGCGGTGAGATCGTCGTCGTAGGCCGAAGAGCCCACCGTACGGCGGAACTTGTCGAGCAGTGTCCGGGTGTCGGCGCTGATGACGAAGCCTGCGGGGCCACTCGTCAGCTCCTCGAAGAGGTACGCGGCGGCGGCCTCGGAGCCGATCGCTTCCGCCAGCTCCCGCTGGAGGTCGGCGATCGCGGGCGCCAGACCGAACGTGTCGCGCGCACGGGCCAGCGACGTCGCACGCCGCCGGATGCTCTCGCGGGCTTCGGTGGTCGTGTCGTGGGCCCAGAACAGCTGGGCGGCCGCGCGGGCGGCCGGCTCGTGACGCAGGAGGCCGGCGCCCTCGTACAGGCGCAGGAGTGCGGTGAGGATCGCGGTCGCGTCGTGGTCGTGGACGCCGCGCTCGTAGCCCTCGTCGTACGCCTCCTGCGCCGCCTTCCGCACCAGGGCGGACAGGTCGGCCTCTGTGAGGGCCGCCGGTCCGTACTCGTCCAGCAGCCGGGTGGCGAGATGTTCGGCGCGGTAGACCTCGGGCGACTCCGAGGGCAGCGGGCGGTTCCAGTACGGGCGGTTTGCGGCGAAGTCGGGATCGGTGACCTGCGCGCGGTAGTCGGTGCCCGTCACGGCTAGGGCCAGGCCCTCGTCGTGCGGGACCAGTGTCAGGTCCAGGGGCTGGGTGTTGACGGCGAAGCGGTGGGTGCCGAGGCGGAGGGTGCGGCCGTCGTCGGCGTACAGGTCGGTGCGGTCGCGCAGGGCGCGCAACGCTTCTTGGCGGGCCGCCTTGAGGTGGCCTTCGAGCTCCTCCGCCCTTGGCCGGTCGCCGAGTTCGCGAAGCTCGTCGGCGATGCGGCGGACCTTGGCGGGCATGGGGTCGGAGGTGAAGTACGTGGCGGCGGCGTCCGCGTCGGTGAGGGTGGCGGCGCGGCGGGTGATGGTCTTCAGGACGCGGGTCGCCGAGTCGGTCAGTCGCTCCGCGCGACGGGCGCGGGTGTCGGCGAGGGTCTGCTTGCGGGCGGCGAACGCCTCGTGGATCTCGTCACGCTTGTCGGCGAGCGGTCCGAGGAAGTCGTCGAGCTCGGCGAACCGGGACTCCAGGTTCTCCACTTGCACGAGCATGCGGGCGAGCTGCTCGTCGCACGCTTCCGGGCTGTCGGCGGCGGCGAGCGCGCCTGTCACGGACTGGCCGAGCAGGGCGAACTCGGCCGCGAACTCGGCTCGTCCCTCACGGTCGAGGAGCTCGTGGCGACGGCCGTCGAGGGTGGCACGGGCGCGGTTGACGCCGCCGAGCACCTCGGCGATCCGCTCCAGGACGGACGTACGGATCGTGGCGTCGGCGATGTCGAGCCCGGCGACCACCTCGGTCACCGTGCTCAACCCGTCGGCGAGTTCGTCGAGCCGGGCGGCGACGGGCGCGGCCTCGGCGACGGTGCCGATCTCCTCGGCCTCCTGGGCGAGTCGCCCGACATCCGCGTGGTGCTCGGCGAAGGCGTCCTCGCGAGCGAGGTGGGCGACGGCCCGCCGACCGAAGGCCGCGAGGTCCGACTCGACGTCGGCGGCGAGGTCGTCGATGCGGGCGGCGTCCGCGTACCGCAGGTCCTTGAGGGTGAGCAGATGCCCTTGCGCCTGCCTGAGGTCGGTCAGGCCCGACACCCAGGCGGCTGCGCCTCGCGGGGCCTCGCCGCGCAGCCGTCGTACGACCGTGGCGATGCGGGCCGCCGCTTCGGCGAGCGCCTCGGCCGCCTGCCGGGTCAGGGCCTGGACGGTCTCGAACTCGGCCAGAACCTGCTCGGCGGTGGCCCGCATCTGCGTGAGCGGCGCGAGCAGATCCCCGAGCTCTGCCTCGCCCAGCCAGTGGTGGGTGTCCGCCGCCCGGACGCAGGAGGCCACCAGTGCCTCATACACCTCGCTGGTGGGGGTCGTCTCGGCGACGGCGCGGGTGAGGGACAGGCAGTCGGAGATGCCGCGGACGAGGTCGGCGTTGCCGACGCGGGCCAGTGGGCCGGTGCCGACGGGCTGTGCGGCGGCGTGGGTGTCGGACACGTACGGGGAGTTCCACAGCTGCGCGGGGTGGACGCGCTGCGGTTCGGCGCTGTCGGCGCGCAGGATCACGAGGGTGCCGTCGCCGCAGAGCGCCCAGCCGTGGCAGGACAGCGGGGCGGCCATTTCCTTGCGGATCGTGTTGTACGGCAGGAGCAGGCTGCGGCCTTCCACGCGCGCGTGGAAGGCGTAGAGCACGTCCTCGCCGTTCGGTGAGCGGATCTCCCGCTCGAATTCCAGCTCTTGTGTGTCGAGTTCGTACGTCTTGTGGGTGCCGGCGGCCAGGCAGTAGCCGCCGGGGAAGACGATGCCCTGGTCCTCGGGCAGGCGGCGGCACGCGCGGCCGATGTCGTCGAGGCGGACGACGCTCCTGGTGAGGGTGTTGAACACCAGGTGGCGGTCGGTGTTCTCCTTGTAGGGGCGGATGCGCAGCAGGATCAGTGCGCCCACGCGCGCGTAGGCGATGTCGGCGTCCGCGAGGGACTGGAGCGGCTCATCGACCGGTTCTGTGTGGATGCCCTCGCCGGTCTCGGTGTCGTCGTTGGTCTTGACGGTGAGGGTGCCGCCGACGGTGGAGACGAACACCTCGCCGCCGATGGAGACGTGTGGATGGCGGCCGAGGATGTGGTCCTCGCGGGTCGTCCGCGTCCACTGGATGTCGTGTGGGGGCGGCAGGACGTGGTCGCGGTCGCCGCGCGCGTCCAGGAACGTGGCCCGCCCGTCGTCGGACAGCGCCCAGCGCAGGACGCGGATGTCGTCCGTCTTCTCACCGGTCTGGAAGACGGCGAGCAACTTGCCGTCGATGCGGCGGAGTCGCAGGAGGCGAGCCTGCCGGTAGTAGCGGTGGAGGGCGATGAACTCGCGGACGAAGGCAGGGTCGTCGAGCAGTCCGGGCGCCACGTCGCCGGTCACCCGCTCCAGGTTGCGGTCGTACAAGGCCAGGACGTCACCGACGCCGGTGTCCGCCTCACGGCCAGGGACGGTGTTGTAGCCGAAGAGCAGCACGTCGCCCACGGCGACGACGTCGCGGGGCACCGCGGCGTGCTCGGTGCGCAGCCGCTCGGTGCCGGCGAGTTCCAGCCGCGTCGATCCGAACTCCTCGCCACGGCGGGCGTTGAGCTCCTCGGTGCGGCGGGCGAGTTCGGCGGCCTGCGCGGTGAGGCGGTCGCGCAGCACCTCGTACGTGCCCCTGTCCAGCACCTCGCCCTTGCTTGGGTCCAGTGGCTGGTGCGTGCCGGTGTCCTGGCCGGTGGTCATGGATTCCCTCTCAGCGATGTCGGGGGGCACGGTCCGGAGCCGCCGTCCCCTGTGCGGCGGCTCCGGACCTGTGGCGGGTCAGGCGTGGACTGCCTTGCCGTTGAGGGCGGTGAGCGGCTTGTCCGCCAGACCCAGCTCGCCGGCCTTGTCGAGCAGCTGCTGGAGCTGCCCCGAGTCGGCCCCGCCAGTCCCCATCAGCTTCAACAGCAGCGCCGACACGGTCAGGTTCTGCACATCGGCCGTGGAGACCGAGCCGAGGATGCGGCCCAGGTCGTCGGTGAAGCTGGAGGTGCCGTTCAGCCAGGGCCCGGCCAGCGCCTGCGCGGTCTCGGAGTGCTGGACGAAGCCGTCGATGCCCTTGCCGAGCGCGATCGAGGACACCAGCCGGTCGAAGAAGACCGACTCGCCGCCGACGATGTTGATGTCGGCGTTCTCCAGCCCGGTGGCGAGCACTGTGGCCTGCGCCTCGGCGACCTGCCGCTGTACGTCCAGGCCCGCGAGCCGGATGTCCTTCTCGGCCTCCAGGCGCAGCCGGTACTCCTCGTGGCCACGGGACGCGTCGTCGAGCGCTGCCATCGCCGCCGCCTTCTCCGTCAGCCCGGCCGCCTCGGCCTTGAGCTTCTCGCCGATGCCCTCGGCCTCGGCGAGGGCCTGCGCCTTGGCGCCTTCGGCCTCGGCCCTCATCCGGGCCTGCGTCGCCTCGGCCTCCGCACGCCCGGCCTTCTCGATGACCTCGGCCTCCTTGTCGCGGACCTGGACGGCCGCGAGCCCTTCCGCAGCCGCCTCTGCCTGGACGCCCTCCGCGAGTCGGAGCTTGGCGCGGGCGTCGAGGTCGGCCGTCTTCAACCGGGCCTCGGCCAGGGTCAGTTCCTCGGACGCACGGTGCGTGGCGGCCTGCTCGGCTGCCTCTGCGGCCTTGATGTCCTTGACCAGCTTCTCCTGCGCCTCCGCCTCGGCGGCGATGATCACGGCCTGCCGCTGCCGCTCCGCCTCCTCCACGGCCCGCAACTTCTTGATGGACTCCTCCTGCTCGGCGACCGTACGGTCCACCGCGACCCGCTCGCGGATGACCTCGGCGATCTCCCGCTTCTCCGCCTCGACCTCCTTCTCCGCGGCGATCTTCGTCAGCTGCGTCTCCCGCTCCCGGGCGATGGCTTCGAGGAGACGGTCCTTCTCGATGCGCTCGTTCTCCACGGCGATGACCCGCTCGCGGTTCTTCGCGGCGACGGCGACCTCCCGGGCCTGGTTCTCACGCTGCACGCCGAGCTTCTCCTCGGTGGCCAGGAACGCGCCCTGGGCCCGCAGCCGCTCCTCCTCCACCACCCGCGCCGTCTCGGCCTCCTCACGGGCACGTACGGTCGCGATCTCCCGCCTCTGCTTGATCTCCGCGTCGGTCTGCCGCCGCTCCAGCTCCAGAATCGCCTCACGGGCGTCGACGTTCTGCCGCGTGATCTCCTTCTCCTCGGTGCGCTGGGCCTCGTTGGTGCGCACGTGCTCCAGGGCCGTCAGCTCCGTGATCTTGCGGATGCCCTGGGCGTCGAGGACGTTGGCCGGGTCGAGCTGGGTCAGCGGCGTCTGCTCCAGGTAGTCGATCGCCGCGTCCTCCAGGTGGTAACCGTTCAGGTCGACGCCGATGACCTCGATGATCCGGTACCGCAGCTCGTCGCGCTTGGTGTACAGGTCGGTGAAGTCCAGCTGCTTGCCGACGGTCTTCAGCGCCTCGGAGAACTTCGCGTGGAACAGCTCCTGCAACGTGTCCCGGTCACTCGCACGAGCGGTCCCGACCGCCTGGGCGACCTTGATGACGTCCTCGACCGTCTTGTTGACCTTCACGAAGAACGTGATCCGGATGTCGGCCCGTATGTTGTCCCGGCAGATCAGCCCGTCCTTGCCGGTCCGGGTGATCTCGATGGCCTTCACCGAGATGTCCATCACTTCGGCCTTGTGCAGCACTGGCAGCACGACCTGCCCGGTGAAGGTCACGTCGACCTTGCGCAGCTTGGAGACGATCAGCGCCTTGCCCTGCTCCACCTTGCGGAACAGCTGGGAGACGACGAGGACGGCGAGCAGGGTGACGGCGATGAGCACGCCGACGCCCACGATGATGAGTGTCATGGCATACGTCCTTGAGGCGTAAGGGAGTTGAAGCGTGACGAAGGAGGGCGGCCCGCACCCCGGTGGCACTGTGAACGTGAGTCAGGCGGCCCGGTCCGCGTGATCGCGGTCCCGCGCCCCTCCGAGTTCGGGTCGGCCGGGTTCGTCGGGGAAGAGCCGGTGCAGGGGCCGTACGAACAGGCAGGTCAGCCGCCAGGCGACGAGCAGCGCCAGCACCGGAACGGTCAGGCGTAGCAGCCCGGTTGCGGCTCCCGACGGCGTGTACAGAGCCAGTAGGAGGTTCCCGCCGACGCTCAGAGCCCAGGCGAGCAGGGTCATCGTGGAGATGACGACCGCGACAGGTACGCCGACCAGACCCCACGGACGGAGGTCGATGTCAGCGTCGAAACTGTCGACTGAGGTGAGGCCCGCGGCGACGAGGAGCCAGAAGCACACCACCACGACGAGGGCGGCGGTCGGCAGGATCGTGGGCAGGCCGGTGGCGACCGTCAGGAAGGTCCGCACAGCTTGCCCCCCCTTTCCACCCGCAGTGCCCGTCAGCCGTGTTCGGTGGCACACCGCTCGCTCCGGGTTCCGGTGCCGGACACCTGCCGGTGTCCGGCACCGGTAATCCCCCGCAGTGCTCCCCGCACGTCATGGTGCACGGCAGGCGCACGCCCGCGCATTGCCGGATTCCGGCAGCGTTCATTAGGGTCTGCATGCCGGTGAACCGCTAAGAAACCGTCACCGGCGCGTCAAGAACCTGGGGGCGACGTGGCGGAGCGGGAGATTCCCGAGCAGTATCTGGAGGGCTGTGCCCAGATTCTGGCCGAGGTCTCTGCCACGGGGCGGCGCCTCACCCGGGAGGAACTCACCTCCCGCCGCGACCTGGGGGAACGGGCCGCCGACGCCGGACACGGACTGCGCGCCCTGGTCAGCGCCCATCTGACCGCCGCCCGCGCGGCATGGCCGGCCACACCCGGCTCGGCCGACAGCGCCCTGGCGGCCATTCACCAGGTCATAGACGCCTTCGCCGAAGGCTACGAACGCGCCCAGCGCCACGCCGTACGCCAAGAAGAGGCAGCGCGCCGCGAGTTCATCGACGACCTGCTCTACGGCCGCAGCGACCTGGGCCGCCTCGCCGAACGCGCCGAACGCTTCGGACTGCGCCTCTCCCAAGCCCACGCCGTGGCCGTCGCACAGGGCCCCACCGCGTACGACGAGGGCGATCCCGTGCCCCGTGGGGTGGAGCAGGCTCTCCTGGCCCGCTTCGGCAACCGTGATGTCCTGCTCACCACCAAGGACGGCCGGCTGCTGTGCATCGCCCCCGGCCACCAGGACGAAGTTCTGACCCACTTCGCCAAGCAGGCCCATGCCGCCACCGACGGCGGCCGCGTCGCCATCGGCCGCCCCCAGCCCGGCCCCGGCGGAGTCGTCCACTCGTACGAGGAAGCCCTGAACGCCCTCGAACTCGCCGAGCGCCTGGAGCTGGAGGACCCGGTCCTACGCGCCGCCGACCTGCTCGTCTACCCCGTCCTGACCCGCGACCGGCAGGCCATGGCCGACCTCGTGGTGAGCACCCTCGGCCCGCTCACCGCCGCCCGCGGCGGCGCCGAGCCACTCCTGGACACCCTCACCGCCTACTTCGACTCCGGCTGCGTGGCCGCCGAGGCCGCCCGCCGCCTCTCCCTCAGCGTGCGCGCCCTGACCTACCGGCTGGAACGCATCCAGAAACTCACCGGCGCCAACCCGGCCGATCCGGCCCACCGCTACATGCTCCAGACCGCGGTGATCGGCGCCCGGCTCCTGGACTGGCCGGCCAAGGAACTCTGACACCGCAGCCGGCCCTGTCCCGGGCCGGCGACCGTGACGGGCGGCGTCAAGTACGGGCGAGCTCGGCGGCGCCGAAGGACACGTCGAAGCGGTCGCACCAGATGCTCACGCTGGTGAAGCGGGAGGGGTCCACCTCGGCGGGCACGGTGTAGTTCTGGCTTCCCTTGTTGCCCTTGAGCTTGCCCAGGCTGACGTACTCACCATCGTCGAAGACATGCCAACCGGCCGTGCCCTCCTTCACCGGCGCGTCGGTCAGCCAGACGCGTAGGTCGGGGCCGTTGCTGGTGTCGAGGTTCTCCAGCCGTACGACATGGGAGCCGTCGGCCAGCCGTACGAGCTTCACAGTGCCCGACGTGGAGTGCTCGTGACTGATCAGGTCGCCGGCTGCCAGCGTCCGCGGCGCGGGTTCCGCCTCCGGCGCCTGAGAGGACGATGCGGAGGGTGCGCCTGCGGGAGGCGCCGGGGTGGTCACGGCACCGGGCAGGGCTTCCTGGACTGTCTCGTCCTGCCACAGCTTCCAGGGCTGGAACCAGTACAGCCCGAAGCCGACACCGGCGACCGCCACCACCAGCACACCGATGACCAGCGGCCCGCCCAGCACCCTCCGCACCCGCCCCATTGACCCGCCTCGCTTCTTGAGAGCTTCCTGTTGCCCCCATTTCAACGGACCGGGACTGCGTGATGCACCCCATGAGAGATGACGGAATGCTTACGGCCCCGCGGCCATGACAGATGTGTGTGCACGTGCAATTGGTGTCCGGTGAACGGATCTCGACCTCCGCATAACGGTCCGGTCTCGCTTGCTGGCACTTCGGACGGTAACTGCAGACCAAGTGACCCACGTCACTAAAGAGTGCGTAAAGGGCGTGATAAAACTTCCCAACTCCGCAGGTGGCACCGCTCATCGCCACAGCCCGGAGCGGTCGGCATGCACCGGCAGCACGACCAGGGTGTTCACGTTCCGCGCCCACGGACCGCGTGCCCAGTGTCGCCGATCGGACAACGCCGTTCGTTCACAGACCGCACATCAGCCGGAGGCACTCCCCCGTGTCCCGGGCCCGCACCATCGAGGTAGCCACTGTGTCACTCGACTCCGTCACGCAGTCCGTCGACGAAGCCGTCAGCGATTTCTTCGAGCCCATAGCCAAGTGGCTAGGGGAGGTCGTCTTCTACGCCGTTCCCGTCGGCGGAACGGACCTGCCCCTCATCGTCGCCTGGCTCGTCGTCGCCGGACTGGTGTTCACCGGCTGGTTCGGGTTCGTGCAGCTGCGCAAGTTCAGACTCGCCGTCGACGTGGTGCGCGGGAAGTACGACGAGAAGGGGTCGGCCGGCGAGGTCAACCACTTCCAGGCGCTGACCGCGGCCGTCTCCGGCACGGTCGGCCTCGGCAACATCGCCGGTGTGGCCGTCGCCGTCTCCATCGGCGGCCCCGGCGCGACGTTCTGGATGATCCTGTGCGGCCTGCTCGGCATGGCCACCAAGTTCGTCGAGGTCACCCTCGGAGTGAAGTACCGCGAGGTACACGCCGACGGCACCGTCTCCGGCGGCCCGATGCACTACCTGCCCAAGGGCCTCGCCGACCGCTTCGGCAAGAACGGCAAGACCCTCGGCAAGGTCCTCGCGGTCCTCGCCTCCTTCATGATCCTGTTCTTCGGCCTCTTCGGCGGCAACCTCTTCCAGGTCAACCAGTCGTACGCGCAGCTGGTCTCCGTCACCGGCGGCGAGGACGGCCTCATGGGCTCCTCCACCGGCGCCCTGTTCTTCGGCATCCTCATCGCCGCGCTCGTCGGCATCGTGCTGCTCGGCGGCATCCGCTCCATCGCCAACGTCACCAGCAAGCTCGTGCCCGCCATGGCCGGCATCTACATCGTGGCCTGCCTGGTCGTCATCCTGGTCCACGTCACCGAGGTCCCCGCCGCATTCGGCGAAATCATCGAGCGTGCGTTCAACCCGCAGGGTGTCGCGGGTGGTGTGCTCGGTGCCCTGATCATCGGCTTCAAGCGGGCCGCGTTCTCCAACGAGGCAGGGCTCGGCTCCGCGCCGATCGCCCACTCCGCGGTGAAGACCAAGCACCCCGCCAGCGAGGGCCTGGTCGCCCTGCTGGAGCCGTTCATCGACACCGTCGTCATCTGCACGATGACCGCGCTGACCATCGTCATCGCCAACCCGGCCAGCTATCGCGAGGCCCGCGCCGGGAACCAGGACATCGCCGGCGTCACCATCACCTCCGACGCCTTCGAGACGGTCCTGCCCTGGTTCCCGTACATCCTCACCGTCGCGGTGATGCTGTTCGCCATCTCCACCGTGCTGACCTGGGGCTACTACGGCCTCAAGGCATGGACCCACCTCTTCGGCCGCAGCAAGGCCAGCGAGCTGACGTACAAGGTCGTCTACACCCTGTTCGCCATCACCGGTTCGCTGCTGACGCTGCAGACCCTCATCGACATGGCCGACGCGGTGCTATTCATGCTCGCGGTCATCAACATCATCGGCCTGTATCTGCTCGCCCCGGTCGTCAAGCGCGAACTCAACTCCTTCCTGGAGTTCGTCCGCGCCCGGAACGCCGGTGAGACCACCGACGGCGACGAAGACCAGGAGCCGGTGAAGACCACCGTCTGACCGCCCCCGCGGCCCGGCTCCTTCACGGGCCCGTACTCACCTCGCGCCTTGGTGAGTACGGGCCCGTGCTCACGTCGGTTGCGGAGGTGCTGTGCCGGACACAGTAGTAGTCCGGCACAGCGGGATCCTTCCCGAAAAGGCCGGAAGATTCACTGACGGCCGGTCAGGGCATCACGTAAGAGCAGGTCAGAGGCACAGCAGCCGCGCCCTCGCCAAGCGCCTTCTAAGCGCTTGGCCGCAGGTTCGAGTCCTGCCGGGGGCGCACAGTCTCCGCCCTCCCATCGGGAGGGCATTTTTACTGGTCAGAGGCCGTTCATCGGGCTCGGCGGAGCAACTTCGCAGGTTCGGGTGGGCCCTCGGGCGGAGTCGGCGAGTGTCCGGCTGGAGACGATTTCGTCCGGCCCTCGGCGGGTGCTCTCCCCGAAAACTTCCCGAAGTTTCGGTGTGGCCTCTTCCCGTCGAACCGCTCACCGACGCCACGGTCTGTGGTCGGCCACAAGCATCGCCCTCGGCCACGCAGACGGTGGCCGCCGCCATGGCCGGCGGCTGGCGCTCGCCCACGCTGCGTTGACGTTCCCTGACGGTGGCAGGTGCCATGACCAGACGGATGAAAACACGTTGGCGGGCCACCTCCGAGCTGCGACCATGCAGCTGTTTCCCTTACGGAGGGTGCCTTTGTTCGTTTTCAGTTGTGCGCGCTGCGGTGTCGAGCTGACAGTCCCTTTGTCCCAGGTCTCCCTTCCGTCCCATGCCCGTCAGAAGTACGGGAACGGGGTCCAACTACCGGTACTCATGGAGGCAGGGACGTTTGCCGTGGACCCGGACCCATGGGGAGGGCCATGGCGGATGTGGGACGAGGTCGATCCGGGCGAGGCGGAGGCACGCGGCATCTACGCGCCGGTCCACGCCCTGTCCGACAGCACGCCCGGGGCGATCGTCATCGCTCCCGGTGATATCCGCGGAACCCGGCTGATTCCCGAGAAACGTGGCGGTGCCTGCTGTGGCCTCGACGGGGCCGAGGGGCCCAACATGGCCTGCGAGGTGTGCGACCTGCCGGTGGCAACAAGGGTCGACGACTGCTCGCTGTGGCAGGCAGTGCGGCTCAGCTCAGACGCCGTGCGCCGCGTCCTCATCGACGGTGTCCACACTGCGCCGTTCTCCTGGACGGAATTGGTGGAGAGGGGTGAGAGCACGCCCCCGTTCGAGCCGATTGGCACGTGGGGAGGACGGTCTGGGTCGAGCCACTACTGGTCGTGGAGTCCTCAATGGGAGGCGGCAGCCGGCCAGGCGCTCGCCCACCTCTTGGTGGCCTCCGAAGGGCAGCCGGTGAAGGTCCCGGGCGGTCTGACCGCGGACGTGTTCCAAGGCGCGCTCGACACCTTGCTGCCCGCAGGCCCGCCAACGCGGCACGCCGTCCTGGCCGGGCCGGGAGAACCCTCCGCCGGTGCGGGCGTCGACATCCTCCTCGTACCGGTCCATCCCCAGACGGGTCAGACCTGGATCCCCGCCGGCCCGGCGGCATCGGCATACCCGGTGCCCCTGCCGCTGGGGGTGTGGCTGTGGCTGGTCTCCCCCGAGCCGTACTTGCCTGTTCCCGCGTCGGGCGGCATACCCCAGGACGTACTCCGCGACGACCCGCTCCCGCCGCGCCCCAACTACCTGTTCCGGGCCGACCGGGGCAGGTTCGAGCACACCTTGGTCCGGCTACCAGCCGTTCGCAGCCCGTGGATACGCACGATCCTTGAGAACCTCACGCAGGATGCATCGGTCGGCGTCTTCTAGCCGTATGGCAAACGAACAGCGCCACCCGCCGGTTCAGCGGTCGACGTCGTAGGACCGCCTCGTTGCAGTATTCGAAACGATGGCAAATCGGCATACGGGTTGAAGGGGCGCTTGATATCCGATCATCCTTGCCGTCATGAGTCTCGTCTCCACCTCCTTCGACGTGCCCGACATGGGCGACTACGCCTACGACTGGGCCCTGGTCGACGTGGAGACGTCCGGCCTCATGGCCCGGCGAGATCGCGTGCTCTCCGTCGCGGTGATCACAATCGGTCCGGACGGCGAGCAGACCGGGGAGTTCTCGACGCTGCTCAATCCGGGCTGCGATCCGGGACCGGTGGAGGTGCACGGGCTGACCGTCGAGCGACTGCACGGTGCGCCGACGTTCGATCAGGTCGCCGGGCGGATCGGAGCGATGCTTCAGGACCGGGTCCTGGTCGCCCACAACGCCCAGTTCGACTACGACTTCCTGGCCTACGAGTTCGCCCGTGCGCGGATGTGGCTGCCGGTGTCGCAGCGGCTGTGCACCCTGGCGCTGAATCGCCAGGTGGATCCGCCGACGGACGACATGAAGCTCGGCACCCTCGCCGCCCATTACGGCATCCCCCAGCAACGTGCGCACGATGCGCTGGACGACACCCGTGTACTGGCCGGGATCCTGCGGGCCTCACTGCGCGAGGCGGCGCGGCTCGATCTGCCCTTGCCGCTGGTGACCTGCCCGCCCCGGGCAGAGTCGCAGTTCACGCCGAAGCCGCCGAAGACTCCCTGCGCCTACCGCAATCCGGGACGGCTGACTCCCGGCGAACCTCTCCAGCAGGGCATGAAGGTCGCGATCACCGGTGAGACCGCCCATGCCCGGGCGGAGCTGGTCGGGCGGGCGGTCGCCGCCGGGCTGAACATGATGACCTCCGTCAGCCGGCACACGAGCGTGCTGGTCACCAATGAACCGGCGTCCGGTTCGGCGAAGGCCCGACGCGCACTCGCCGAGGGCGTGCCGGTCATCGACGAGCACGATTTCCTGCGGCTGTTGGCCGACGTACGGCCGGGGACGGCGCATGAGGCGACGGCCGTCGCTGTCGCCCCGGTGGCCGAGCCGAAAGCAGAACCAGTCGTCGGACCCGCGGCGTTGGCGCCCCCCACGGCCTCTGCCGCACCCGCCCCGGAAGCCGCACCCCTCCCGACGGCCGCACCCGATGCGGGGGTACCGGCTCCGCGTCGACCGGAGCCCTCCGTCGGCACGTTGGACAAGCCTCTGGCGGGGCGTCGCGTGCTGGTGCTCGGTGGTGTCCATGCCGATGCCGCGGCGGCCCGTACCCGCATCGTCGAACTGGGCGGGTCCGCGGCGATCAACCTGTCCGCCAGCGTCACCGACGTCGTACTCCTGGAGGGAGGGCAGGGCGACCGGCGCATGAGCCGCATCACCGCCCTCGAACTCCCCCTGCACGACCTCCGCTGGCTCACCGCTCCGACCGCCACCGCCCCGGCCGCGGCAGCCCTCCGGACTCAGGAGCCGCACGTGATGCCGAGAGGCGGTGTCATCGACCTGCCCATGCCACAGGGCAGACCCGCGCCGGAGTGGTACGTCACCGCCGGCTGGGCCCCGCAGACCGACTACGAGATCGACGTCGTCGCCTTCCTCCTCGACGAGGACGAACAGGTCACCTTCGACGAGGACTTCATCTTCTACGGCGCTCCCGAGAGCCCCGCCGGAACCGTGCGACTGCTCACCGGCGGCCCTGCCGAACAGACCATCGCCCTCAACCTGACCTCCCTGCCGCCCGCGACGCGCAAGGTCGTCGTCGCCGCTGCCATCGACGGCGCCGCCACCTTCGGGACGGTCGGTGCGATCCAGATCGGTGCCGCCCCCGGAAGCAGCGGCGCACCACTCGCCCGCGCCACCCTGGACGCCGCCACCACCGAACGCACCATGCTGCTCGCGGAGATCTACCGCAGAGGTCCGGTGTGGCGCCTACGCGCCGTCGGCCAGGGCTACAACCACGGCCTCGACGCCCTCGCACGCGGATACGGCGTCGACATCGCCGACTGAACGCCGGCGCCGGGAGCGAAGATCTGCGCGTCCCCGCGCCCGGTTCCGGCTCGGCGACGCGGTGCGAGCGTGGATCCAGGCTTGGGCACCGGCATGCTCGGGGCCGGCCTGGCGGGCAGTCGCTGGGGGCCTTCGATGCGCTGCTGGAGCTCGGCGAGCCGGCCCCGCGCCCGGGTCATGGTCGAAGGTCCTGAAACCGTAGCGGACAGTACCGAGGACCTGGTCGGCTGGGCCCGCTGCTCGCGATTGAGCCCGCGGTCCGCCCGGCGGACTCGGCGGACCGGTTGTGGATCGTGGACGGCACGCTGGTCCCGGTGCGGGACCGGAGGGTGGGCGCCTCCAGCCGAAGGCGACCCATGCGTCCGGACCGCGTACGAGTTCCTGGCCGACGGCAGGCCGGTGCAGCTGTCGACGAGTTGGGAACCGTACGACCTCACCGCCGGCACGCTTATCGTCCTCCCCGGGGGAGGGCCGCACGCCGGGGCGGGCGTTGTGAATCGGATGGACGCGATCGGCGTCACCGTCAGCCACGCCGTGGAGCAGCCGGAGCCGAGGCAGGCGACCGCCGAGGAGGCGTCACTCCTGGGCATCCAGAAGGCCGCGCTTGTCACGCACATCCGGCGGACGTACTACAGCGACGACGGGCGGCCCGTGGAGACGGCGGACATCGTGGTGCCCGCCGCTCATTGCGAGATCGTCTACGAGATCCCGATCAATGGCTAGCTCAGCGCACAGGGCGACTCACACTGATGTGCCAAGTAGGGTCCCCAGCCATGACCACCTCTCCTGATCATGTCGACAGCAGAGAAGACTTGGCAGCCTTCGTTCGTTCCCTGCATCGCCGTCACACCGAGGACGGAAGCTCATGGGAGAACGCGGACCTTCCGAGCTTCCTGGAGGCCTTGGCGGCCTGGATCGACGGCGCGGACGGCTGGTACAGCAACACCGCCCGGGAGTTGCCCGCCGGCGGTGACTGGACGTTCTTCGCGCGAGCTCTACAAGCGGCGACGGTGTACGAGTAGTCCGAGCCGTGCCGAATGCGTGTCGAAGGCAGGTCAGTAAGGCGCGCAGCACGGGAGAAGAGGCAGGTCAGAGAGGCGCCGCACTCGTGCCACCAAGCGCCTTCTAAGTGCCGGCCGCAGGTTCGAGTCCTGCCCGGGGCGCCCAACCTGCGGTCAGCCGTCGTCGCGGCGTGGCGCGAGATGGAAGTCGAAGGCGAGTGACCCGGGGTCGAGGGCCGTCGCGCCGCCGTCGGCGGTGAGTACGGCGCCGTTGATGTAGGACGCCGCCGGGGACAGCAGCCAGCCGATCGCCTCCGCGATCTCACGCGGCTCGCCCGGCCGCCCCAGGGGCAGGACCCGGGTCACCTCCTCGTAGGCGGTTCCCACGCCGTCCCCCGGCAGGTCCGCCTCCGCCGCGAAGCGCGCCATGCGCCGGTCGGCCATCTCGCTCTTCACCCAGCTCGGGCACACGATGTTGGCCCGCACCCCCTGCCGCCCGTAGTCGACGGCGACGGAACGGCAGAGCTGGAGCAGGGCGGCCTTGGACGTGGCGTACGGGGCGTTGCTCGTGCCGTTGCGCAGCGCGGCCACCGAGGCGACGGCGACCACCGCCCCGCGCGCCTCCAGCAGGTGCGGGATCGCCGCGCGCAGGAGCAGCAGCGGGCCGGTGACGTTGGTGCGCATCACCTCGTCCCAGTCCTCCAAGGAGAGGTCGCCCACGGTCCCCCCGCGCCCGATGCCCGCGTTGAGCACCAGCCCGTCGAGTCGTCCATACGCGTCCAGGGCCGCCCGGACGACACCGTCGGCGGCCTCGGGGTCCCCCACGTCAGACGGATACGCGAGCGCCCCGGTCTCCTCTTCGAGGCGCCGCAACGGCTCGCTCCGCCGACCGGAGGCGACCACCTGGTGTCCGCCCTCGCGCAGCAGCCGCACGGTGGCCGCCCCGATGCCCGTGCCGCCGCCGGTCACGATGACAACTCGCTTGTCCGTCACTGCTGTTCTGGCTCCTTCGGGTTCGCGTGGCGCACCCGAGCCTAGAACTCATCGATCCTGCCTTGACGACTTTGAGACAAGGGGGACGGCGTTCTTGCTGTTCAGGCCTGCGGGCTGTACGGCGACTTCGCCCGCGCCTCGTGCAACGCCCTCCCCCACCAGGCCAGTTCGTCCAGCATCACCTTGACGGCGCCGTTCGTGCCGTCGGTGTCGTTCGGGCTGCCGTCCTCGCCGAACGCCTCCCAGTAGAACGGGAAGGCCACCCCGTCGCGGACGGTGACGGCGTGCAGTTCGGCGAAGACCTGGCGGAGTTGCTCGACGGCACGCAGGCCGCCGCTCTGGGCGCCGTAGGAGACGAAGCCGACCGGCTTGGCCTGCCACTCGGTGAAGTGCCAGTCGATGAGGGCCTTGAGGGAGGCGGGGAAGCTGTGGTTGTACTCGGGGGTCACCACGACGAACGCGTCGGCCGCGGCCAGCTTCGCGGAGAGCGGGAGCATCCCGGCCGGGCGCAGTTCCTCGGTCGCCATGGCGGGCGGTGTCGCCGGAAGGGCGAGCGGCAGTTCCGTCTCGGCGAGGTCGACGACCTCGACGTCGAAGGCACCGTGCTCCTTCGCCGGCCCGGCGAACCAGTTCGCCACCACCTCACCGAACCGGCCCTCGCGGACCGAACCGAGTATGACGACGAGCTTCAGGGGGGTTGCGGACATGCTGGGGTGCTCCTCCAATAGGGGGCCGTTCCGATAAAGTACAACGTGCATTGCAACTAGTAAAGTGGTCGTTGTAATCGACGCGGAGGTACCACGATGACCAGGTCGGACAGCGGGCAGAACCGGCCGCGCAAGGGGTTCCCGGAGAAGCGGCAGGCCATCATGCGGGCCTCCCGGAAGGTCTTCGGGCGGGTGGGGTACCAGGGGGCGAGCATCGATGTGATCGCCACCGAGGCCTCTGTGTCGACCCGCACGATCTACAACCACTTCGAGAACAAGGAACAGCTCTTCGCGACCGTGCTGATCGAGAGCTCGGAGCAGGTCGCCGCTGCCCACGAGGCGATGATCGAGCGTCACCTCGGCGGCACGTCGAGCGCCGCCGGTCTGGAGGCCGACCTGGTGGGGCTCGCCGAGGACTGGGTGCGGCCGCGCCCGGAGTTCGCCGACCATGTCGCGATCGTCGCCCGGATCAACAGCGAGGGCGAGAACTTCCCCGCCGCCCTCCACGAGGCCTGGCAGCAGGCCGGGCCCCTGCGCGTACAGCGCGCCCTCGCCGCCAGGCTGGCCCGGCTCGCCGAGCGCGGGCTGCTCCAGGTGCCGGACTCCGAACTCGCCGCCCAGCACTTCGTGGTGCTGGTCACCAACACCTGGGGCCGGGGGCGGACGGGCTTCGGCGCGCTCTCCGACGCCGAGACCCACGAGATCGCGGCGGCCGGCGTGCACACCTTCCTGTACGGCCATCTGCCCCGCGCCTGAACCGCCCACCCCCGGCCGTCACTCGTCACATATCGGTGCCGCCGCTGACGTCGAGGTACTGCCCCGTGATCCACCGGGAGTCGTCGGAGGCCAGGAACGCCACCACGTCCGCCACGTCGGACGGCCGGCCGATGCGGTTGAAGAGGGAGCGCCGGGCCAGGGCGGCGGCCGCCTCGGGGGTCTTCCTGCGCCGGGCGTTCATGTCGGTCTCGATGAACCCCGGCCCGACCGTGTTGACCGTGATGCCACGCCCGCCGAGCTCCTTCGCCAGGCACCGGGTCATCGTGTCCAGCGCCCCCTTGGACATGGCGTACGCGACGGACTCGGGGAAGGCGCGCCGGGAGGCGAGCGAGGAGATGTTGATGATCCGCCCGCCGTCCCGCATCCGCGGCAGCGCACGCTGCGTCAGGAAGAACGGCGCCTTGGCATTTACGGCGATCATGCGGTCGAAGATCTCGGGCACCGCCTCCCCGATCGGCCCCGAACCGCTCACCCCGGCGTTGTTCACCAATATGTCGAGCGAGCCGAGCCGGCCGCCGAACGCCGCCTCCACAACCGCAGCCGCGGCCGTCCCCGCCTCGGTCTCCGCCTCCGCGTGCTCCCGCAGCCCCGCGTCGAAGGCGGCGAACACGGCGTCGGCGTCGCCGGGCACCCCCAGCTCCGCCCAGACCGGGAAGGCCCGTCCGCCGTTCTTGCGTATCTCCGCGACGACTTCCAGCGCGGCGGCCGCGCTGTGGCCGTAGTGGACCCCGACCAACGCTCCGTCCCGGGCGAGTCGCTCGGCGATGCCTCTGCCGATGCCCCGGCCGGCCCCGGTGACCAGTGCAATCTTGTCCGTCAGTGCGCGTTCGGTATCCACGATGACCTGTGTACCGAAAGGGGCCGGGAGGAGCACGAGCAGGTGCGCGACCCCGCCCCTGCCCGCCGTCAGCGCTCCAGGAACTCCCGGTACCACGGGGCGTGCTGTGCGAAGCTCCGCGCGAATCCCGTCCCGGGATCGACGCCCACGCGCGCCCAGAAGCCGCCGTCCGCGAACCAGTGGTCCACGGCGAGCATGCCGAGGTGGTGCAGTGCGCGCGGCTTCGCGGCGAGCCGGGTCCGGGCTTCGTCCAGGTCCCGGGGCGGGTCCGGCAGCCGCAGGCCGAGCCGGTCGGCCACCGCGCCCATCAGGTCCGAACTCCCCACCGGCTCAGGGTGGTTGACGTGATGCGCGCCCGTGAGGGCCTGCTCCGACAGCCCGGCGGCGACGACCGCGCGCGCCAACGCCCGTACGTCGACCACGGACTGCCGGGCGGCGCACCCCTTCAGACGTGCCGACAGCGCTCCCGTCAGGGCGGCCATCCCGGGCACCACCCAGCGGTCCCCGGCCCCGAGCACCAGGTGCGGGCGCAGTACGGCCCCTCCCGCGTCCAGCACATACCGTTCGGCGGCGGCCCGGGAGCGGCTGGTCGGTGAGGCGGGCGCGAGCGGCAACTCGTCCGCGGGGGCGTCGGTGAAGGGCCCTCGGCCGTACACGGCGGCCGTGCTCACGTACACGACGCGGGCCACGCCGGCCCGGGTCGCCTCCTCGACCAGGGCGCGGGTGCCGTGGTCGTTGACGGTCTCGGTGAGCCGTTCGTCGTCGCCGACGTGGGAGGCGCAGTGCAGGACGACGTCGACGCCGTCGCAGACACCGCGCAGGGAGACCGGGTCGGCGAGGTCCGCCCGTACGACGTCCGCCGCCGCGGCAGCGCCGACCGGGTTGCGCAGCAGGAGCCGGACCCGGAACGGTATGACGCCGCCGGGTTCCCGCAGGGCGGCGGCGACATGCCCGCCGATGAAGCCGCTGCCTCCGGTGACGAGGATGCGTGGTGGCAAGGTGAGCCCTCTCTCTCGGCCGATGATCAGCGCTCCGCGCATGCGAGCACGTTACGTAAAGTCGTTTCCCCGGCCATGGAAAGGAACTGCCGTGCGGCTGCGCTGTGCTGTGCTCGACGACTTCCAGAACGCGGCGACCGAGGTCGCGGACTGGTCGCCGCTCGCGGACGACGTGGAGGTCGTCCCCTTCACCACCCACTTCCCCGACGAGGACGCCCTCGCCGAGGCCCTCGCCGACTTCGACATCGTCGTCACCCTGCGGGAACGCGTCCCCTTCCCCGCCTCCCTGATCGCCCGCCTCCCCCGGCTGCGGCTGCTGATCGCCTCCGGCATGCGCAACTCGGCCATCGACTACGCCGCCGCCGAGGCGCACGGCGTCACCGTCTGCGGCACGGCCAGCTCCTCGACCCCGCCCGTCGAGCTCACCTGGGCCCTGCTGCTCGGCCTCGCCCGCGGCATCGTCGTGGAGAGCAACGCCCTGCGCGGCGGCGGCCCCTGGCAGTCCACGGTCGGCGCCGACCTGCACGGCCGCCGGCTCGGGCTGCTGGGCCTGGGCAAGATCGGCAGCCGGGTGGCGCAGGTCGGCCTCGCCTTCGGCATGCACGTCAGCGCCTGGAGCCAGAACCTCACCAAGGAGTACGCCGACGAGGTGGGCGTCCAACTGGCCGCATCCAAGGAGGAGTTGCTCGCCGAGAGCGACTACGTCTCCGTCCACCTCGCCCTGAGCGACCGCACCCGCGGCCTGCTCGGCGCACCCGAACTCGCCCTGCTCCAGCCGACCGCCTACCTGGTCAACACCTCGCGCGCGGCGATCGTCGACCAGGACGCCCTGCTCACCGCCCTGCACGAGGGCCGTATCGCCGGTGCCGGCGTCGACGTCTTCGACATCGAGCCCCTCCCCGCCGACCACCCGATGCGCACGGCCCCCCGCCTGCTCGCCACACCCCACCTGGGCTATGTCTCGCAGGCCAACTACGCGACGTACTACGGCCAGGCGGTCGAGGACATCCAGGCGTACCTGGCGGGTTCACCGGTACGAAGGCTGCCCTGAGAGCCGGATTCAGGCATACCCATAGATTCAGTCGCACCCGTGGACTCAGGCGTACCGGTAGATCCCTGACAGGTCCTCCAGCTCGTCCGGCGTCACGTCCCACGGCGGCATCGGCTCGTGGCGGGAGACGATCCGGCCGTACTGCGCGCTGCCCCGGCCGGGCGGGGTGGCCGGCAGATAGCGGTGGTTGCGATGGCGCTGCTGCCAGCGCTGCCACTGCATGTCCACGAAGGCGTGATGCAGCCAGAAGACGGGATCGTTGACGGACGCGCCGCCGAGCATGGCGCCCCCGACCCAGCGGTGCACCCGGTTGTGGTTGTACCAGGGGATCCTGCCGTTGCCCCACCCCTCCATCTTGTTGCGGAATCCCCTGGTGACCGTCGAGTCCCAGGGGGCGACGTCGTAGACGGGGTCCCTCAGCGCCCAGTCCAGATCGCTCCGGGTGGGCAGGGAGATCGGGTCCCGGGCGCGGCCCAGGTCCCGGGTGAGGAAGTCGACGTCGGTGATGCTCTCCCTGAGGGTCCACCGGCCGCCCGCGCGGGCGAACGGCCCGGTGATCACCTGCCGGTCCCCGCGCCGCCCGTTGCCGCCGAGCAGATCGTCGGTCCAGGGCAGCGAGGTGGCCGTCCGGTCCCGGGTCCAGTCCCAGTACGGCACCGTCACCGACGGGTCGACACGGCGCAGGGCGTTCTCCATGTCCAGCAGGAACTGCCGGTGCCAGGGCAGGAAGGAGGGCGTCATATGGGCGGCACGCAGACCCCGGTCGCCGTCGCCGCGGAAGTGCACGATGTGCAGCCGTACGAACTCGTCGTACTCGCCGCGCCGTTTGACCTCCAGCAGCGCCTCGATGAACCGCCGCCGCTCGGTGCGCGTCAGCCTGCTCACGTTCTTACGCACGTACGCCATACTCCGCCTCCCTGTGCGGGTGCCCGCCGTCGAAGGGCCCGGGTGCCCAGTCACGCAGCCGCCTGCGGGGTCCGAGTTCGTCGACGGCCGCGCGGGTCGCCTCCAGCGGGGTCCGGTACCAGCTGTAGTGGTCGAGCATGCTCAGCCAGGTGCCGTCGGCACGCCGCATCAGATGCAGCGGGTGGCCGTCCACGGTGACGCGCCAGTCGGCGCCGAGGGCGGTGAGTCCCGCGAAGGGCAGCGGGGTGCCCTGGATACGGCGGCCGCGGTAGGTCTCGTCGAAGGGGATGTCGCGCGGCCGCCGGTCCGCGGACTCCGAGGGCCGGGAGGCGGCGAGCACCGGCGTGAGGGCCACCGCCGCGGAGCCGAACAGCAGCCGCGCCAGCTCCCGCCGTGTCCGCCGCTCCGGCTCACCGCTCCTCGGGGTGCCCGCCCCCTGCGCCGGACCCACCGACATCCCGTCTGCACTGACGGCCATCGCTCACTCCTCGTACGGTTCGGCTGTTCGTACGAGTAACCGTCCGGGGCTCCCCACGGTCACCGCGCAAGCGCCCATACGGTGCAATCGTCAACTGGTCCAGAAGTCCCACCAGCGGGTCAGGATCAGCATCCCGACGATCCCGATGTGCAGCACCGGCAGCATCCAGGTGAACTCCGCGAAGAAGGTCCGCACCGGGGCCGGCGCGGGCAGGAAGCCGCTGCGCACGACGAAGGACGTCACGTACCAGAACAGCAAGATCGTCGCGATCCAGGCCAGACAGCACCACAGGCACAGGGCGTTGATCCGGTACAGCGACTCGAACTGCAGCCAGGACACGAACCCGATCCCGAAGAGACACCCGGCCTCGAAGGTCAGCCAGTACCAGCGCGGAAAGGCGGCCCCGGCCAGCAGACTGACGCCGACACAGATCACGACGGCGTACGCCACCAGACCCAGCATCGGGTTGGGGAACCCGAAGGCCTCGGCCTGGTCGCTCTCCATCACGCTGCCGCAGGACAGCACCGGGTTGAGGCTGCAGCCCGGGGTGAAGTCCGGGTCCTCCAGGAGCTTGAACTTGTCGAGCGTGATGACCCAGGAGGCGAGCAGCCCGGCCGCCCCGGTGAGGACGAGCAGCAGGGCGAAGGCACGGGATGGGGGTGGGTCCTGGGCCGGGGTCGGGGCCGGGTCCGGGGGCGGAGTCGGGGTCACCATCGGTCGGCCTCGCGGTAGACACGGAGGTGGTCGACGGCGAACGTGACCGGCTCCGGGGCGCAGGGGGCCGGGTGGTGTTCGCCGGCGCTGAGCGACAGGTTCAGGATCAGGTACGCCGACCAGTCGGTGCCGACGCCGGTGCCGTCGGAGTGGACGTGGTCGCCGTTGACGTACCAGTCGACGCACCGGGCGCCGTAGCGGGTGCCGATGGTCACCCACCGGTCGGGGCCGATCGCGCCGGCGTCGGTGTGGTACGCCGAGGAGGCCGGGGAGCAGGTGACGTGGTTGGACAGCTCCAGCAGGTCGGGGTTGTCCGGGTGGTACTCGAAGGAGTCGATCTCGTTCGCGCCGTCCTTCCAGGTCCACAGCGCCGGCCAGGCCCCGGTGGCCGAGGGCAGTCTGACGCGGGTCTCGACGTGGTCGCCGGTGCGCACCTGGAAGCCCTCGGCGGAGTACTCGGTGGTGAGCAGCCCGGTGCGCCAGGCGGGGCGGCCGTTCTCAAGGGTGCGGCCGGCCGGGGTGGCGGTGAAGACGGCCACCCCGTTCGCGACGGTCACACAGGCGGGGTCGAGCCAGTCGAGTTTGTCGTCGTCCGGGTTGTGATCGCCGTAGCGGTAGGCGCTGGACCGGTCGCCGACCCATTTGGCGCCCCAGGCGATCGGGGCGTCGAACTCCTCCGACCAAGTCGGCGTGTACGTGGCGGTGTCGATGGTCATGGCGGCGAGGGTAGGCCACCTGCCACATTTCCCAATTCATGCCCTATACAGCTCGTTCAGGCGATCGAATTGGGCCGGGTGCACCATACGATCAATCGATTCGCCGACCAGATGCCAATCCCTCCGAATGCCTCTGTGCATTCCATTCTTCACTCCCGCTACTTTCACACGTATGGAGCAACGCGTCGCTTTTACAGGGGCCTTGGACTGCTATGTTCTCCAACCGTCGGATCAGAGGTACTTTCCAGCGAGGTGAATCATGAAGAAGGCAGTTTTCACCACTGCGGCATTGGCCATCGGTGCGGGTCTTGTGGGCGGCTCCGCCGCGGCTGCGGTGGCCGCCACGGGAGGTTCGGGAATCTCCACCAGCCCGCTCGGGCTCATGTCCCCGACCAAGGTGAGCCCGGCGATCCTGCCCGCGGCCGACACCGTGACGCGGCTGGCCCGCGATGGCGGGGTCGCGAAGGGCAGCGCGTTCGACAAGAACAGCAAGAGTGCCGTGGGAATGTCCGGCGTGTACCTGGACGGAATGGACCCGGATGCCGCCAAGCGGCCCACGATTCCGGTGAAGAACGCGATCGGAAGCGGTTCCGTCCAGGTCCACCCTTTGAAGGCGCCGACCGCGTCCGGCATCGGCTCCTTCCTTCCCAAGTCCCAGTGACGACGCGGCAACCGTACAAGTCTCTGGCCCCAGAATTCTGACACTCTGATCCGGTTCTCGGCACCCGCGAACCACACTCCGGCCCACCGGCCCGCACCCTGCCGGTGGGCCGGATGCATGTCTCCCCCGGAACTCCACACGGATTTCGGGCACGTAAGGTTGCGCCATCCGATGGAATCTGCCCAGGTTTGAATGTTCCCGCCGTGACTTATGCATGCATATACGGGTTTCCTTTTCGTAAGCGTGCGCAACCGTGAATTCAGGAAGGAACCGAGTTGCCCAGGAAGTTCGCGGTCATCACGGCCCTCGCCCTCAGCACCGTCATCAGCACCGCCGGCATCGCCTCCGCCGGTGGCTACGGCGGCGGAACTGGCAACGGCGGCGGCACCGGCACCAACGGTGGCAACAAGACCACCGTCACCGGGGGTACTGGCTTCTCGTCGGCTCCGGTCGTCGTCAACGAGCCCCAGCAGGGTGTTGTCGTCCTCAACGGCAGCCTTGTCGACGGTCGTTGCCTGGCCCCGTGGTCCAACGGTGCCGTCCTCGGCGGCGTCCCCGCGCCCAACTCGCACTACGCCGCGTGCGACACGGCCACGGTCAACCAGCAGCAGAACGCCCCGTACGTCGGCGGCCTGCTGTTCTGACCTTCTGCTCCGAGTGATTCGGCAGCAGGTTAATCCCCCAACGCAGCCCTGAAAGGCGCAAACATGCGTAACAAGGTTACGGCCATCTCTGCCCTCGCGGCCGGTATCGCCCTCGCGGCTGGTGGTACCGCCGCTGCGGACAGCAACACCACCACCGTGAAGGGTGGTAGTGGCTTCTCGCAGTCCCCTGTCGTCGTGAACGCCCCCCAGCAGGGGCTCCTCGTCGCCAACGGCACGGTCGTAGACCTCCGCTGTGCCGCGCCGTGGTCGAACGGGGCCGTCCTCGCCGGCGTCGTCGCACCGAACTCGCACTACGCCGCGTGCGACACCGCCACTGTCAACCAGCAGCAGAACGCCGGTTACAAGGGCGGCTTGCTGTTCTGACTCCTGATCCGAGCAATTCGGAGCAGGTAACCCCCATACGCAGCCCGGAAAGGCTCAGCTCATGCGTAACAAGGTTACGGCCATTTCCGCCATCGCCGCGGGTATCGTCCTCGCGGCCGGCGGCACCGCCGCCGCGGACAACGACACCACCACCGTCAAGGGCGGTAGCGGCTTCTCGTCGGCCCCGGTCGTCGTGAACGAACCGCAGCAGGGGATCGCCGTCGTCAACGGCGCCCTCCTCGACGCCCGCTGCCTGGCCCCGTGGTCCAACGGTGCCGTCCTCGGCGGCGTGGCCGCGCCGAACTCGCACTACGCGGCTTGCGACACGGCCACGGTCAACCAGCAGCAGAACGCCCCGTACGTCGGCGGCCTGCTGTTCTGATCGGTGCCTCACGCCGAGGGCGGGCCGCCCGATGTCCCGCGGGCCGCCCCCGGGG